>JAKALD010000257.1 GCA_021813275.1 Pseudomonadota bacterium | reverse complement strand
CTCTTCGAGGCGCTCGTGCTCGGCCACGGCGACCGCGCGCGCCTCCTCGGGCTTGGCGCCCGCGCCCAGCCCGGTGTGGCCGAGCTGGATCTGGCTGCGCGCCATGTTGCGGCCAAGCACCTGCGCGTCGGTGTTGACGGCGATGAACTCGACGCCTTCCACGCCCTTCTGGATCATGTGATTGACGGCGTTGCCGCCGGCGCCGCCCACCCCGACCACCTTGATGATTGGCCCTGCGCCCTGGTTGTCTACGATTTCGAACATCGTGTTGGCCTCCTTGCCGTTAGAACAACATCACGCCGCGCCCGGGCGCGAGAGACCCGGGCTCGGCACCGCATTTCCGGTACGAGCAGAACAAAGAGCGATGCGCCGCCGAGCGACGCTTTCGGGTGAGCTCGCGCAGCGCCATCAGAAATTCCTCTGGAACCACTCGCGCATGCGCGCGAGCACGGCGCGGAACGACCCGCTCTGGCGCGACATGCGCCCCTCGTGCACCTGCGACACGCCTTCGAGGAGCAGCCCGACCGCGGTCGCGTAGCGCGGGTTGCGCACCACTTCGGCGAGCCCGCCGGCGTACTTCGGCACGCCGACTCGCACCGGCATGTGGAAGATCTCCTCGCCGAGCTCGACCATGCCCTGCATGACCGAGGAGCCGCCGGTCAGCACGACCCCCGAGGACAGCAGCTCCTCGAACCCCGACTCGCGCAGCACCTGCTGCACCAGGGAAAACAGCTCCTCGACGCGCGGCTCGATCACCTCGGCGAGGGTCTGGCGCGACATCACGCGCGGGGCGCGCTCGCCGATTCCCGGCACCTCGATCATCTCGTTCGGGTCGGCGAGCTGGCGCAGCGCGACGCCGTGGCGCACCTTGATGGCCTCGGCGTCCGCGGTCGGCGTCCTGAGCGCCATCGCGATGTCGTTGGTGATCTGGTCGCCGGCGATCGGGATCACCGCGGTGTGGCGGATCGCGCCGTGCGTGAACACCGCGATGTCGGTCGTGCCGCCGCCGATGTCGACCAGGCACACCCCGAGGTCCTTCTCGTCCTCCGAGAGCACCGCGCGCGAGGAGGCGAGCGGCTGCAGGATCAGGTCGTTCACCTCGAGGCCGCAGCGGCGCACGCACTTGACGATGTTCTGCGCCGCCGACACCGCCCCGGTGATGATGTGCACCTTCACCTCCAGGCGCACGCCCGACATGCCGATCGGCTCGCGCACGTCCTCCTGGCCGTCGATGATGAATTCCTGGCGCAGCACGTGCAGGATCTGCTGGTCGGTCGGGATGTTCACCGCCTTCGCGGTATCGATCGCCCGCTCGACGTCGATCGCGTTCACCTCGCGGTCCTTGATCGCGACCATGCCGGTCGAGTTGAAGCTGCGGATGTGGCTGCCGGCGATGCCGGTGAAGACCGAGGCGATCTTGCAGTCGGCCATCAGCTCGGCTTCCTCGAGGGCGCGCTGGATGGCGCTCACCGTGGCGCTGATGTTCACCACCACGCCCTTCTTGAGGCCCTTGGATTCGTGGCTGCCCATGCCGAGGATCTCGAGCGCGCCCTCCGGGGCCTGCTCCGCGACGAGCGCCGCCACCTTGGAGGTGCCGATGTCCAGCCCGACGATCAGGTTCTTCGCGTCTTTCGCCATCGCCTCTCAGCCTCTTGCGCTCGCGGCCGGCTTGGCGCCGTGCCCGGAATCGGTCAGGCGCAGCGCGAAGCCGTTCGGATAGCGCAGGTCCACGTAATCGGCGCGCTGCGCGAGCTCGCGCTGCAGCGCGGGGTACACGGCGACGAAGCGCGCCAGGCGGGCGTCGACCGGGTCCTTCGGCAGGTCGCGCCCCAGCTCGATGTCCAGGCCGCTCGCGAGCCGCAGCTGCCAGGCGTAGCGCGGCGACAGGATCACGCGCTCGAGCGGCGTGGCGAGCGGCGCGAGCAGCCGCGCGAACAGCCGGTAGCGCTCCGTGACCTCGTGCTCGGTGCCCGGCGGGCCGGCGAGCAGCGGCAGCTTGGCGCTCGTTTGACCGGCGAACACGTCCCCGTGGGTGTCGACCAGGGCCGCGTCGCCCCAGCGCGCGAGCGGCACGTGCTCCTCGATGCGCACGCTCAGCCGGTCCGGCCACGCGCGGCGCACGTCGACGCTGCGCACCCAGGGCAGCCGCTCGAGCGCCGCGCGCAGCGCGCCGAGGTCGACGGCGAAGAAGTTGCCGTGCAGGCTGGCGCGGCTCGCGCTCTCGATCTCGGCCGGGTCGACGTGCGCGAGCACGCCGCGCACGTCGATCTCGCGCACCGGGAAGAGCGGCGAGACAAGCAGCAGCCCGAGCCCCTCGGCCGCGAACAGCGCGAGCGCCGCGCCGGTGAGCGCGCCGGCGGCCGCGTTCAGGATCCTGGGGTTATCCCACACGGGCGCCCTCCAGGATGCGCAGGCACAGCTCGTCGTAGCCGATGCCGACGTGGCGCGCCGCCATCGGCACGAGCGAATGGTCGGTCATGCCGGGCGCGGTGTTCACCTCGAGCAGGTAGGGGTTGCCGGCGCGATCGAGCATCAGGTCGACCCGCCCCCAGCCGCGGCAGCCGAGCGCGCGAAAGCCCTTCAGGCACAGCTCCTGCAGCGCGCGCTCCTCGCCGGGCGGCAGGCCGCAGGGCAGGATGTAGCGCGTGTCCTCGGCGAAGTACTTCGCCTGGTAGTCGTAGAAATCGCGCGGGGTCTCGAGCCGGATGAGCGGCAGGGGCGCGTCGTTCAAGATCCCGGCGGTGAGCTCGATGCCCTCGATGAACTTCTCGGCCATCACGGCTCGGTCGTAGTTCACCGCCAGGGCGTAGGCTTCGTCGAGCGCGCCCGCCTCGCGCACCTTGCTCATGCCGAGCGAGGAGCCCTCGTTCACGGGCTTCACCATCAGCGGCGTGCCCAGGCGCGCTGCGACCGCGCCGAAGTCGCTGCCCGCCTCGAGCACCTCGTGGGGCGGCGTGGGAATGCCGCTCGCCCGCCACAGGAGCTTCGCGCGCAGCTTGTCCATGGCGAGCGCCGAGGCGAGCACGCCGCTGCCGGTGTAGGGAATGCCGAGCCATTCGAGGATGCCCTGCACGGTGCCGTCCTCGCCGAAGCGCCCGTGCAGCGCGATGAACACGCGCGCGAAGCGCTCGCCGAGCAGCGCATCCAGGCCGCGCTCGGCCGGGTCGAACGGATGCGCGTCGACGCCGCGGCCGCGCAGCGCGTTGAGCACCATCGACCCGCTCCTCAGCGACACCTCGCGCTCGGCCGACCTTCCGCCGAGCAGCACCCCCACCTTGCCGAATTCCTTCGGCTTCACGCCGCCTCCCCGACGATGCGCACCTCGGGCTGCAGCTCGACGCCGGTCTTCTCGAGGACTTTCGCGCGCACCGTCTCGATCAGCCACTCGATGTCGGCCGCCGTGCCCGCGCCCTTGGGGTTGACGATGAAATTGGCGTGCTTTTCGGAGACGCGCGCGCCGCCGCGCGCCAAGCCCTTCAGGCCGCAGGACTCGATCAGGCGCGCGGCGTGCTCGCCGATCGGGTTGCGGAACACGCTGCCCGCGTTCGGCAGCTGCAGCGGCTGCTCTGCGATGCGCCGCGCGAGGAATTCCTTCATCTTGCGGCGCGCGGCCTCGCCGTCGCCCTCGGGCACCTTGAAGTAGGCGGCGACGAACCATTCGTCTTCGCCCAGCCGGCCGCCCGCGCGCAGCGCGCAGTGCCGGTAGCCGATGTCGAACTCGGTCTTCTCGCGCGAGCGCAGGGCGCCCGCACGGTCGATCGTCATGGCGCGCTCGACGATGTCCCAGGTCTCCCCGCCGTAGCAGCCGGCGTTCATGGCGAGCGCGCCGCCGATCGAGCCGGGCACGCCGGCCAGGAACTCCGCGCCGACGAGGTTGTTGAGCGCCGCGAAGCGCGCGAGCTTCGGACACGCGACCCCGGCATCGGCGTAGATCCGACCGAGCAGCAGCTCGGGGCGCTTGGCGGCGGCGTGCGTCAGCACCACCGTGCCGCGGAAGCCCCCGTCGCGCACCAAGAGGTTCGAGCCCAGCCCGACGAACAGCAGCGGCTCCTTCGAGGGCAGGCGGCGCAGGAACGCCGCGAGGTCGTCCAGGTCCGCGGGTACGTACAGGCGCGCCGCCGGGCCGCCCGCGCGCCAGGTGGTGTAGCGCGCCATCGGCGCGGCGAGCTTGAGCTCGCCGCGCAGCCCCTCGAAGCCGCTTGCGTCCGACATGTCCATTCGTCCGTCCGTTTCAGCCTTCCCCGGCGACGAGCTGGCCGGGCACCGCCCCGATCGAGCCTGCGCCCATGGTGAGCACCACGTCGCGGTCGCGCGCCACGCGCCGGATGGCCTCCGCCATCTGGCCGATTTCCTCAACGAACACCGGCTCGACCTGGCCGGCGACGCGCACCGCGCGCGCGAGCGAGCGCCCGTCGGCCGCCACGATCGGCTGCTCGCCCGCGGGGTAGATCTCGGCGAGCAGCAGCGCGTCGGCGGTCGAGAGCACGCGCACGAAGTCCTCGAAGAGGTCGCGGGTGCGCGTGTAGCGGTGCGGCTGGAACGCGAGCACGATGCGCCGCCCGGGAAAGGCGCCGCGCGCCGCGGCGAGCGTGGCCGCCATTTCGGCCGGGTGGTGGCCGTAGTCGTCGATCAGCGTGAAGCGACGGCCGCCCGCGAGCGCCACCTCGCCGCAGCGCTGGAAGCGTCGCCCGACGCCGTGGAACTCCGCGAGCGCCTTGCGGATCGCGGCATCCGGCACCTGCAATTCGGTGGCCACGGCGATCGCCGCGAGCGCGTTCTGCACGTTGTGCCGGCCTGGCAGGTTGAGCGTCACCTCGAGCGGCGCGGCCTTCTCGCGCAGCGCCCGGAAGCGCATCGCGCCGGCGGCGTGCTCGATCGCCTCGGCGCGCACCGCGGCCTCGGGCGCGAAGCCGTAGGTAAGCACCGGCTTCGACACGAACGGCAGGATCTCGCGCACGTTCGCGTCGTCCAGGCACAGCACCGCGGTCCCGTAGAAGGGCAGGTTCTGCAGGAACTGCACGAAGGCCTGCTTGAGCCGCGCGAAGTCGTGCTGGTAGGTGTCCATGTGATCGGCGTCGATGTTGGTCACCACGGCGAGCACCGGCTGCAGGTGCAGGAACGAGGCGTCCGACTCGTCGGCCTCGACGACGATGAACTCGCCCGTGCCGAGGCGCGCGCTCGAGCCCGCGGCGGTCAGCCGCCCGCCGATCACGAACGTGGGGTCGAGCCCGCCCTCCGC
>JAKALD010000256.1 GCA_021813275.1 Pseudomonadota bacterium | reverse complement strand
TGGGCGACGATCCAGCGGATCGAGAACGCGCCGTACACGATCGCGACGACGGCGCAGACCAGCGCGAAGATGATTCCCCCGGACATGGCGTACTCCCCTTATTGGTCGTTGGCGCTCGCGGGCGGGGACGCCCGCAGGAAAGGCGCGGATTTTAGCAGAAACGCCCCGCGCGGCCCGCCGCAGGACGGCGTCCGGCTCGCTCTCCGGCCGCGCGAGGCGCGCGTCATCCGCCCGCTCCGAGCGCGGCCAGCGCGCGCGCCCGGATCTGCTCGACGCCCCCGGAGCCCGAGATGCGGCGGCACCCGGGCGCGCGCGGATCGCCCGAGGCCGACCACGCGCTGTAGTACTCGACCAGGGGCCGGGTCTGCGCCTTGTAGACCTCCAGGCGCCGCCTGACCGTTTCCTCCCGGTCGTCGTCGCGCAGCACGAGCGGCTCGCCCGTCAGGTCGTCGCGGCCCGCCACCCTGGGCGGGTTGAACTTCACGTGATAGCTGCGACCGGAAGCCGGGTGCACGCGCCTTCCGGACATGCGCGCGACGATCTCCTCGTCGGGAACGTCGATCTCGAGCACGAAGTCGATCGGCACGCCGGCGGCCCGCATCGCCTCGGCCTGCGGGAGGGTGCGCGGAAAGCCGTCGAACAGGTAGCCGCGCGCGCAGTCGGGCTGCTCGAGCCGCTCCTTGACCAGCCCGATGACGATATCGTCGGGCACGAGCTGGCCGCGGTCCATCATCTTCTTCGCTTCCAGGCCGAGCGGCGTGCCCGCGCTCGCGGCGGCGCGCAGCATGTCGCCGGTCGAAATCTGCGGAATGCCGAAGCGCTGCATGATGAACCCGGCCTGCGTGCCCTTGCCCGCGCCCGGCGGGCCCAACAGGATCAAGCGCATCGCGTTCGTGCTCGTGGCGGCGAGCGGGCCGGGCGCCGCAGCGTCCGGTCCCGCAGAGGCCGCCGACCTTAGCCCGAATCGCTGCCCGGGTCAAACCTCGCCCGAGCGGCCTCGAGGTCCTCGGGCGTGTCCACGCCCGGTGCACCCGGGTCCTCGACGACCGCGACGACGATGCGGTAGCCGTGCCACAGCACGCGCAGCTGCTCGAGCGCCTCGAAGCGCTCGAGCGGCGAGGGTGCGAGCCGCGCGAAGCGCTGCAGGAAGCCCGCGCGGTAGCCGTAGATGCCGAGATGCCGGAAGCAGGGCAGATCCGCGGGCGGCTCGCGCCCGCCGGCGGCGTAGGCGTCGCGCGCATAGGGAATCGGCGCGCGGCTGAAGTAGAGCGCGTAGCCGCGCGCGTCGAGCACCGCCTTGGTCACGTTCGGGTTGAAGACCGAAGCCGCGTCGCGGATCGGGTGGCAGGCGGTGGAGACGCTCGCCTCCGGATGGGCATCGAGCAGCGCTGCCGCCTGCGCGATGAGCGGCGGCGGGATGAGCGGCTCGTCGCCCTGGACGTTGACCACGATCGCCTGATCGGGCAGGCCGAGAGCGGCCGCCGCCTCGGCGATGCGGTCGGTGCCGGAGGCGTGCTCGGGGCGCGTCATGAGCGCCTCGAAGCCATGCGCGCGCACCGCGCGGGCGATGCGCTCGTCGTCGGTCGCGACGCACACGCGCGCCGCGCCGCTTGCGCGCGCCTGCTCGCACACCCGCACCACCATCGGCTTGCCGCCCAGGTCCGCGAGCGGCTTGCCTGGCAGGCGGCTCGAGGCATAGCGCGCCGGGATCACGACCGTGAAGGCGAGCGCGGCCGCGCCGGGCGCCCGGGCCACGCTCAGACCTCTTCGGCCGGATCGAGCTTGCGCGCGTCCTCTTCGAGCATCACCGGGATGTCGTCCTTGATGGGGTAGGCGAGGCGGTCGGCCTTGCACACCAGCTCGCCCGCGTCCTTGCGGTACACGAGCGGGCCCTTGCACAGCGGGCACACCAGGATCTCAAGCAGCCTTGGGTCCACGGAGCCTCTTCGAGAGCCAGTCGCCGAACTCGGGATCGAGCGCCGCGCGCACCGGAAGCACCCAGTGGCGCGGCTGCGCGAAGCGCCTGCATTTTACAGCGTCCTTCTCGGTCATCACCACCGGCAGGCCGTCGCCGAACTCGAGCTCCTCGGCGCGGAAGGCGTGGTGATCGGGAAACGGATGCGGCACGACCTTGAGGCCGAGCCGCGCCAGGTGCAGAAAGAAGCGATTGGGATTGCCGATTCCCGCGACCGCGTGCACGCGCTGCCCGGCGAAGGCGCTCGCCGCGCGCCGCTCGCGCGCGTCCGCGAGGCAGTGCAGCTGGTCGCCCTCGAGCGTCATCGCGAAGACCGGGCGGCGCCCGGCGCGCCGCTGCAGGGCCTCGCGGTCGATGCCGTGCGCCACCACCGCGTCGACCGAGCGCAGCCGCGAAGGCGGCTCGCGCAGCGGCCCCGCCGGCAGCATGAAGCCGTTGCCGAAGCCGCGCGCGTCGACCACCGCGATCTCGAGATCGCGCGCCAGCGCGTAGTGCTGCAGCCCGTCGTCCAGGACGAGCACGTTCACCTCGGGATGCCGAGCGCGCAGCGCCCGCGCAGTCGCCGCGCGCTCGGCGCCCACCCACACCGGGCAGCCGCTGCGCCGCGCGAGCACCACCGGCTCGTCGCCCACCTCGGCGGCCTCCGAGGCGATGCTCGCCTCGAGCGGGGCGCGCGCGCTTCCCCCGTAGCCGCGCGACACCAGGCCCGGAGCCCAGCCGTTCGCCTTCAGGAACTCGGCGAGCCACAGCACGAGCGGCGTCTTGCCGCTGCCGCCCGCCACCAGGTTGCCTACCACGACGACCGGCACGCCGACGCGCGCGCGATCGAGCAGCCTCAGGCGGTAGGCCAGCCGGCGCGCGAGCACCGCGGCACGGAACGCGAGGCTCGCGGGCCAGAGCACCCAGGCGAGCGCCGCGCGGCGGTACCAGTGCTTGGCGAGGGCGTGCGCGGCGATGGCGCGTGCTCCGGGCTCAGCGCTCGCTCGCCTGGGTCGTGAAGGTGATGCGCGACAGGCCGGCGACGCGCGCGGCCTCCATCACGCGGATCACCGACTGATGGGTGGCTTTCGCGTCCGCGCTGATCACGACGACCGGGTCTTTCATGCCGGCCCCGGCGCGCAGCAGGTCGGCCGCGAGCTGGTCGACGCCGCTGTAGGCGACCGGCGTCTTGCCGACGACGTACTGGCCCTCGGCGCTGACCAGCACGTTGATCTCGTTCGGCCGCTCGACCTGCTTCTCCGCGTTCGCGGTGGGCAGGTCGATCTTCAGCTCGGTGTACCGGGAGTACGTGGTGGTGACCATGAGGAAGATGAGGATCACCATCATCACGTCGATCAGCGGAACCAGGTTGATCTCCGGCTCCTCGCGCGCCCTGCCGCGCTGGAAGTTCATGCCTGCTCCGGGCCGCGCGTGTCGTCGAGGCGCTCGCCGTGCACGATATCCACCAGCTTCGCGGCGGCTTGCTCCATCTGCACTACGAAGCCGTCGACCTTGTTGCGGTAGTGGCGGTAGAAGATGAGCGACGGGATCGAGATCGCGATGCCGAACGCTGTGTTGTAGAGCGCGACCGAGATGCCGTGCGCCAGCATGATCGGGTTGCTGCCGGTGGGCGACTGCGAGCCGAAGATCTCGATCATGCCGATCACGGTCCCGAACAGACCGAGGAGCGGCGAGGCGGTGGCGATGGTGCCGAGCGTCGTGAGGAAGCGCTCCAGATTGTGCGCCACCGCGCGCCCGGCCTCCTCGATCGCTTCGCGCATCACGTAGCGCGAGCTGCGGTGGTTGCGCAGCCCCGCGGCGAGCACCTCACCGAGCGGCGAGTCCGCCGCGAGCCGCGCGAGGACATCGTCGCTCACGCCCTGGCGCTCGTAGACCGCCACGACCTGCTGCAGCAGGTTCGGCGGAACGATTCTTGCCGCGCGCAAGCTGACCGAGCGCTCGATGATGAGCGCGACGGCCACGATCGAAGTCATGAGCAACAGCCAGATCGGCCAACCCGCGGCCTCGATGATGGCGAACAACGGCTTTCCCCAGGTTGAGTCGGCGCTTCCCTGCCTGACCGGGGCGGCGCGGCCGGATGGCGCAGATCGCGTTGCGATTCTTTCCGCCGGCGCACTTTAGCCAAAGCGCTGCGCTGCGGCAAGCTCGTGGCCGCGGGCGTGCCGCGCGCTGCGCGAGGCGTCCTCGAAGTCGCGGCGGCGGTTTGCGCGAAGGCCGAGAGCCGGGTATTCCCGTTATCCACAAAAGTTGTGGATAAGTTTGTGGATTTTCTCTGGGCACTTCTAGCGCACAGTCTTGCGGCTCGCTTTCCGTCGGGGGCGATTAAAAATTCAGCAGCTTTTTCCCATGCCGAAACAGCGCGTTATGAAAAATAATCGAGTTCCGTGAGGATATTTCCTACGGCCGCGTACCGGCTCGGCCGCAGTGTGGATTAGTGTAGACTCGCTCGCGCTACCCGAGTCGCCCGGAATGCAGCCCGAATTCCCTTCGCAAGCCGGCCGCGGGAGCGCCCCGGTGAGCGTCTCCGAGCTGCTGCGCAGCGTGCGCGATGCGCTCGAGCGGCGCTTTCCGCTGACCTGGGTCGCCGGCGAGATCTCCAATTTCCGCGCCGCAGCCTCGGGCCACTGGTACTTCACCCTCAAGGACGAGGCGGCGCAGGTGGACTGCGTCATGTTCCGCGGCCGGGCCGCCCTGCTCGACTGGGAGCCGGGCGACGGCGCGCGCGTCGAGCTGCGCGCGCTGGTCACGCTGTACGAGCCGCGCGGGCGCTTCCAGCTCAACGTCGAGACGATGCGGCGCGCGGGGCTCGGGGCCCTGTACGAGCGCTATCTCGCGCTGAAGGCGAAGCTCGAGCGCGCGGGGCTCTTCGATCCCGCCGCCAAACGCGCGCTCCCGGCCCACCCGCACGCGATCGGCGTGGTCACGTCGCTCGCGGCCGCGGCGCTGCGCGACGTGCTCACGACCCTCGCGCGGCGCAACGCGTCGATCCCCGTGATCGTGTACCCCGCTCCGGTGCAAGGCGAGGGCGCGGCCGAGCGCTTGGCGCAGATGCTCGCCGTGGCGAACGCGCGCGCCGAATGCGAGGTGCTGCTCCTGGTGCGCGGCGGCGGCTCGATCGAGGACCTGTGGTCCTTCAACGAGGAGGAGCTCGCGCGCGCGATCCGCGCCTCGCGCATTCCGGTCGTGGTCGGCGTCGGCCACGAAACGGACGTGACGATCGCCGATTTCGCCGCCGACCGGCGCGCCCCGACTCCGACCGCCGCCGCCGAGCTGGTCAGCCCGCCGCGCGCCGAG
>JAKALD010000255.1 GCA_021813275.1 Pseudomonadota bacterium | reverse complement strand
TCCCCTCGCGCGGCGCGAGTTCTGGCGGCGCATCAACGCGCTCGCTGCGGGCGGCGTGACGGTGCTCGTCACCACCCACTTCATGGAGGAGGCCGAGTACTGCGACCGGCTCGCGATCATGGCGGCGGGCGAGATCCTCGCGATCGGCGAGCCGGCGGAGATCAAGGCGCGCGCCCGCACCGCGGCCGCCCCCGAGCCCGCGATGGAGGACGCCTTCATCCACCTGATCCAGGGCGCCGGCGCGGCCGGCGCGACGGCGTGAGCGACGCGCGCGGCGGCCGGGCGATGCGCCTCGCGGGGCTGCTTCGCAAGGAGCTGCTGCAGATCGTGCGCGATCCGAGCAGCATCGCGATCGCGTTCCTGATGCCGGTCGCGCTGCTGCTGCTCTTCGGCTACGGGCTGTCGCTCGACGTCGAGCGCGTGCCGCTGGCGCTGGTGATCGAGCATCCGGGCGCCGACAGCGCCGATTTCGCCGCCGTGCTCAAGGGCTCGCGCTATTTCGCCCCGCGGGCGCTGGCCGCCATGCGGGCGGCGCGCGCGGCGCTCGACGCAGGGCGCGTGGACGCCGTCGTGCACCTGCGCGCGGACTTCGCGGCGCGCGAGCGCGGCGCGGGCGCGCGCGTGCAGCTGCTCGTGAACGGCGTCGACCCGAACACCGCCCGGCTGATCGAGGGCTACGTGCAGGGCGCGCTCTCGGTCTGGCTCGAGAAGCGCGCCGCCGCGCAGGGGAGCACGCTCGCGACGCCGGTCGAGGTCGAGCCGCGCATCTGGTTCAACGCCGGGCTGCGCAGCCGCGACTTCCTGGTGCCGGGGCTGGTGGTGGTGATCATGACCCTGATCGGCGCGCTGCTCACCGCGCTCGTCATGGCGCGCGAGTGGGAGCGCGGCACGATGGAGGCGCTCATGGTGACGCCCGCGTCGGCGGGCGAGATCCTGCTCGGCAAGCTCGTCCCGTACTTCGCGCTCGGCATGGGCGGCATGCTGCTCTCGGTGGCGATGGCGAAGTGGCTGTTCGAGGTGCCGCTCGTCGGCTCGTTCTGGCTGCTCGTCGCGACCTCGGCGCTCTTCCTGCTCGCCGCGCTCGGCATGGGGCTCCTGATCTCGAGCGTGGCGAAGAGCCAGTTCGTCGCCGGGCAGGTGGCGATCATCGTCACCTTCCTGCCGGCGTTCCTGCTCTCGGGGTTCATCTTCGAGATCGGCAACATGCCGGCCCCGGTGCGCGCGATCACCCACCTCTTCGCGGCGCGCTATTTCGTCGCGATCGTGCAGACGCTGTTCCTCGCCGGTGACGTGTGGACGGTCGTGCCGCCGAACGCGGCCGCGCTCGCGCTGATGGCGGCGCTGTTCCTCGGCCTCACCTGGCGCAAGGCGCGCAAGCGTCTGGAGTAGCGCCATGTGGGCCCGCATCCTTGCCCTGGTGTGGAAGGAGCTGCTCACGCTCCTCAAGGACCCGCGCGCGCGCTTCGTGCTGATCGTGCCGCCGATCGTGCAGCTCGTCGTCTTCGGCTACGCCGCGACCTACGACCTGAAGCACGTTCCCTACGCGCTCTACGACGAGGACCGGGGCGCGGACGCGCGGCGCCTGGCGGCCATGTTCCGCGGCTCGGAGCGCTTCCGTGAGGTGGAGGAGATCGCCTCGGCCAACGAGGTGGCGCCGGCGATCGACGGCCGCCGGGCGCTGGTGGTGCTGCACATCGGGCCGCAGTTCGAGCGCGAGCTGCGCTCAGGGAAGGGGGCTCCGCTGCAGGTGATCGTCGACGGGCGCAACTCCAACACCGCGCTGATCGCGTTCAACTACGTGCGCAGCGTGGTCGAGCGCTTCAACGACGAGTGGACCGCGGAGCACGGGCTGCCGCCACCGCCGGTGCGCCTGGAGACGCGCGCCTGGTTCAACGCCAACCTGGACAGCAGCTGGTTCTTCCTGCCCGGCCTGGTCGGCGTCCTGACGCTCCTCATCACCATGCTCGTGAGCGCGCTCTCGGTGGCGCGCGAGCGCGAGCAGGGCACCTTCGACCAGCTGCTCGTCACGCCCCTCGGGCCTGCCGAGATCCTCGTCGGCAAGGCGCTCCCCGGGTTCCTCATCGGCCTCGCCGAGGCGAGCGCCATCACGGCGATCGCGATCCTGTGGTTCCGGGTGCCGATGCTGGGGAGCGTGGCGACCCTCTATGGCGGGCTCGCGCTCTTCCTCCTCTCGGCGATCGGCGTCGGGCTGATGATCAGCTCGCTCGCGGTGACCCAGCAGCAGGGGCTGCTCGGCGCGTTCCTCTTCATGGTGCCGGCGATGCTGCTCTCGGGCTTCGCCACCCCGATCGCCAACATGCCGGCGCCGGTGCAGTGGATCACCTACCTCGATCCGCTGCGCTACTTCCTCGTCATCCTGCGGCGGCTCTTCCTCGAAGGCGCCCCGTTCTCCATCCTCGCGCCGCAGTTCTGGCCGATGGCGCTGATCGGCGCGGCGAGCCTCGCGCTCGCCGGCTGGATGTTCCGGCACCGCATGTACTGAGCGCTTCAGTGCAGGGCGCGCGCCTCGGGCCAGAGCTCGGCGATCGCGCGCGCGTCGAAGCGGTACTCGTGGTTGCACATCTCGTTGCGGATCACGACCTCGCCCTGCTCGGCGAGGATCGCCTCCACCTCCGAGCGTCCCAGGCCGCGCAGCATGCGCTTCACGTTCTCGACGTCGTAGGGGCAGTGGTACTCGACCCCGTAGAGGCGGAACACGCGCAGCAGCTCCTCGGGAAAAAAGCGCGTGAGCAGGTCGTAGGGCTGGGCGTCGACCGTCTCGGCGAGCGACAGCGTCGCCGCGAGCCGCGTGATGCGGTTCCAGCCGTCCGGATCGCGCGCGTCGGCGCCGGGCAGCTTCTCGAGCAGCAGCCCGCACACCGCGCCGCCGTCGGCGAGCAGGTGCAGGCTCGCCTGCGACTGCTCGGACCGGGAGAGGTAGCGCTCGAACATCTCGGCGAGCGTTTCGCCCTCGAGCGGCACCAGGCTCTGGTAGAGCTGACCGCTCGTCGCGTCCTCGAGCGTCACCGCGAGCCTGCCGTCGCCGAGGAGGCTCCGCTCGCTGCCCGCGGCCGCGCGCGCGTCGTACTGGGCCATGCCGCGGATCTTGAGGCCGGAGGTGCAGTCGGCGACCAGCAGGCTCACCGGCCCCGCGCCCTGCACCTGCAGCGTCACGCGCGCGGCATCCTTCTGGTTCGCGCCGAGCAGCACTCCGAGCGCGGTCGTGTGACCGAGCAGCGCGACGACGGCGGGCGGATAGCCGCGTCCCTCGAGCATGCGGCGCCACGCGCCGGTGAGGCACACGAGGCGCCCGCGGATGTCGAGCTCCTCGAAGAGAAAGCGCTGCACGTAGTCGGTCTGCATGTATTGACAGGTCCTGAACCGGGTAGAGGTGTCGCCCGCAATATCCCGCGGGGGCCGGGGCGTTTCGGGACACTCTACACGGGGTTCGGTTGCTGCATTGCGAGGGGGCCGGCTGATGGCGCAGCGCCACCGCAACGGCGCGCATGCGCCGCCTCCTGTGGGAAGCGGGGCCCTTGATTAGCAAGGGATTTGTATCGAGTGCCGCATGGGGGTGGATCAATCTGGCGGACCCCGGGCTCAAGTGGGTCGATCTCCAGATTTGACCGCCCGTGGGCGAGCATCAGGCGGCGAAAGATTTCCCTTGAGGTCTCATTCCGTAGAGGTTATATTCCTCATGGGCGATAGAGATGACATGGGAAGTCGAGTACACAGACGAGTTCGAGGGCTGGTGGGACAGCCTCGACGAGGCCGAGCAGGAATCTGTATCGGCCTCGGTGGGGCTCCTGGAAGAACTCGGCCCGGATCTACGGTACCCACACTGCTCCGGTATCAGAGGTTCGCGACATGGTCGCATGCGTGAGCTGCGGATACAGCACAAGGGGCGACCGCTCCGCGCGCTGTACGCCTTCGATCCAAGACGAACAGCGATCTTGCTGATTGGCGGCGACAAGACAGGCAGCGACGAGTGGTACGAGAAATTCATTCCGTTGGCGGACAGGCTGTACGACGAGCACATTGAGCAGTTGATTCGAGAGGGTTTGATAGATGGCTAAGAAATTCTCCGCCCTGCGGGCGAAAATGTCTCCAGACGCGCGTGCTCGCGCCGAAGCACGTACCCAGGCAATGGTCCGCGAACTGGCGCTTTCCGAGATTCGGAAAGCGCTCGACGTGTCGCAGGTCGATCTCGCCAAATTGATGGAGGTCTCTCAGGCGAGCGTGTCGAAGCTCGAAAGCCGCGAGGATTTGCATATCAGCACGCTGGCAGCTTACGTCAAGGCGCTCGGCGGCGAGATCGAAATCCTTGCGCATTTCCCGAGCCGATCTGGGCAAGGCGGCGAGGAAGTGGTACGCCTCAAGCCGTTCAGTGAAAAGCGGGTAGCAGCGTAAGAAGGGTCATCGCGGCAGCCGAGGGGCCGGGCTCTCCGCGACCGATTCTGCAGGATCGGACACACGGCGCCGCGGCGTCCGCGGCTTTGCCGCTAGCATGCGTTCCGGCTCGATGGCATACCGACAAGACAACGCTGCCCTCGTTGAGGACTGCGAGCGCGAGGCGCTCGCGCTGCTGCGCGAGAATCTCACTCCGGACGGCATCCTCGCGGCGGGCCGCGGGACCGCCGCGCGCACGCGCGGCTACGAGCGCGTCTTCGGACGCGACGCGGCGGTGTGCGCGCTCGCGATGGCGCTCTCGGGCGACCGCACCTTGGAGCGCGGTGCGGTGGCGGGCCTCGCGACGCTCGCCGAGCACCAGGCCGAAAACGGCGAGATCCCCAAGTACGTCGGACCCGAGGGCGGCGATTTCTGGTACGTCGGCTGCATCGACGCGTCGCTCTGGTGGCTGATCGCGCTCGCCTGGCTGCGGCGGCGCGACCTGTACGGGTTGCGCAGGCTCTCGGCGCCCGCCGGGCGCGTTCTACACTGGCTGCGCTGCCAGGAGCACCCGCGGATCGCGCTGCTCGCGCAGAACGAGGCGAGCGACTGGGCCGACATCATGCCGCGCTCGGGCTTCGTGCTCTATTCGAACGCGCTCTGGTACCGCGTGAAGCGCCTGTACGCGCTACCCGATGCGGAGGCGACGCGGCGCCACTTCAACCAGCTCTTTCATCCGAGCGACCGCGACCTGCCCGAATACCGGCGGCTGCGGCTGCTCGTCCATTACGCGCGGCGGCGCCGGCGGCACGCCGAGCTCTACCTCAGCTACGTCAACCTCGGCGCGCGCGGCGAGGAGGGCGATGCCTTCGGCAACGTGCTCGCCGCGCTCTTCGGCCTGGCGGACGGCGGGCGGC
>JAKALD010000254.1 GCA_021813275.1 Pseudomonadota bacterium | reverse complement strand
CGGCGGCAGAGCACGATGGTGATCATTTCCCACGACCGGCACTTCCTGTCGAGCGTGTGCACGCACATGGCGGACGTGGACTACGGCGGCATCCGCGTGTATCCGGGCAACTACGACGATTTCATGGAGGCCTCGACCCTGGCGCGCCAGCAGCAGCAGAACGCCAACGAGCGCGCCAGGGACCGCATCGCCGACCTCGAGGAGTTCGTGCGGCGCTTTCGCGCCCACAAGGCCAAGGCGCGCCAGGCGACTTCGCGCATGAAGCAGATCGAGAAGCTGAAGGTGGCGGACGTCAAGCCCTCCAGCCGGCAGTATCCGTTCATCCGCTTCCTCGTCGACCCTAAGGACAAGCTGCACCGGCTGGCGGTTGAAGCGACGGATCTTGCGAAATCGTGGGGAGAAAAGGATCTTTTCAGGAACCTCGATCTGTGCATCGAGGCGGGCGAGAAGGTTGCGATCATCGGCCCGAACGGCGTGGGCAAGACCACGCTCCTGCGCTGCCTGGCGGGAACCCTGGCGCCGGACGCCGGCACGGTCAAGTGGGCCGAGAAGGCGCGCCAGGGCTACTGGCCTCAGGACCCGGCGGACGAGTTCAAGGGCGACGAGACGCTCGCCGACTGGATGGGCCGCTGGCGCCGCAAGGACTGCGAGCAGGACGAACAGATCGTGCGCGCGACGCTCGGGCAGCTGCTGTTCTCGGGCGACGACCAGAAGAAGCCGCTCAGGGTGATCTCGGGCGGCGAGGCGCAGCGCATGCTCATCGGCAGGCTGGTGCTCACGATGCCGAACGTGATGCTGCTCGACGAGCCCACCAACCACCTCGACATGGAGTCGATCGAGTCGCTCAACGGCGCGCTCGACAAGTATCCCGGGACGCTCGTCTTCGTCTCGCACGACCGCGAGTTCGTATCCTCGCTCGCCACGCGCGTCATAGAGCTCAGGCCCGGCGGGCCCGGCGGCGCGGCCGAGGTGATCGACTTCCGCGGCAGCTACGAGGACTACGTAGCCGGCGCGAGCGCGGCGCTCGCCGCCTAGGGCACGCGAGCGGTTCGCCCGGGTCCGCCGCGGATCTAGCGCAGGCGCTTGACCAACACGTAGCCGCGGCTCTTGCCTTCATTGTCCGCGTCGGGCGTGTTCATCGCGGCGAAGAGCTGCGCGCTCTTCACCCACACCGGCGGATACTTGTAGCGTGCGACGTCGAGGATGAGGAAGCGGTCGGTGTTCGCATCGTAGGCCGCGAGCGGCGAGACGTGGCCGCCTCGTTCCTGGCCGAGCTCGCGCCGCAGGTAGTTCACCAGTACGTAGTGGTTCGGCCGCGAGAGGAAGTCGACCGCTTCGGCGCGGAACCGGGCGAGGCTCGAGTCGGATGCGTGCCGCGCCGTGGCCTGCAGCCCGTAGCTCTCGAGGATCGCGCCGAGCTGATCGAGCGTGGTGCCGCGCCGCGCCAGGACGGCCTGCGGCAGGATGCGCTCAGTGCGCTCGTTGAGGACGTTGTCCTGCGTGTAGAGGCGATACGGCGCGTACTCGGGGGTCGTCGGCGCCGGCACGCCCAGCGCGTTCAGCACCATCACCATCGACGCGACCGCGCAATACGACTGCGTCTTCTGCGTGACGAAGTGGATGCTGAGCGGAAGGTACGCTTGGCGCGCCCGGCTCTCGAGCAGGAGCTTCTCGCCGCTCGCGCTGTCCAGGTTGATCAGCCCCGGCGCGAGCGGCAGCGGCTGCGCGTTGGCCGGCCCGAGCGCGGCCGCCAGGCACAGGGCGAGCGAGAATAGTCGCCTCGAGATCGCGCTGCGCTTCACGGCCGGACTGCAGGGTCAGAAAGTGCGGTCCTCGCCCGGCTTCATCACGATCAGCTTGCCCGCCAGGCCGCGCTTGGCGAGCGCCGCGCGGAGCTCCTCGGGCGTGCCGGCGAGCACCGGAAAGGTGCCGTAGTGCATCGGGATGACGTGCGTGGGCTTCGCCCATTGCACGGCGAGCGCGGCGCGCACCGGGTCCATCGTGAAATTGCCGCCGATGCACGCGAGCATGACGTCGATGCGGTTGAACATCGGGATCAGCTTCATGTCCTCGGCCACGTCGGTGTCGCCCGTGTGGTAGATCGTCGGGCCGCCGTCGATCTGCAGGACGAATCCGACCGGGTTGCCGCCCGGCACGGTGACCGGGCCGCTTTCCGGCGGCTTGGGGATGAGCAGGTCCGAGCCGTGGGCGGCGTTCACCAGCGTGACGCGCGCGCCGGCCTTTGGCATCGCCACCGTCCCGCCGGAGCACGCGGTGACGACCTTGTCCTTCGGATAGCCCGCGACGGCCACCATGTTGCGTCCCAGGTCGGCCGTCGTGATGAGCACCGCGCCGGTCTTCTTGCCGATCTCGACCGCGTTGCCGACGTGGTCGAAGTGGCCGTGGCTGATGAGGATGTAGTCCACCCGGCCCGGCTCGGCGATCGAGCTCTTGTCGGGGTTGGTCAGGACCGTGAGCCAGGGATCGATCAGGATCACCCCGCCCGAGGGCGTCTCGATCTTCCATGCCGACTGGCCGTACCAGTGAAGCTTGGTCTGGCCCTTGGCCGCCAGCGCGGCCGGGCTCGCCGCAACCGCCGCCAGCAGCAGCGCCCACAGGGCGCAACGCATCGTCCGCAGCATCGTCCCCTCCTCCAAGGTCAACGAACGAGCGGAGCGACCAGCATACACAGCCCTTTCGATTTTGAAGAACGGGTCGGTGTGGACCGCCCGGTCACGGCAGCCTGCGGCAGAGCACCTCGATCGGCACGAGGCTCGCCTGGGAGAGGCCGCGCGCGGTGTTCGCCATCGCCTGCTTCGCGATCTCGCCGTGGATGAGCATCACCGCGCGGTGCGGCGGCTTCTCGCCGCGCGCGACGAGCGCGCGCGAGCGCTCGCCGAAAGCGAGCGCCTCCGCGACGGTCGTGCGGAACCCGCGCACCTCGAAGCCGGCCTCCTCCAGGCCGCGGCGCGTCCCCTCGGGTGTCGCGAGGAAGCTCGCGCGCGCGCTCGCGGCCCACGGGGTCGGGTACTCCGGTTCCGGGCCGGTTCCGCGCGCGAGCTCGGCGAGCGCGAGCCAGCCGCCCGGCTTGAGCACGCGCCGGATCTCGGCGTAAAAGGCGGCCTTGTCGGCGATGTTCATGGAGACGTTCATCGAGTACGCGCCCTCGAAGCTCGCGTCGGCGAAGGGCATCGCCAGGGCGTCGCCGCACTCGAAGCGCGCCTTGTCCTCGAGGCCGAGCAGCTGAGTGAGGCGGCGCGCGACGTCGCAGAACTCCGCGGTGAGGTCGATGCCGGTCACGCGGCAGCCGAAGCGCCGCGCGAGGTAGCGCGCCGGGCCGCCGATCCCGCTGCCGACGTCGAGCGCGTGGTCGCCGCCATCGATCTCGAGGGAGTCGGCGATCTCCGCGGTCGCTTCCAGCCCGCGGCCGTGGAACTGGTCGTAGGGCGCGAGCGCCTCCAGGCTCGGGCGGTCGGGATCGGCGCCGTCCTCCGCGAGCGCGGCGCGCAGCCGCGCGAGCAGCGTGCCGCGGCTGTAGTGGCTCGTGACGTCGTGCGCGGCGCTCATCGGGGCGCACTGTACGGGCCCGCGCTCGCGGGGTCAACGGCGTGCGCGAGCGGCGCTAGAATCGGCCTCACAGGAGGAGGCATGGCGAAGAAGAACCGGCGCCCCGAACCGAAGCGCGTCCGCCCGGACGACGTCGATCCGCACCACGACTGGAAGCGGCCGCTGCAGGCGCCCGGCCACACCCAGGTCGACTTCGAGCAGCGCGTCGACTTCCGCCGCCTGCACGACTACCGCCTGGCGCGCACGCGCGCCGCGCTCGCCGGCTCGGGCCTGGGGGCGCTCTTGTCGTTCGACCAGCACAACATCCGCTACACGACGAGCACGGTGATCGGCGAGTGGGCGCGCGACAAGCTCACGCGCTACTCGCTGCTCACCGGCAACGGCGATCCTTACATCTGGGACTTCGGCTCGGCGGCGCGCCACCACAAGCTGCACGCGCCGTGGCTGCATCACGACCATTGCCGCGCGGGGCTGCTCGGGATGCGCGGCGCTACCGGCGCGGACCTGACGCTCTTTCGCGACGCGGCGAAGGAGATCAAGGCGATCCTCGTCGAGGAGGGCGTCGCCGACATGCCGCTCGGCATCGACGTGGCCGAGCCGCCGATGCTCTTCGCGCTGCAGAAGGAGGGCATCAGCGTGCGCGACGGGCAGCAGGTGATGCTGCAGGCGCGCGAAGTGAAGAACATCGACGAGCTGACGCTGCTCAATATGGCTTCCGCCATGGTCGACGGCGTCTACCAGGACATCGCCGAGGCGCTCAAGCCCGGGGTGCAGGAGTCGCAGATCGTCGCGCTCGCCACCAAGCGCCTGTACGAGATGGGCTCGGACTGCGTCGAGGCGATCAACTCGATCTCGGGCGAGCGCTGCTCGCCGCATCCGCACAACTTCACCGATCGGCTGATCCGCCCGGGCGACCAGGCGTTCTTCGACGTCATCCAGTCGTTCATGGGCTACCGCACCTGCTACTACCGCACCTTCAACGTGGGGCGCGCGACGGATGCGCAGCGCACCGCCTACCGCAAGGCGCGCGAATGGATGGACCGCGCGATCGAGCTGCTCAGGCCCGGCATGTCGAGCGACAAGATCGCGCTCGCCTTCCCCGAGGCGAAAGAGATCGGCTTCGCGAGCGAGATGGACGCCTTCGGGCTGAACTTCTGCCACGGTCTCGGCCTGGGGCTGCACGAGCGGCCGCTCGTCTCGCGCCTCACGTCGCTGCGCGAGCCGATCGAGCTCAAGGCCGGGATGGTGTTCGCGGTCGAGACCTACTGCCCGGCGAGCGACGGGGTGTCCGCGGCGAGGATCGAGGAGGAGGTGATCCTCACGCCCAAGGGGGCGCAGATCATCTCGCTGTACCCCGCCGAGGAGCTGCCGATCGCCAACCCGTACCGCGGCAGCCTGGGGAAATCGGCATGAGCGCGGGCGCGGCGAAGCTCGGCTGGATCGGCACGGGCCGCATGGGCTACGCGATGGCCGAGCGCCTGGCGAAAGCCGGCTGCGACCTCACGGTCTGGAACCGCACGCGCGCGAAGGCCGAGCCGCTCGCGAAGCAAGGTGCGAAGATCGCCGACACCGCCGCCGAGCTGGCGGGCTGCGACATCGTCTTCGCGATCGTCGCCACGGGCGCGGACCTCATCGAGGTGCTCGAGGGCGCGGGCGGCCTGCTCTCGGGCGGCGGCGCGCCGAAGGTGGTCGTCGACAGCACTTCGTGCTCGGTCGAGGACTCGGCGCGCGCGCGCGGCGCTCGCGCGG
>JAKALD010000253.1 GCA_021813275.1 Pseudomonadota bacterium | reverse complement strand
GGCCGCGCGGCGCACGAGGAGCGCCGCAGCCTCGAGCGCTGGCTCGGCGACGCGTTCGGGCTCGAGGAGAACGAGCTGCCGGCCGGGGCGCTCAGCGTGCTCGCCGCGGGCGGCGAGCCCGGCGCGCACGCCTGGCTGCGCGCCGACCCCGTGCACCTGCGGCTCGCGCGCGACGAGCTGCGGCTCGTTCCCGCCGACGGCTTTCACCTCTCGCGCGAGGAAGCCGAGGCGCTGTGCGCGGCGCTGAACGGGCATTTCCGCGGCGAGCTCGACTTCCATGCGCTGCAGCCGGAGCGCTGGTGCGCGCGGCTCCTGGCCGGCGAGGCGCTCATCGAGACGCCCGCGCCGCTCGAGATCGCCGGCGCGAACGTCGATGCGCACCTGCCCGCCGGGCCGGGCGGCGCGCGCTGGCGCGCGCTGCTCAACGAGGTGCAGATGCTCCTGCACGCGCACCCGATGAACGAGGCGCGCGAGAGACGCGGCGAGCCGGTGGTGAACAGCGTGTGGCTGTGGGGCGCGGGCCGGCTTCCGGCCAAGCTCGCGGCGCGCTGGCGTTCGCTCGCCGCGGACGATCCGCTGGCGCTCGGCCTGGCGCGGCGCGCGGGCCTCGCCCACGGGCCGCTGCCCGCCTCGGCCGAGGCCTGGCTCGCGCGCCTGCCCGAGGACGGGCGGCACCTGGCAGTGCTCGACGGCCTGCGCGCGCCCGCCGGGCTCGCCGACGCCGACGCCTATTCGGCCCGGCTGCAGGCGCTCGAAGCGCGCTGGTTCGCCCCGCTGCTCGCCGCGCTGCGGGCGGGGCGCATCGGCATGCTGTCGGTGCACGTTCCCGACGCGGAGGAGGCCCTGAGCGTCGAGACGGCGCGCGGCGACCTGCGGCGCTTCTGGCGGCGCCCGCGCGCGGTGGGGGATTACGCGTGAGGCTGGCGGAGCGCCCCTACGCCGAGGCCGATCGCCAGGCGCTCATCCGGGCGGGCATTCATCCGGTGCTTGCGCGCGTGTACGCCGCGCGCAGGATCGGGTCGGCCGCCGAGCTCGAGCACGACGCCGCGCGGCTGCTGCCGCCCGCGCAGCTCGCGCGCGCCGAGGAAGCCGCAGTGCTGCTCGCCGACGCGATCGCGGCCGGCAGGAAGCTGCTTATCGTCGCGGATTACGACGCCGACGGGGCCACCGCCTGCGCAGTGGGCGTGCGCGCGCTGCGCCAGTTCGGCGCGAAGGTGGACTATCTCGTTCCGAACCGCTTCGAGCTCGGCTACGGCCTGTCGCCCGAGCTGGTCGAGCTCGCGGCGCGCCGCGGGCCCGAGCTGCTGATCACCGTGGACAACGGCATCGCGAGCGTCGAGGGCGTCGCGCGGGCGCGCGAGCTCGGCATCGCGACGCTCATCACCGATCACCACCTGCCGGGCGACGCGCTGCCGGCCGCCGAGTGCATCGTCAACCCCAACCAGCCCGGGTGCGCCTTCCCTTCGAAGGCGCTCGCCGGGGTCGGCGTGATGTTCTACGTGATGCTCGCGCTGCGCGCGGAGCTGCGCCGGCGCGGCGCGTGGCGCGCCGCGCCCGAGCCGAACCTCGGCGCGCTCACCGACCTGGTCGCGCTCGGCACGGTAGCCGACCTGGTGCCGCTCGACGCCAACAACCGCATCCTGGTGGCGCAGGGCCTGAAGCGCCTGCGCGCAGGCTTCGGCAAGCCCGGGTTGAACGCGCTGCTGCGCGCGGCCGCCGGGCGCTCGGCTGCGCAGGCGACGAGCTTCGACCTCGGCTTCGTGCTCGGCCCGCGGCTGAACGCCGCCGGGCGGCTCGCCGACATGAGCCTCGGAATCGAATGCCTGATCACCGACGACGCGGCGCGGGCGGCGAATTGCGCCCGCGAGCTCGACCGCCTGAACCGCGAGCGCCGGCGCATCGAGGGCGAGATGCTCGCGGAGGCGCGCGCCGCGGCCGAGGCGCTCGCCGCCGCCCCGGGTGCCGCGCTCGCGCTGTTCGAGCCGGGCTGGCACCAGGGCGTGGTGGGCCTGATCGCCTCGCGCCTGCGCGAGCGCCTGCACCGCCCGACGATCTGCTTCGCGCGCGCCGCGGAAGCGGGCGAGACGGGCCTCGTGCGCGGCTCGGGCCGCTCGATCCCGGGGCTGCACCTGCGCGACTGCCTCGACCTGGTGGCGAAGCGCGCCCCCGGCCTCGTCCTGCGCTTCGGCGGTCACGCGCAGGCCGCCGGCCTGACGCTGCGCGAGAGCGATCTCGCGCGCTTCGCCGAGCTGTTCGAGCGCACCGCTGCGGAGCTGCTGCCCGAGGAGGCGCGCCTGCGGGTGGTGGAGACCGACGGCCCGCTCGAGCCCGCCTACTGGACGCTCGACGTGGCGCAGATGCTCGAGCGCCAGATCTGGGGCCAGAGCTTCCCGCAGCCGCTGTTCTGCGATACCTTCGAGGTGGAGGGCCAGCGCGTGGTCGGCGAGCGCCATCTCAGGCTGCGCCTCGCGAAGGACGGCTGCCGGCTCGAGGCGATCCAGTTCAACGCGCTCGAGCAGGGCGGCGCGCCGCTCGCGGCGCGTATCCGCGCCGCCTACCGCCTGACGGTCAACGAGTTCAACGGGCTGAAGAGCGTGCAGCTGAACGTCGAGCACACCGAGGCCGCCTGATGCAGCGCAAGCGCGTCAACTCCTCGCGCCTGCGCTCCGTGGGCTACGACGAAGCGAGCCAGGTGCTCGAGGTCGAGATGGCGAACGGCCGGGTCTTCCAGTACTCCAGGGTCACGCCGGAGGTCTATCGGCGCTTGATGGCGGCGCCCAACCCGACTTCGTTCTTCGACGACCGCATTGCCGAGGAGTACACCGCGCGGCGCGTGTGACGCCGCCGCCGCGCCGCCCGGCCGCCTGTATAATCCGCGCTTTTGCGAACATGCCCATGGAAGCCGAGCGCATCAACCAGATCGCCTCGACGCTTTCCGGCCTCGGCGAACGGGTCGGCGAGCTGCGGAGGTATCTTTGACTTCGAAGGCAGGCAGCGCCGCCTAGAAGCCGTCAACCGCGAGCTCGAAGACCCGAAGCTGTGGGACAACCCGCAGCGCGCGCAGGAGCTCGGCAAGGAAAAGAAGTCGCTGGAGGCGGTCGTCGGCACGCTCGCGCGCGTCGCCGCCGGCGTCGCCGACTCGCGCGAGCTGTTCGGGCTCGCGCAGGCGGACAAGGACGAGCGCACGCTCGAGGAGATCGAGCGCGAGACCGCCAAGCTCGAGGGCGAAGTCGCGGCGCTCGAGTTCCGCCGCATGTTCTCCGACCCGCTCGATCCGAACCCCTGCTTCGTCGACATCCAGGCAGGCTCGGGCGGCACCGAGGCGCAGGACTGGGCGGCGATGCTCGAGCGCATGTACCTCAAGTACTGCGACCGCAAGGGCTTCGCGGTCGAGGTGCTCGAGCAGACCGAGGGCGAGGTGGCGGGCATCAAGAGCGCCTCGCTCAAGGTGAACGGCGACTACGCCTACGGCCACCTGCGCACCGAGATCGGCGTTCACCGCCTGGTGAGGAAGAGCCCATTCGACGCGAACGCTCGGCGCCACACGTCGTTCGCGAGCGTGTTCGTGTACCCGCAGGTCGACGAGTCGATCGAGGTCAGCATCAATCCCGCCGACTTGAAGATCGACACCTACCGCGCCTCGGGCGCCGGCGGCCAGCACGTCAACCGCACCGACAGCGCGGTGCGCATCACCCACCTGCCGAGCGGCATCGTGGTCCAGTGCCAGAACGACCGCTCGCAGCACCGCAACCGCGCCGAGGCGATGGCGATGCTCAAGTCCAAGCTCTACGAGCTCGAGCTGCGCAAGCGCCAGGCCGAGCGCGACAAGCTCGAGGAAGCGAAGACCGACATTGGCTGGGGCCACCAAATCCGCAGCTACGTGCTCGACCAGTCGCGCATCAAGGACCTGCGCACCGGAGTCGAGATCGGCAACACCCAGGCGGTGCTCGACGGCGAGCTAGACGAGTTCATCACTGCGAGCCTGAAGCAGGGAGTCTGACGGGAGCCTTCGCATGGACGACCAACAAAAACCCGAATCGCAGCCGCCGCAGGACGAGAACAAGATCATGGCCGAGCGCCGCGCCAAGCTCGCCGCGCTGCGCGAACAGGGCAGCGCGTACCCGAACGACTTTCGGCGCGCGATCCTCGTGATCCGCCTGGACGAGCAGCACGGCGAGACTCCGGCCGAGACGCTCGAGAAGGATCCGGTGACCGTCTCGATTGCCGGCCGGCTGATACTCAAGCGCGTCATGGGCAAGGCGAGCTTCGGCGTGCTGCAGGACATGAGCGGGCGCATCCAGATCTACGTGTCCGACGACGCGAGCGGCAAGGCGAACCACGCCGCCTACAAGCACTGGGACATCGGCGACCTGATCGGCGTGAACGGGATCCTGTTCCGTACGCGCACCGGCGAGCTCACGGTGCGCGCGCACGAGATCCGGCTGCTCGCCAAGTCGCTGCGTCCCCTGCCCGAGAAGTGGCACGGGCTGACCGATACCGAGCAGCGCTACCGGCGGCGCTACGTCGACCTGATCGTGAGCGAGCATGCGCGCTGGGTGTTCGCCGTGCGCTCGCGCGTCATGGCGGCGATCCGCGACATGATGTCGCAGCTCGATTTCATCGAGGTCGAGACGCCGATGCTGCACCCGATCCCGGGCGGCGCGCTGGCGCGGCCGTTCCGCACGCACCACAACGCGCTCGACATGGACCTGTACCTGCGCATCGCCCCCGAGCTGTACCTCAAGCGGCTGGTCGTGGGCGGCATGGAGATGGTCTACGAGATCAACCGCAACTTCCGCAACGAGGGCATCTCGACGCGCCACAATCCCGAGTTCACGATGATGGAGCTGTACTGCGCCTATACGCACTACGGCTACATGACGGCGCTCGTCGAGCGCCTCATCCAGTTCGTCGCGCAGGAGGCGCTCGGCACGCAGCAGGTCACGTACCAGGGCAAGAAGCTCGACTTCGCGAAGCCGTTCGCGCACCTGCCGATGGCGCAGGCCATCCAGAAATACGCGCCGGAATACTGGTCCGCGGCGCAGCTGCGCGACCGCGAGTTCCTGGCTGCGCGCCTGACCGAGCTCGGCGTCGCGTTCACGCCCGACCAAGGCTGGGGCGCGCTGCAGCTGCTGCTGTTCGAGACGCTCGCCGAAAAGCACCTCATCGAGCCCACGTTCGTCACCGACTTCCCGGCGGAGGTCTCGCCGCTCGCGCGCCGCAAGGACGCGGATCCCGAGATCGCCGAGCGCTTCGAGCTGTTCATCGGCGGCAAGGAGATCGCCAACGGCTTCTCGGAGCTCAACGATCCCGAGGA
>JAKALD010000252.1 GCA_021813275.1 Pseudomonadota bacterium | reverse complement strand
GCGTCAAGGACATCCGCGAGGCGGTGCAGGCGGCCGAGGCGAACCTCGCGCGCGGGCGGCGCACGATCCTGTTCGTCGACGAGGTGCACCGCTTCAACAAGGCGCAGCAGGACGCTTTCCTGCCCTTCGTCGAGGCCGGGCTGGTGACCTTCATCGGCGCGACCACCGAGAACCCGTCCTTCGAGGTGAACAGCGCGCTGCTCTCGCGCGCCACCGTGTACGTGCTGGAGAGCCTGTCGAGCGAGGAGCTCGCCGAGCTGTGCGCGCGTGCCGCGCCGAAGGCGCTGCCCGGGATCGAGCTCGACGCCGAGGCGCGCGCGCGGCTCGTCGGCTTCGCGGACGGGGACGCGCGGCGGCTGCTGAACGCGCTCGAGATCCTCGGCACGGCGGCGAAGGCGGCCCAGACGACCAGGGTGGACGGCGCCTTCGTCGAGCAGACGCTCGCGCGCAACCTGCGGCGCTTCGACAAGGGCGGCGAGCAGTTCTACGACCAGATCTCGGCGCTGCACAAGTCGGTGCGCGGCTCCGATCCCGACGCCGCGCTCTACTGGCTGGTGCGCATGCTCGACGGCGGCGCCGATCCCCTGTACGTCGGGCGGCGAGTCGTGCGCATGGCGACCGAGGATATCGGGCTCGCCGATCCGCGCGCGCTGCGCCTCGCCCTGGACGCGTGCGAGACCTACGAGCGCCTCGGCACGCCCGAGGGCGAGCTCGCGCTCGCCGAGGCGGTGCTGTACATGGCCTGCGCCGCCAAGTCGAACGCGGTGTACACCGCCTATAATGCGGCCCGCGCCTTCGTCGAGCAGGACGGGACGCGGCCGGTGCCGCTGCACCTGCGCAACGCGCCGACGCGCCTCATGAACGATCTCGGCTACGGCCGCGGCTACCGCTACGCGCATGACGAGAAAGGCGCTTACGCGGCGGGCGAGAACTATTTTCCCGAGGGCATGCCCGAGGTTGAGTGGTACCGGCCAACCGACCGCGGCCTGGAGGCGAAGATCCGCGAGAAGCTCGAGCACCTGCGCACGCTCGACGCCGCGGCGGGAAAAAAGAGAAGGAAATGATCGATCTTCAGTTGCTCAGGACGAGTCTCGATGCGGTCGCCAGCCAATTGGCGAGGCGGGGCTATGTCTTCGACAAAGAGCGCTTTCTCGAATTAGAAAAGAAGCGCAAGGATCTCCAGTCACTCGTCGAGGCGTTCAACGCCAGGCGGAACAAGTTCGCCAGGGAGATTGGACAAGCCAAAGCGCAAGGCGCGGATATCTCGAAATTGTTGGTCGACCAGAAGTTGGACCGGGATATGGCTTCGGCGAACGACGAGGTGCTCGCGCGAACTCAGGAGGAAATGCGGCAATTCCTTGAGATCATCCCCAACTTGCCGCATGAGAGTGTTCCGACGGGGCAAAGCGCGGACGATAACGTCGAGCAGCGCCGCTGGGGCACACCGCGTACGTTCGACTTTCCCGTGAGGGACCATGTCGACGTTGGCGCCGGCCTCGGCATGCTCGACTTCGAGACCGCGGCGAAGCTCGCCGGAGCGCGCTTCGCGGTGATGCGCGCGGGCGTGGCGCGGCTGCACCGCGCCATCGCGCAGCTCATGCTCGACGTGCATACGCGCGAGCACGGCTATGTCGAGACCTACGTGCCTTACATGGTGAGCGGCGAGTGCGCGAACGGCGTGTCGAGCCTGGCCAAGTTCAGGGACGACCTGTTCAAGGTCGAAGGCCGCGACCTCTACCTCATCCCGACCGCCGAGTACCCGGTGACCAACTTCGTGCGCGACGAGATCGTGCCGCTCGAATCGCTGCCGTTGAAATTCGTCTGCCACTCGCCGTGCTTCCGCTCCGAGGCGGGCGCCTCCGGCAAGGACACGCGCGGCATGATCCGCCAGCACCAGTTCGACAAGGTGGAGCTGGTGCAGATCGTGCGCCCGGAGGACTCCTACCGCTGCCACGAGGAGCTGACCGCGCACGCCGAAGCGATCCTGAAGAAGCTCGAGCTGCCCTATCGCGTCGTGGTGCTGTGCACCGGCGACATGGGCTTCTCGTCGGCCAAGACCTACGACATCGAGGTCTGGCTGCCCGGGCAGAACGCTTACCGGGAAATCTCCTCGTGCTCCAACTTCGAGGCCTTCCAGGCGCGCCGCATGCAGGCGCGCTTTCGCAACGCGAAGGGTAAGGCGGAGCTCGTGCACACGCTGAACGGCTCCGGCCTCGCGGTCGGACGGACGCTCGTCGCGATCCTCGAGAACTACCAGAACGCGGACGGCTCGGTCACCGTCCCCGCGCCGCTGCGCCCGTACATGGGTGGCCTGGAGCGCATCGCGCGCGCGGGCTGAGCGGCGGCGCGTGATAAAATCCGCCGCCTCGCGCGCAGTGCAGCCGCTCGCGACGCGGAGAGATGGCAGAGTGGTCGAATGCGGCAGACTCGAAATCTGTTGTACCCGTTAGGGTACCGGGGGTTCGAATCCCTCTCTCTCCGCCAGCTCCCCGTTCCCGCGCCGCGCTGCCCGCGCAGCGAAACCGCGTTGCAGCGTAGTTCCGATTCCCGATAATTGCCGCTGGCGAGCGCGCGATTCGTCGGCGCGCCGCTGCTTGCTTGTCCGCCGAGAGACCATGACCGCACCGCAGACCCAGTTCGATCCCGCGTCGGCACGTTTCGGCGCTTCGCGCACGCAGAAGCGCATCGAAGACGACCGGCTGCTCACCGGCAAAGGCCTGTACAGCGACGACCGCACGTTCCCCGGACAGGCGTGGCTGGTACTCGTGCGCTCGCCGTACGCACATGCGGACATCGCCTCGATCGACGTGTCGGCGGCGCGCGAGGCACCGGGGGTGCTCGCCGCCTGGAGCATGCAGGACCTGCGCGCGGACGGCGTCGGGCATATCCCTTTCCCGCCACTGTTCAAGCAGGCCGACGGCTCGCCGATGGAGGCGCCGCCGCGCACTCCGCTCGCCGAGGGCAGGGTGTACTACGTCGGCCAGCCGGTGGTCGCGATCGTCGCCGAGACGCGCGAGCAGGCGCAGGACGCGGCCGAGCTGGTCATGGTCGACTACCAAGAGCTGCCGTGCGTGGCCGACCCCCGGCGCGCGGTGCAGCCCGACGCGCCGCAGCTGTGGCCGGGGGCGCCCGGCAACGTCTCGGCCGAGGCGCGCTACGGCGACGCGGCGGCGGTGGACGCGGCGCTCGCCCGCGCGGCGCACGTGACCGAGCTCGCGCTGCACAACCAGCGGCTGATCGCCATGGCGCTCGAGCCGCGCTGCTCGATCGGCGTGGCCGAGGGCGGGCGCGTCACGCTGTACACGCAGAACCAGACGCCGACCGGCGCGCGCGACATGCTCGGCGCGGCGTTCGGCGCGAAGCCCGAGAGCTTCCGCGTCGTGGTGGGCGACATCGGCGGCGGCTTCGGCATGAAGACCGGCCTCACGCCCGAGGACGCGCTCGTCTGCCACGGCGCGCGCAAGCTCAGGCGTCCGGTGAAATGGCGCGCCGAGCGCAGCGAGGAATTCCTCGGCGCGCACATGGGGCGCGACCAGCACTACGCGGCGAAGCTCGCCTTGGACAGGGACGGGCGCATCCTCGCGCTGCGCATGGACATGCTCGCCAATTTCGGCGCGGTGCCGGTCGGCTCGACCGCCATCATTCCGCTCGCGCTCGGACCGAAGGTGCAGACCACCGTGTACCACGTTCCGGCGGTCGACTACCGGATCCGCGGAGTGCTCACCAACACCATGGCGACCGGCGCCTACCGCGGCGCGGGGCGCCCCGAGGCGAACTTCCTGATGGAGCGCCTCGTGGACAAGGCTGCGCGCGAGATGAAGATCGATCCGGCCGAGCTGCGCCGGCGCAACTTCATCCGCCTGGAGCAGCTGCCGTACGCGACGCATCTCGGCGACTGGTACGACTCGGGCGACTTCGGCCGCGTGCTCGAGCGGTTGCTTGCGGCGGCCGACTGGAAGGGCTTCGCGGCACGCCGCGAAGCCTCGCGCGCGCGCGGCCGGCTGCGCGGCCGCGGCCTTTCGGTGTACCTCGAGTGGACCGGCGCGATCCCGACCGAGACGGTCGACATCCAGGTCGACGCGGACGGCACCGTCACGGTGTTTTCCGGCACGCAGGCGATGGGCCAGGGGCTGGAAACCACTTACACCCAGCTCGTCACCGAGGTCCTGCAGATCCCGGCGCGCGCGATCCGCATCGTGCAGGGCGACACCGACCGAGCGAACGGCGTCGGCAGCGTCGGCTCGCGCTCGGCGTTCGTCGGCGGCTCGGCCGTGGTCGCGGCCGGGCACAAGGTGATCGTGCGCGGCAGGGAGCTCGCCGCCGAGGCGCTCGAGGCCGCCGCAGGCGACATCGAGTACCGCGACGGGCGCTTTCGCATCGCCGGCACCGATCGCGCGCTCGAGCTGGCCGAGCTCGCCGCTCGCCAGAGCGAGCGTTTCATCCGCGTCTCGGCGACCGAGACGCCCTCGGCGCCGAGCTGGCCGAACGGCGCCCAGGCCTGCGAGGTCGAGATCGACCCCGACACCGGGGCGGTGGAGCTGGCGCGCATCGCGAGCGTCGACGACATCGGGCGCATCATCAATCGCATGATCGTCGAGGGGCAGGTCCAGGGCGGCATCGCGCAGGGCGCGGGGCAGGCGCTGATGGAGCAGGCGGTGTACGACCCCGAGAGCGGGCAGCTGCTCACCGGCTCGCTGATGGATTACTGCGTGCCGCGCGCCGACCAGTTTCCGCCGATGGCGAACGCCTTCGAGGAAGGCATCCCCTGCCAGACCAACCTGCTCGGCGTGAAAGGCTGCGGCGAGCTCGGCACGATCGGGGCCGCGCCCGCGGTGGCCAACGCGGTGCTCGACGCGCTGGCCGAGCGCGGGCTGCTGCACCTGGAGATGCCGTACACGCCCGAAAAGGTCTGGCGCGCGCTGCGCGGCGGGCGCTGAGCGCGCCGCGCGGCGTATACTGAGCCGCTCTTCGGAACGAGGCGCAATGATCGGAGCGCTCGACGAGCCGACGTTTGGGCGCCGCGCGCGCGGGCATAGCGCGCTCGCGTATGCGCTCATCGCTTCGGCGACGCTGCACGCAGTGCTGTTTGCCGCGCTGCATGGGCCGCGCATCCCATCGCAGCGCGGCGCCGATCCCGCGCCTCTCGTCGCTTTCCTCGAAACGATGCACGCCGCGCCGGTAGTCGCGCCGCGGGCGGCGCCGCCTGTCGCGCGCCTCGAGCCCAAGACGAGAGCGCGCGCGCCCAAGCAGCGCCGCTTCGCGGACGCCGCGTCCGCGCGTGCGGCTGCAGCGCGTCACGAGACCGTGGCGCGCGGCCGCTGGACGTCGCGGGTCGGCGCCGAGGGGG
>JAKALD010000251.1 GCA_021813275.1 Pseudomonadota bacterium | reverse complement strand
ACAGGCCGAAGGGCGCCACGACGTCCGAGATCGCGAGGTTGCGCACCCCGGGCTGCACGAGCGCCACGCGCGCGAGCGGGTCGATGCGCACGACGCGCATGAACTTGGCCATCGACAGCAGCACGCCGTCGCTGGCGGGCAGCGCGCCGCCCGAGAGTCCGGTGCCGGCGCCGCGCGCCACCACCGGTAGGCGCAACGCGCAGCAGGTCTTGAGCACCTGCTGCACCTGTTCTTCGGTCTCCGGCAGCGCGACGACCATCGGCAGGCGGCGGAACATCGACAGCCCGTCGCACTCGTAGGGGCGCGTGTCCTCGGGATCCCAGAGCACCGCGCGCTCCGGCAGGAAGCCGCGCAGCGCCCGCGCGACTTCGGCCTGGCGCTGCGGGTCGATGCGCGGCTCGATGCGGTCGTCGGCGGCGCCCATGGGGCGAGCAGTTCCGGAGGCTGGAGGTCTCAGAGGTAGGGCTTGGCCCAGGCGAGGCCCTGGACGGTGTCGCCCGACGGATTGTACTCGCAGCCGATCCAGCCCCGGTAGCCGATGCGGTCGATGTGCGCGAGCAGGAAACCGAGGTTGATCTCGCCCGTTCCGGGCTCGTGGCGCTCGGGCACGTCGGCGAGCTGCATGTGGCCGATGCGCGGCAGCAGCCGCTCGATCGTGCGCGCCAGGTCGCCTTCCATGATCTGCATATGAAAGATGTCGTATTGCAGGAAGGCGTTGTCCGCGCCTGCGGCGTCGAGCGCCTCGAGCACTTGCGCCGAGGTGCTCAGGAAAAACCCGGGCATGCTGCGCGTGTTGCACGCCTCGACCATCAGCGCCAGACCGGCCGCCTTGAGGCGCGCCGCCGCGTAGCGCAGGTTCTCGACCAGCGTGTCGAGGCAGCGCGCGCGGGGGGCGTCCGCCGGGGCGATGCCGGCGAGGCAGTTGAGCCGCGGGCAGCGCGCGGCGCGCGCGTACTCGATCGCGCCCTCGACGCCCTCGCGGAACTCGGCGGAGCGCCCGGGCAGGCAGGCGATGCCGCGCTCGCCTTTGGCCCGGTCGCCCGCCGGCAGATTGTGCAGGACCACCTCGAGCCCGGCTTCGTGCGCGCGCTCGGCCACCGCCTGCGCGCTCCAGTCATACGGGAACTGGTACTCCACGGCGCGGAACCCGGCGGACGCCGCCGCGGCGAACCGGTCGAGGAAATCGAGCTGCGGGAAGAGCGTCGAGACGTTGGCGGCGAGCTTGGGCATGCGCGGTTCCGGCGCCCCCCGCACGGGGCGCTGCTTCGTTGCGGAATGAGACTTATACGACAGTTTCGTCCGCCGCGCCTCGCTCCGCGAGCCGCGGCTCGTGTGGGCGCGCCGCTACGGATGCGCGCGCATCCTTCCATAAGCGCCTTTTTTCGCTGCGCGCGGCGCCCCCTGCGACAATATCGGCCTGTCATCTCCGCCCAGGCACCCCTCTTTGGATTCCCCGCGCGTCCTGCGCAGAGCCCGCCTGCTCGCCGCGGGCGCGATCCTGATGGCGGCAGCTGCGCCGGCGCTGGGCGCGGACGGCGCGGCCCTCCCGTGGTGGTCCTGGCCGCTCATGCTGTTCGCGGTGACCTTCGCGATGGGAGTCATCGCGGTGATCGCCGGCGTCGGCGGCGGCGTGCTGTTCGTGCCGATCGTCGGCGGCCTGTTCCCTTTCCATCTCGACTTCGTGCGCGCCACCGGCCTGCTGCTTGCCCTTTCCGGGGCGATGTCGGCCGGGCCGAGCCTGCTGCGCTCGGGTATGGCGAGCCTGCGCCTCGCGATGCCGCTCGCGCTCGTGGCCTCGCTCGCCTCGGTCGGCGGCGCGCTGCTCGGCTTCGCGCTGCCAACGCGAGTCGTGCAGGGCGCACTCGGGGCGACCATCATGGCCATCGCCGTGCTCATGTGGCGCGCCAAGGGGTCGCTTGTTCCCCACGTCGCGGCGAGCGACGCCCTCGGCGCGAGGCTCGCGCTCCACGGCCGCTTCGTCGACGCCTCCGATGGGCAGGAAGTGCACTGGCGCACGCACCGCACGTCGGCCGGCATAGCGGTCTCGGCGCTGATCGGCGTGCTGGGCGGAATGTTCGGCCTGGGCGCCGGATGGGCCAACGTCCCGGCGCTCAACCTGCTGATGGGCGCGCCGTTCAAGGTCTCGGTCGCCACCTCCGGGCTGCTAATCTCGATTGCGAACTCCTCGGCCGCATGGGTGTACCTGCACAAGGGCGCGGTCGTTCCGCTGATCGCGGTGCCGTCGATCGTCGGCGTGATGGCCGGCGCACGCCTCGGCGCGCACCTCCTTGGCAAGCTGCCCGCGCGCGCGGTCCGTCAGGTGGTGGTCGCGCTGCTCGCCGCGGCGGGCCTGCGCGCGCTGCTCGCAGGACTGGGGATCTGGGAATGAATGCGAGGGATTTGCCATGACGACCCACGAAGAAGCCAACGCCCGGGTGCAGGAAATCTACGCGCGCTGGCTGGATGCCGGAACGAAGCTCGCGTTCGCGCTGCTCGTGTGCGGCTTCGTCGGCTACGCGATCGGCATCACGGAGCCTTACGTGCCGCTCGCGCAGCTGCCGGACCTGTGGACGCTTCCGGTCGATCACTACAACGCCGCGATCCACGCGCCGACCGGCTGGCGCTGGCTGCACCACTGGTGGCGCTCCGACTACCTCACCTATTTCGGCGTGGTCGCGCTGCTCATCACGACGATCGCGTCGATGCTGCGCGCCACCTCGGTGCTGTACGCGCTCGACGAGCGGCTGCAGGCTTGGATCGCGCTCGCGCAGGTCGTGGTGCTCGTGCTCGCCGCGGCGGGCGTCGCGTCGCTGCATTGAGCGCGCTTGCCCACGTTGTCAGGGCGGGTTTCGATCACATAGAATTCCAGGCCCCGAAACGACCGAGGAGAATAACAGTGGAACACAAGCTTCCCGCCCTGCCGTACGCGATGGACGCGCTGGCGCCGCACATCTCCAAGGAAACGTTCGAATACCACTACGGCAAGCATCATCAGGCCTACGTCACCAACCTGAATAATCTGATCAAGGGCACGGAGTTCGAGAGCGCCTCGCTCGAGGACATCGTCAGGAAAGCCGCCGGAGGGGTCTTCAACAACGCGGCGCAGGTCTGGAACCACAGCTTCTTCTGGAGCAGCATGAAGCCTGGCGGGGGCGGCAAGCCGGCTGGCGCGCTCGCGGCGGCGATCGACAAGAAGTGGGGCTCGTTCGACGCCTTCAAGGACGCATTCGCGAAGAGCGCGGTCGGCAACTTCGGCTCGGGCTGGACCTGGCTCGTGAAGAAGGGCGGCGGCGTCGAAATCGTCAACACCTCGAACGCCGGCACGCCGATCACCGGGGCGGACAAGCCGCTGCTCACGATCGACGTCTGGGAACACGCCTACTACATCGATTACCGCAACGCGCGCCCGAAGTTCGTCGAAGCATTCCTCACCCACCTCGCGAACTGGGACTTCGCGGCCCGCAACTTCGGCTGAGCGGGACTGCCCGCTGCGCTGCCGGGCCACGCCGCGCGCGGGGCTTTTCGTTTGCGCCGCCCGCGGCTCAGCGGCGCAGCTTCTCCAGGCCGCTCAGTTGCGCGCCCGCGCCGATGCCGCGCTGCGCGAACCAGCCCCGGTTCATCTCCAGCGCGTAGCGCGCCGCGCCCGCGGCGCAATGGGGCTCCTCGGTCTGCGGCCGCATGTCCGCGACGTTGATGATCCGGCCGCCTTCGTCGATGAAGGCCACCGACAGCGGAATCAGCGTGTTCTTCATCCACATGCAGTACTTGTCGGGCCGGTCGAACACGAACAGCATGCCGTGGCTCTGCGGCATCGAGCGTCGCCCCGTCAGGCCCTCCATGCGCGCGCGATAGCGGTCGGCGACCTCGGCCCGCAAGACGTGCATGCCCAGTCCGAGCCGCACCTCCGGCAGCGGCGGCTGCTGGGCGCGTGCCGTCGCCGCCGTCAGCAGCACGGCGCCGACCAAGGCGCTGATGGGTCGCAAGTCCCGCTCCTGGAGGCAAAAAAAAGGCAGGGAACGATACCCTGCCCTTCTTCCGGAAGGAAGACGCGTGTTACTTCTTCTCTTCCTTCTTCATTCCTTCCTTCTTGGCCGCCTTCTTGGCCTTCTTCTTGACGACGTGCTTCTTGACAGCCTTCTTCGGAGCCTTCTTCACTTCCTTCTTCACTTCCTGCTTCTGTTCCTGCGTCCCTTCGGCTGCGACGGCCTGCACCGTCACCGCCGCGAACATGGCGGCCATGAGAATCGACAGCAGCTGCTTCATTTCCCATCCTTATAAGGTTGATTGATCAAAGACCGGCGGGGCCGGTCCACCGCCATTAACGTAGCACCGCCCGGCGGGTTGACAGCTACCTGTGCGTCCTTCGAGGGGCCGCCCGCGCGGGCAGGCTGCCTGATGGGCGCGCCTCTCGGCCACGGGGATGGGGCGTATCATTTTTCGGGCTCGCGCCGGGGTCGCCGGCGGCGGACGGAGCGCCGCGCCCTGCCCAGGGGCGCCCGATCCGGGCAAGTCTTATATAATATATCTTTTAGCTAAGTCTGCCCCCACCCGTCACTGCACCAGGAGCTCCCACATGGTCTACAAGCACATCAAGGTCCCCACGGACGGCGAGAAGATCGAGGTCAAGAACGATTTCTCGCTCGGCGTCCCCGATCATCCCGTGATCCCCTTCATCGAGGGCGACGGAACCGGCGTCGACATCACGCCGGTGATGATCAGGGTGGTCGACGCCGCCGTGAAAAAGGCCTTCGGCGGGCGCAGGAAGATCGTCTGGATGGAGATCTACGCCGGGGAGAAGGCCTGCAGGGTCTATGGCGAGAATGTCTGGCTGCCCGAGGAGACGCTCGCGGCCGCGAAGGAGTACGTCGTCTCGATCAAGGGCCCGCTCACTACGCCGGTGGGCGGCGGCATCCGCTCGATCAACGTGGCGCTGCGCCAGGAGCTCGACCTGTACGTCTGCCTGCGGCCGGTGCGATACTTCAAGGGCGTTCCCTCCCCGCTCAAGGAGCCCGAGAAGACCGACATGGTGATCTTCCGCGAGAACGCCGAGGACATCTATGCCGGCATCGAATGGCCGGCGAAGTCCCCCGAGGTGCAGAAGATCATCAGGTTCCTGATCGACGAAATGAAGGTCAGGAAGATCCGCTTTCCGGCCAGCTCGGCGATCGGCATCAAGCCGGTGTCGATCGAGGGCAGCGAGCGCCTCATCCGCAAGGCCCTGCAGTACGCCGTCGACAACGACCGCAAGTCGGTGACGCTGGTGCACAAGGGCAACATCCAGAAGTTCACCGAGGGCGGTTTCCGGGACTGGGGTTATGCCCTGGCGCAACGCGAGTTCGGCGCGAAGCTGCTCGACGG
>JAKALD010000250.1 GCA_021813275.1 Pseudomonadota bacterium | reverse complement strand
GCGGCTGCACGCGCTCACGCGCGCGCATCGCCTCGCCGTCAAGCAGTTCCTCATGAACGGGCGCCGCATCGCCGGCATCGGCAACATCTACGCCAACGAGATCCTGTTTCGCGCCGGCATCCATCCGCGCACGCGCGCAGGCAGGCTCTCGCTGGCGCGCTGCGAGCGGCTCGCCGCGGCGATCCGCCAGACGCTGCGCGAGGCGATCCGGGCGGGCGGCTCGACGCTGCGCGACTTCGTCGGCGGCGACGGCCAGCCGGGACATTTCCAGCAGCGCTACTGGGTCTACGACCGCGCCGGCGAGGCCTGCCGCCGCTGCGGCGCGCCGATCCGGCGCGTCGTGCAGGGGCAGCGCGCCACCTACTACTGCCCGCGCTGCCAGCGCTGAGGCGGCCCGGCGCGGGACGCGCCCGCCTCAGGCGCCCTTGCCGAGCGACTTCACCTTCTCGCTCAGCCGGCGCGAGACGAGCGGATGCACGAACTTCGAGACGTCGCCGCCGAGCATGGCGATCTCGCGCACCAGCGTCGCCGAGATGAACATGTGCTGCTCGGAAGGCGTGAGGAACACCGTTTCCAGGTCCGGATACAGGCTGCGGTTCATTCCGGCGAGCTGGAATTCGTACTCGAAGTCGGAGACCGCGCGCAGCCCCCTCAGGATGACGCGCGCGCCGTGCTCGCGCACGAAATCGATGAGCAGCCCGCCGAAGCCCACCACCTTCACGTTCTTCAGGTCGGCGAGCACCGCGGCCGCCAGGTCGATGCGCTCGTTGCGGGTGAAGAACGGGCGCTTGGCGCTGCTGTCGGCGACGCCGACGATGAGCGAGTCGAACAGCGAGCTGGCGCGGCGCACGAGATCCTCGTGGCCGCGCGTCAGCGGATCAAAGGTCCCCGGATACACCGCTCGGATCATGCTCGCTCCACTGCAGCAACTGGTAACTGACCTGGCCGGCGCGCCCGCGCCTGAGCTCGCGCCACCGAGGAGGCGGCGCAACCGCAGCGGCCGCCTCGACGTAGACGCGCGCCGCGCGCGCCAGCCGCGGCGGCAGCCGCTCGAGCAGCGGCCCGAGCGCATTCTGCCTGAACGGCGGATCGAGGAAAACCAAGTCGAAGCGGCCGGTGTCGCGCCCCAGGTAGTCGAACGCGTCCGCGGCGACGATCGCGACGCGCTCCGCGCCGAGCCGCTCGCGGTTCGCGCGCAGCGAGCGCAGCGCGACCGCGTCGCGCTCGACCATGACCACCTCGGCGGCGCCGCGCGAGGCGGCCTCGAATCCGAGCGCGCCGCTGCCGGCGAACAGGTCCACGCATCGCAGGCCGTGCAGCGCCTGGCCGAGCCAGTTGAACAGCGTCTCGCGCACGCGATCGGGGGTCGGGCGCAGTCCGGGGCGCACCGGCACCTCCAGGCGGCGGCTGCGCCACTCGCCGCCGACGATGCGAACCCGGCCGGGGGGCGCGTGAGCGCCGCGGCGCGCGAGGCTCGCTTTGCTAGAATCCACGCGTCAATGGTAGCAGCCGCGCCGCGCGGCTCGCGCCCGTGTTCGGCTTCGCCAACAAAGCTTCCGAGGAAAAGGCATCCTGGTCGGCCCGGCTGAAGGCGGGCCTCGCGCGCACGCGCGCCGCGCTCGGCGGCGGCCTGGGCGCGCTGCTCGGACGCCGCAAGGTCGACGAGGCGCTGTTCGAGGAGCTCGAGGCCGCGCTGCTCACGGCCGACTGCGGCGTCGAGGCGACGCAGGCGCTCATCGAGGGCCTGCGCGCGCGCGCGCGCAAGGAGCGCCTCGAGGACGGCGAGGCGCTGAAGGGCGCCCTCAAGCAGGCGCTGCTCGAGCTCGTGGCGCCACTCGAGCGCGCGCTCGAGGCCGCGCGGACCAGGCCCTTTGTCATCATGGTGGCCGGCGTAAACGGCTCGGGCAAGACCACCTCGATCGGCAAGCTCGCGAAGTGGCTGCAATCGCAGGGCCTGAGCGTGCTGCTCGCGGCCGGCGACACCTTCCGCGCCGCGGCGCGCGAGCAGCTCGCCGCATGGGGCGAGAGGAACGGCGTGCCGGTGATCGGACAGGCGGGCGGCGATCCCGGCGCGGTGGTTTTCGACGCGATCGGCGCCGCGCTCGCGCGGCGCATCGACGTGGTGATCGCCGATACCGCGGGAAGGCTGCCGACCCAGCTGCACCTGATGGAGGAGATCAAGAAGGTCAAGCGCGTCGCCGCGAAGGCGCTGCCCGGCGCCCCGCACGAGGTGCTGCTCGTGCTCGACGCCAACACGGGCCAGAACGCGCTCGCGCAGGTAAAGGCCTTCGACGAGGCGCTCGGCCTCACCGGCATCGTGCTCACCAAGCTCGACGGCACGGCGAAGGGCGGCGTGGTGTGCGCAATCGCCCGCCAGCGTCCGGTGCCGCTGCGCTTCGTGGGCGTGGGTGAAGGCATCGACGATCTGCGCCCGTTCGCCGCGCGCGACTTCGTCGAGGCGCTGGTTGATTAGCTTCTCGAACGTCTCCAAGCGCTACCCCGGCGGCGGGCAGGCCCTGCACGGCCTGACGCTCGCGATCCAGGCCGGCGAGCTCGCCTTCGTCACCGGGCACTCCGGCGCGGGCAAGAGCACGCTGCTCAAGCTGATCCCCGCGATCGAGCGCGCGACGAGCGGCTCGGTGATCGTCGCCGGCCAGAACGTCGGCGCGCTCAAGCGCGCCGCGCTGCCGTTCCTCAGGCGCAACCTCGGGCTCGTGTTCCAGGACCAGAAGCTTCTCTACGACCGCAGCGTGTACGACAACGTCATGCTGCCGCTCGCCATCAGCGGCCACGCGCCGCGCGAGGCGGCGCCCCGGGCGCGCGCCGCGCTCGACAAGGTCGGGCTGCTGGCACGCGAGCGCGCCAACCCGATCCAGCTCTCGGGCGGCGAGCAGCAGCGGCTTGCGATCGCGCGCGCGGTCGTGAGCCGCCCTTCGATCCTGATCGCCGACGAGCCGACCGCCAACCTGGACGCGGAGTCCGCGGGGCTCATCCTCGACATCTTCGTGAGCTTCAACCAGGTCGGCGTCACGGTGCTCGTCGCGACCCACGACGAGGCGCTCGTGCGGCGCTACGCCAGGCGCGTCGTGCGGCTCGCGGCCGGGCGGCTCGCCGAGGACAGCGGCGCCGCATGAGGCGCTGGCTCAGGGAGCATCGCCACGCGCTCGGCGCCGCGCTCGCGAGGTTCGCGGAGCAGCGCACCGCGAGCCTGCTCAATGCGCTCGTGATCGGGGTGGCCCTCGCGCTGCCGGCGGGCGGCTATGCGCTGCTCGCCAACCTGCGCGCGCTCACGCAGCGCTTCACCCTCGAGCCTGAGCTGACCGTCTTCATGCGCGTCGAGGCGACGCGCGCCGACGCGGACGCGCTCGGCGCGCGGCTGCGCTCGGACGCCCGGGTGCGCAGCGTACGCTTCACTTCGCGCGAAGCGGCGCTCAAGGAGCTGCGCGAGACCGCGGGGCTCGGCGACGTGGTCGCGGCGCTCGACTACAACCCGCTGCCCGATGCGTTCGTGGTGCGCGCGCGGGATCCGCAGCCGGCCGCGCTCGAGGCGCTCGCGGCGGAGCTGCGCGCGGTGCCGTCGGTCGCCGAGGTCCAGGTCGATTCCGCCTGGGCGCGCCGCCTCGCGGCGCTGCTCGACCTGGGGCGGCTCGCGGTGGCGCTGCTCGCCGCGCTTCTCGGGGTCGCCCTGGTTGCGGTCACCTTCAACACGATCCGGCTGCAGATCCTCACGCGCCGCGACGAGATCGAAATATCCAAGCTGATCGGGGCGACCGACGCCTTCGTGCGGCGCCCGTTCTTCTACCTCGGGCTGCTGCAGGGCGCGGCGGGAGGGCTGCTCGCTGCCGGCATCCTGTGGGCGGCGCTCGCCGCGCTCAACGTCGGCGTGCGCGAGCTCGCCCAGGCCTACGGCTCGGACTTCCAGCTCGGGTTCCTCAGACCCGCCGAGGCGGCGGCGCTCCTGGCGTTCTCGGCCGCGCTCGGATGGCTGGGCGCCTATCTGTCTGTAAGCAAATACTTACGGGAAATTGAGCCAAAATGAAGGGCCACACCAAGCAAGCGGGTTGAACTCCGAGCGGGCTTAGCACTCTAATTGGCCGAGTGCTAAAATCGCGCCCACAAGGAGGTCACGTCATGTCGCTTCCGATGTCCCTGCCGATGGCGGTCCCGGTTCCAATGCCGGCCGGCAGCCTCGAGGCCTACATCCAGACGGTAAACCGGTTTCCGATCCTGAGCGCCGAGGACGAGCAGGCGCTCGGGCGGCGCCTGCGCGAGCACGACGATCTCGACGCGGCGCGCCAGCTGGTGCTGTCGCACCTGCGGCTGGTCGTATCGATCGCGCGCGGCTACCTCGGCTACGGGCTGCCGCACGCCGACCTGATCCAGGAGGGCAACATCGGCCTGATGAAGGCCGTGAAGCGCTTCGATCCGTCGCGCGGAGTGCGCCTGGTTTCGTTCGCGATCCACTGGATCCGGGCGGAGATCCACGAGTACATCCTGCGCAACTGGAGGCTGGTGAAGGTGGCCACCACCAAGGCGCAGCGCAAGCTGTTCTTCAACCTGCGTTCGATGAAGCCGGGGCTCGCCCCGCTGAGCCTCGAGGAAGTCCGCCGCGTCGCGGCCGAGCTCAAGGTCAAGCCCGAGGAAGTGGTCGAGATGGAAACGCGCCTCGCCGGCCGCGAGGTGACCTTCGAGGCCGACGACTCGGACGACGAGGCCTACGCGCCGGTGCACTACCTCGCTGCGGACCCGGCCAAGGAGCCCTCGCGCGTGCTCGAGGAGGCCGAGGAGGAACGCGTCAACGGCACCGGGCTGCAGACGGCGCTCGCCGCCCTCGACCCGCGCAGCCGCCGCATCATCGAGGCGCGCTGGCTCAGGGAAAAGGATGCCTCGACGCTGCACGAGCTCGCCGCCGAATTCAAGGTCTCGGCCGAGCGCATCCGCCAGATCGAATCCAAGGCGCTGGAGAAGATGCGCAAGCTGATCGACGCCCGGGACGCGCCGCGCGCCCTGGCGGCGCCGGCGGCGCTCTGAGCCGGATCTAGCTCGTTTCCTTCAGCAGCACGCGCACGTCGTGCGGCAGGGCGGTGTCGAGCTCCTGCGCGCGCTCGAGCAGGCGCAATCGCCCGCGGGTATCGAACACGTAGCTCTGGGAGCTGTGGTCGAGCGAGTAGCCCTCGGGCGTCGCGCCGGGCTGCTTCTGGTAGAAGATCTTGAAGTCCTTCGCCGTGCGCTGCGTCGCCGCCTCGTCGCCGTAGAGACCCAGGAAGCGCGCGTCGAAGGCGCTCACGTAGCGCACGAGCACGGCCTGCGTGTCGCGCTGGGGATCGAGCGTCACGAACAGCACTTGCACCCGGGAAGCCTCCGGGCCGAGATTGCGCATCGCCT
>JAKALD010000249.1 GCA_021813275.1 Pseudomonadota bacterium | reverse complement strand
GTGCACCGGAGGCTGGGTCGCGCAGTCCGTGACCTCGATCGCCGGTTCCTCGGACTGGTTCGAGCGCGGCTTCGTCGCCTATTCGAACGACGCGAAGCGCGAGCTGCTCGGGGTAGGCGAGGACACGCTCGTGCGCCACGGCGCGGTGAGCGAGGAAACCGCGCGCGAGATGGCGCGCGGCGCGCTCGCGCACAGCCGCGGCACGATCGCGCTCGCGATCACCGGCATCGCGGGCCCGACCGGCGGCACGACCGCCAAGCCGGTCGGCATGGTGTGCTTCGCGTGGGCGCAGGACGGCCGGCTGCGCAGCGAGACGCGCCACTTCGCCGGCGACCGCGAGGCGGTGCGCCGCCAGGCGGTGATCCGCGCGCTCGAGGGGGTGATCGAGGCGCTTGACGGGGGCAGCGCGCAGGGCTAAAAGTCGCGCCATCCGACCCCATATTGCGGCGATGAGCGGCATTCGTCCAGCAGCGGTGGCGGGCGCCTTCTATCCGGGGGATGCGCGCACGCTCGGCGCGCAGGTGGACGCGCTGCTCGGCCGCGCCGAGCGCAGCGAGCCTCAGCTCTCGATCCCCAAGGCGCTGATCGTCCCGCACGCGGGCTACATCTACTCGGGCGCGGTGGCCGGGCGCGCCTACGGCGAGCTCGCTGCGGCGCGCGGCGTCGTCACGCGCGTCGTGCTGCTGGGACCGGTGCACCGCGTGCCGGTGCACGGCCTGGCGCTGCCCGGGGCGAGCGGCTTCGACACGCCGCTCGGCCGCATTCCGGTCGACAGTCAGGCGGTGGCTGCGCTCGCCGGCCTGCCGCAGGTGGTGACCAGCCCGGCGGCGCACGCGCTCGAGCATTCGCTCGAGGTGCAGCTGCCGTTCCTGCAGCGCGTGCTCGGGGACTTCGCGCTGCTGCCGCTCGCGGTCGGCGACGCGAGCCTCGCCGAGGTGGCCGAGGTGATCGAGCGGCTGTGGGGCGGGCGCGAGACGCTCGTCGTGGCGAGCACCGACCTGTCGCACTACCACCGCTACGACGAGGCGAAGCGCATCGACGGCGCCACGCTCGCGCGCATCGCCGCCTTCGCCACCGACCTCGACCACGAAGAGGCCTGCGGCGCCACGCCGTTGAACGGCCTGCTGCGCGTGGCGCGCGCGAAGGGCCTGTCGATCAGGCTGCTCGAGGCGTGCAACTCGGGAGACACCGCGGGCGACCGCGACCGCGTGGTCGGCTACTCGGCGTTCGCGCTCTACGACCCGGCCGGCGAGGTCTCGCAGGACGAGGCCGGGCGCACGCTGATCGGCATCGCGCGCGGCGCGATCGGCGGCGCGCTCGATGCGCGCGCCGGCCGCGCCGCGGCGGTGCGCCTGCTGCCCGACCCGGCCTGGCTCGCGCGGCCCGGGGCGAGCTTCGTCACGCTCACCATTGAGGGCGCGCTGCGCGGCTGCATCGGCAGCCTCGAGGCGCTGCGGCCGCTCGGCGAGGACGTCGCGCAGAACGCGCTGCACGCCGCGTTCCGCGACCCGCGCTTCGCGCCGCTCACGCGCGCCGAGTGGCCGCGCGTGCAGACCGAGGTGTCGCTGCTCTCGGCGCCGCGACCGATGCGCTTCGCGGACGAGCCCGACCTGCTCGCGCAGCTGCGCGCCGGCGAGGACGGCCTGATCCTGGAATGCGCCGGCCGGCGCGGCACCTTCCTGCCGCAGGTCTGGGAGTCGCTCCCCGACAAGCGCCGCTTCCTCGCGGAGCTCAGGCGCAAGGCGGGCCTCGCCGCGGACACGCCTCTCGCGCGGTGCAAGCTGTGGCGCTACCAGGTGCGCAAATGGCGCGAGTCGGATTACGTACTTAACTGACATGATTGCCGAATCGCAGCACCCCGGGCGCTGGTGGCACGCGCTGGAGGGCGGCCGCATCCAGTGCGACCTGTGTCCGCGCGACTGCCGGCTGCACGAGGGGCAGCGCGGCGCCTGCTTCGTGCGCAAGATGCAGGGCGGCGAGATGGTGCTCACCACCTACGGCCGCTCCTCGGGCTTCTGCGTCGACCCGATCGAGAAGAAGCCACTCAACCAGTTCTATCCCGGCTCGAGCGTGCTGTCCTTCGGCACCGCCGGCTGCAACCTGGCGTGCAAGTTCTGCCAGAACTGGGACATCTCCAAGTCGCGCGAGATGGACCGGCTGATGGACGAAGCGAGCCCGCGCGCGATCGCCGACGCGGCCGTGCGCCTGGGCTGCAGGAGCGTGGCCTTCACCTACAACGACCCGGTGATCTTCGCCGAGTACGCCATGGACTGCGCCGACGCCTGCCACGAGCGCGGCGTGAAGACGGTCGCGGTCACCGCCGGCTACATGCACGACGCGCCGCGCCGCGAGTTCTACGCGAAGATGGACGCGGCGAACGTCGACCTGAAGGCCTTCACCGAGGACTTCTACTTCAAGCTCACCGGTGCGCACCTGCAGCCGGTGCTCGACACGCTGCGCTACCTCGTGCGCGAGACGAGCGTCTGGACCGAGATCACCACGCTGCTCATCCCGGGCAGGAACGACTCCGCGGCCGAGATCGAGGCCGAGTGCGCGTGGATCGCGCGCAACCTCGGCACCGCGGTGCCGCTGCACTTCACCGCGTTCCACCCCGACTGGAAGATGCGCGACGTGTCGCCGACGCCGCCCGCCACGCTCGAGCGGGCGCGCGAAACCGCGCTGCGGGCGGGACTGCAGTACGTATACACTGGCAACGTGCACGACCAGGAAGGCGGCGGCACGTACTGTCCCTCCTGCGGGAAGGCGGTGATCGTGCGCGACTGGTACGACATCCGCGCCTACCATCTCACGGACGAGGGAGCATGCGGGTTCTGCGGGGCGAAGCTCGCCGGCCGCTACGAGAAGTTCGGCAAGCCCTTCGGCCCGCGCCGCGTCCCGGTGAGGCTCGCGCTGCAGGCCTGAGCGCGCGCCGCGCGCGCCCGTGAGCTTCGCGCCGGGGCGCGGCGGCTGGCTCGCGGCGCTGTGCGCGAGCCGGATGCTCTCGGCGAGCTGGTTCGTCGCCTACTCGGCGGTGCTGCCGCTTACGCAGGTCGCCTGGGCCCTGAGCGCGCGCGAAGCGGGCCTGATCCAGTCGGCGTTCAACCTCGGCTACCTCACGTCGCTGTTCCTGATCGGCTTCGTCGCGGATCACTACGGCGCGCGGCGCGCCTACGTCGTCACCGGGGTCGCCGCCTGGGCGAGCCCGTTCCTCTTCGTGCTCTACGCGCACGGCTTCTGGTCGGCCTACTGGCTGCTCGCGCTCACCGGACTGTGCCAGGGCGGCTTCTACACGCCGATGCTCGCGCTGCTCAACGAGCACGTCGAGCGCGCGCGGCGCGGGCGCGCGATGGGCCTGTTCATCGGCGCCTCGAGCGCGGGCTACGCGCTGTGCCTCGGCCTCGCCGCCCTGGCGCTGAAGTTCACCGATTGGCGCGGCGCGCTGGCGCTCGTGGCCGCGCTGCCGATCGCCGCGTGGCTGCTCGGCGTGGCGGCGCTCGCGCGCACGCCGAACGTGGTGCACCCGCGCCCCGCGGGCGAGTCGCTGCTCGCCGCGCTGCCCGCGGTGTTCAAGAACCGCCGCGGCATGCTCTCGGTGTGGGGCTATACCTTCCACAACTGGGAGCTGCTCGGGCTGTGGGCCTGGCTGCCCGCGTTCCTCACCGCGGCGCTCACGGCCTCGGGCGCGGGCACCGCGCACGCCGCCGCCGCGGCGCTCGCGCTCACCGCCGTCACCTACGTCGCCAACATCGGCGGCAGCGTGCTCGGCGGCGTGATGGCCGACCGCTGGGGCCGCACGCAGACGATCCTGCTGTGGTCGTGCGCGAGCGTTGTGCTGTCGTTCTCGATCGGCTGGCTGATCGCGCTGCCCGCGGCGCTGCTCGTGGCGCTCGCCTGCCTGTACAACTTCTCGGCGATCGCCGACTCCTCCACCCACTCGACGCTGCTCGGCGAGAGCGTGGCGCCGCATTACCTGGGCGTGGCGTACTCGGTGCGCTCGGCGATCGGCTTCGGGGCCGGCGCGGTGAGCCCCGTGGTGTTCGGCATCGCGCTCGACCTCGCCGGCGGCGCGAAGGGCTCGGCCGACCCGTTCGCCTGGGGCATCGCCTGGACGACGCTCGGTGTGGGCGCGCTGCTCGGTCCGCTCGCCACGCTCAGGCTGCAGCGCGGCGCGCGCGACGCTAGCATGGCGGCGCAGGCGGGGCGATGGACCGATCGGGAACCATAGCGGGCGACCTCTGGGGCGGGCTGGCGGCGATGCTGGTCGCGCTGCCTTCCGCGATCGCCTCGATCTTCCGCCTCGGCGACACCGGCGACGAGCTGTTCCTGGTGCGACGCGGGGCGGTGCGCATCCTGCTGCCGCTGGGCGGGGAGCAGGAGCACCACCTGGCCACCTTCGGGCGCGGCAACTTCTTCGGCGAGATGGCCTTCCTCGACCGCGCCCCGCGCTCGGCGAACGCCGTCGCCTACAACGACGTCGAGCTGTTCATGCTCTCGCGCCAGCGCTTCGACGCGCTCGCCGGGCAGCACCGGCACCTGGCGCTCAACCTGCTCGAGGCGCTCGCTCGCTCGCGATCCGCCTGCGCTACGCCAACGCCGAGCTGAGCCAGCTGCAGGCGAGCTAGGCGGCCGTCGCCTTGGCGCGCCTGAGGCCCGCCTCGATCGCGCGGCACAGGGTCTTCAGCACCTTGATGCGCGCGTGGTACTTGTTGTTCGCCTCGACCAGCGTCCAGGGCGCCAGCGCGGTCGAGGTGCGGTCGACCATGTCGCACACCGCGCTCTCGTAGGCGCCCCACTTCTTGCGGTTGCGCCAGTCCTCCTCGGTGATCTTGAAGCGCTTGAAGGCGATCTTCTCGCGCGCGCGGAAGCGGCGCAGCTGCTCGTCCTTGCCGATCGCGAGCCAGAACTTGACCAGCACGACGCCGTGGCGCACGAGCTGCTCCTCGAAGTCGTTGATCTCGCCGTAGGCGCGCATCCAGTCGGCCTCCGAGCAGAAGCCCTCGACGCGCTCGACCAGCACGCGGCCGTACCACGAACGGTCGAAGATCACGAAGCGGCCGTGGCGCGGAATGTGGCGCCAGAAGCGCCACAGGTAGGGCTGCGCGCGCTCCTCCTCGGTCGGCGCGGCCACCGACACGTTGTGGTAGCTGCGCGCGTCGAGCGCCTGCGTGACGCGCCGGATGGCGCCGCCCTTGCCCGCGGCGTCGTTGCCCTCGAACACCGCCACCACCGAGAGGCTGCGGTAGCGCGGGTGGCGCAGCAGGAGGTTGAGCCGCCCCTGCCATTTCTCCAGGTCCTTGCGGTACTGCTCGCGGGTGAGCGGCTGGTCGAGCGCGAGCGAGCGCAGCACGTTCATCCTGTCGGCCGCCGGCAGCAGCGGCGGATTGCGGTCGGGCAGGCGC
>JAKALD010000248.1 GCA_021813275.1 Pseudomonadota bacterium | reverse complement strand
GCCGTAGAACTGGTCGACGTCGAGCGTGATCTCCTGATGAATGTTGAGGAAACGAGACCCTGGTCCGCTGTGCACCGCCCGCAGGATCTCCAGCTCGAGCAGCCGCAGCTCGCGGTAGGTGATGACGAGGAAGTTGCCGCAGCCGCAGGCCGGATCGAGGAAGACGAGCGACCGCAGCTTCTTGTGGAAGTCGAACAGGCGGTTCTTGTTGTTCTTGACCCGGTTGAATTCCGCCCACAGGTCGTCCAGAAAGAGCGGCTTCACCAGCTTGAGGATGTTTTCCTCGCTGGTGTAGTGCGCGCCCAGGTTGCGGCGCGCCTTTTCGTCCATGATGCTCTGGAAGAGGGCGCCGAAGACGGCCGGGCTCACCGCGCCCCAGTTGAGCGCGCAGCAGTCGAGGAGCGTCGAGCGCATCTTGCGGTCGAAGCTTGCGACCTTGAGTGTTTCCTCGAAGAGCCTCCCGTTGACGTATTCGAACGACGCCAGCTGCTCGTCGAGATTGCGCTGGCGCAGCGGCTTGGCCGTATTGAGGACCTGGAACAGCAGTGCAAGGTTTGGCCCCAGGTCGGAGCCGTCGTCCACGGTGCGCGTTTCGAGCCAGTCGCGAAACGACTGCTTCGTGAAAATCCCGGTGTCGTCGGCGAACAGGCAGAACACCAAGCGAACGAGCAGCACCTCGAGGTCGTGGCCGGTGTAGCCCGAAGCCTTCAGCAGATCGTGGAGCCGCCCCATCTGCTCCGCGGCGTGGATATTGACCGGGTCCTGCGGTTTGATCTCCTGCGGCGCATAGCCGGCGATGAAGCCGAACCGCTTGACGTGCTTGTGCAGGTCCTTCAGCGCGAACTCGAACTGGCTCCGAGTATCCAGGTCATAAAGCCTGAAGCGCGCGAAATCCGAGACCAGGACGTACTTCGGCAGGTCGCGATCGGCGATTCCCGGGAAGTAATCGAGCGCCTGCACGAACGCGCGGTCGAGGTCCTCGCCGCGCGACTTGTGCTCGACGACGAGGATGCCCTTCCAGAACGCGTCGATCCGGCCGCGCCGGTTCCCAAGCTTCTTGACGGGCTCCTCGAAGCTCGCGACCCGCCGGCGGGGCACGCCGAAGACGGCGAAGAATTCGTTCCAGAAGCTCTGCGCCTCGGCTCTTTCGCTCTCGGCGTCCTGCCACTCGCGCGAGAACGCGATCGCCTTGTCGCGGATCTCGTTCCAGGCAAGGGGCATGCGTTCTAGTTGTTTTGCGGTGCCCGCGAACGATACCACGGCTGCGAGGGCCTCGGTCTGGCGCGTCAACCCGCAATGCTGTATATACGTTCAGTGATGGCACCCATGGACGCACTGCCTGTCAGCGAAGTCCACGAATGGGCGCTCGAAAAGCACGAGCGCCTACGTCGCTACATCGACGCTGCGCACGGAGCGCGCGGCAAGTTTTCCAGCCGCTGCTACGTAGACCTATATAGCGGCCCGGGCCGGGCCCTGGTCGTGGAGACCGGACAAGAAATCGACGGCAGCCCGCTGGTCGCGTTCGACGCTGCGGCCAGGCAGGGGGATCAATTCACGGAATTTCTGATCGCCGATATTAACGAGGATTACGTGAGGGCCGCGGAGCGGCGGCTCACGGAGAAGGGCGCGAAGGTGCGCGCGTTCGTCGGTCCGGCGCACCGCGTCGTCGAGGGGATCGCTGCGGCTCTCGATCCGCGCGGACTGCACCTCGCGTTCCTGGATCCGTACAACCTCGGCGATTTGCCTTTTTCGGTCATCAGGCGGCTCGCGAGCTTCAAGCACATGGACCTGCTGATCCACGTCAGCTCGATGGACCTCAAGCGGGAGCTGCACCACTATCTCCAACCGGAGGGCCGGAAAGCCCTTGACGAGTTTGCACCGGGATGGCGCGAGCACGTGGACACGAAACAGCGGCAGGATCTCATTCGGCGGCAGATCTACGAGCACTGGTGCGGACTCCTCAAGGGGCTCGGAACCTCGGCAAGCGATCGTGTCGAGGCGGTGGACAACAGTAAGCACGCCAACTTGTACTGGCTGGTGTTCGTCGCCAGGCACCGACTGGCGCACAAGCTGTGGGAAGCGGTCGCAAACGTCTCGCCGCAGCGTCGCCTCATTTGATTGAGGAACGCGCGCCGAGCGGGTATCGTGCGCACGCTTGCTGGGAGAGCGTCATGCCGACGAAGAGCAACATCGAATGGACCGAGATGACCTGGAACCCGGTCACCGGCTGCACCAAGATCAGCCAGGGGTGCAAGCGCTGCTACGCCGAGCGCATGGCGAAGCGGCTCAAGGCGATGGGGAGTCCCCGGTACCGAAACGGGTTTGGCGTCACACTCCATCCGGATTTGCTGGACACGCCGAAAAGGTGGCGGCAGCCGAGGACCGTGTTCGTGAACTCGATGAGCGATCTCTTTCACGAGGACGTGCCCGCAACCTATATCGCACGCGTATTTGAGACGATGCGCGCCTGCCCGCAGCACACGTTCCAAGTGCTCACGAAGCGCGCTGACCGACTCGAGGCGCTGGCGCAGAAGCTTCCCTGGCCGGAGAACGTCTGGATGGGGGTGAGCGTCGAGGACGAGCGGGTGATCGGGCGCGTCGCTCGTCTGGCGCACATCCAGGCTGCGGTGCGCTTTCTGTCGCTTGAACCGCTGATTGGTCCGCTGGATCGCTTGCCGCTATCTGGAATCGACTGGGTGATCGTGGGCGGAGAGTCGGGTCCGCGCGCGAGGCCGATGAACCCCGAGTGGGTGACCTCAATTCTGCGTCAGTGCCGAGCCGCAGGCGTGGCGTTCTTCTTCAAGCAATGGGGCGGTGTCCGCAAGGACCTGAGTGGGCGGATGCTCAACGGTACCTACTACGACGAGATGCCCGGACGCGGCAGAGCGTTCAGCGCTCGTGCCTGGCGAGAAAACGCAGCAGCTCCCTGAGCGTATCTCGCGGCGCCTCCTCGGGCAGGAAATGCCCGCACGGCAGCGCCATTCCCGTGACGTTCGAGGCCACCTCGCGCCAATCGGCGAGGCAGTCGAACAGCTTCTCGATCACGCCGTGCCTGCCCCAGAGCGCGAGCACCGGCATGCGGAGCTTCTTCCTGAGGTCCTTGCGATCGTGCTCGAGGTCGATCGTGGCCGCGGCGCGGTAGTCCTCGCAGGTGGCATGGATCGTCCTCGGGTCGCGGAAGCAGCGCACGTACTCGGCGAGCGCGCGCCTGTCGAACACCTTGATCCCGCCGGGACCGCGGCCGATCCGGCCGAGGATGTACGACGGGCCCACCGCCTGAAGCATCTTCTCCGGCAAGGGCGCCGCCTGGATCAGGAAGAACCAGTGGTAGTAGGCGCGCGCGAAGGCCATGTCGGTCGACTCGTACATTTTGAGCGTCGGCGAGATGTCGAGCACCGTGAGCGTGCGTACGCGCGCGCCGTGGTCGCGCGCGAGGCGATGCGCCACGCGTCCGCCGCGGTCGTGGCCGACCAAGTGGAAGCGCTCGTGGCCGAGCTTTCCCATCACTTCGACCATGTCCTGAGCCATCGCTCGCTTGGAGTAGTTCGAATGATCGGGCAGTCCCTTCGGCTTCGACGAGTCGCCGTAGCCGCGAAGATCGGCGCATATCACGGTGTAGCGGCGCGCGAGGCGCGGGGCGACGTGGTGCCACATCGCGTGCGTCTCCGGGTAGCCATGGAGCAGCAGCACCGGCGGCCCTTCGCCCGCGGTGACGAGTTTGATCGTCGCGCCGCTCGTGCGGATCTTCTTCTTCTCGAACCCCGGAAAGAGCATCGCCTCCTCCTTTCAAGCCGCGAGCGCGGCGCCCTGCACCGCGAGCGTGCCGGAGCGCCCGGGCACGGTCCCGAGCTCGAGCGCGTGGCGCGGCAGCCGCGCGCGATCGAGCGCACCCGTCATCGTCCCCAGCGACACGATCTCGTAGCCGAGCGCGCGCCAGCCCTCGAGCAGCGCCTCGAAGGCGCCGGCGAGCCCTCCGCCCTCGAGCTCGGCGTGCGCGGTGAAGACGTGCCCGGCGCTCGGCGCGTCGGCACAGAGCTCGAGCACGCGCCGCGCGGCATCGCTCGCGCTCGCTCCGTCAACGCCGATCAGCTCGTCGAAGGTCGGGAGCGTGGTCGGGAGCTGCGGGCAGGAGAAGCGCTCGCCCGCGACGCTCGGCAGGAAGGGCTCGCGCCCGCGCGTGTCGGAGGCGCACACGAAGCCCAGCTCGTCGAGCAGGCGCAGCGCGTGCGCGTTGGTCTGCCAGCCGGCTGCGCCGTGCACCCGCGGCGCCGCGCCGAACACCTCCGCGAAGCGCTCGACCGCGCGCCCGAGCTCGCGGCGCGTCCACGCCGCGTCGCGGCGCGCGACCTCGTCCTGCCAGCGCACGTGGTCCCAGCAGTGCACGCCGACCTCGAAGCCCGCATCGCGCACCGCGCGCAGCCCGTCGGCGCAGCGCCTTCCGATGTTGGGGCCCGGGAGCAGGGTGCCGTAAAGGAGCGTCCTCAGTCCGTAGTGCGAGACGACCGAAGTGCGCGTCACCTTGCCGAGGAAGCCGCGGCGAAAGACGCGGCGCACGGCGCGCCCGGTGTGGTCGGGCCCCAGGCTGAAGAGGAAGGTCGCCGCGAGGCCGCGCCGCTCGAGCAGCCGGGCGAGGCGCGGCACGCCCTCGCGCGTGCCGTGATAGGTGTCGACGTCGATCTTGAGCGCGAGCCTCATTCCACCAGGCCGCGCGCCTCGGCCACGTGGTCGCGGTAGCTCTCGAAGATGCGCGTCAGCGCGTCGCGCATCCCGACCGCGGGGGCCCATCCCAGGTCGCGGCGCGTGTCGTCGATGTTCGGGGTGCGGTTCTGCACGTCCTGGTAGCCAGCGCCGTAGTAGCGGTCCGAGGTGGTCGCGACCAGGCGCACGCGCGCGGCGGCGTCGCGGTACTCCGGGAACTGGCGCGCGATCTCGAGCATCGTCTCGGCGAGCTCGCGCACCGAGAAGTTGTTCGCCGGGTTGCCGATGTTGTAGATCTTGCCGTCGGCGACCCCGCCGCGGTTGTCGATGATGCGCATCAACGCGTCGATGCCGTCGTCGACGTAGGTGAAGGCGCGGCGCTGCGCCCCGCCGTCGACCAGGTGGATCTGCTCGCCGCGCACGATGTGGCCGATGAACTGAGTGACGACCCGCGAGCTGCCCTCCTTGGGCGTGCTGATCGAGTCGAGGCCCGCCCCGATCCAGTTGAACGGCCGGAACAGCGTGAAGCGCAGCCCCTGCTCGCCGTAGCCCCAGATGACGCGGTCCATGAGCTGCTTGGCGCAGGAGTAGATCCAGCGCGTCTTGTGGATCGGCCCGAGCACGAGCTCCGAGCTGTACGGGTGGAACTCGGCGTCGCGGCACATGCCGTACACCTCCGAGGTGGAGGGGAAGATGATGCGCTTGCCGTGCTTCACGCAGGAA
>JAKALD010000022.1:11336-24721 GCA_021813275.1 Pseudomonadota bacterium | reverse complement strand
GCACCACATGTTCACCTCCGGAATGCCGGTGGGGGCGCAGCTCTACTTCATGTACAGCACCATGGCGATCTCGGTGCCGGTGGCGGTGCTGTTCTTCTGCTGGCTGGCGACGCTCTGGAGAGGGGCGATGAGCTTCGAGACGCCGATGCTGTTCGCGCTCGGCTACATCGTCCTCTTCGGCATCGGCGGCCTCACCGGGCTGGTGCTCGCCGACTCGGTCGCCGACCAGCAGTACCACAACAGCTATTTTCTCGTCGCGCACTTCCACTACGCGCTCTTCGGCGGGCCGATCATGGGCGTGATCGCCTCGGCCTATTACTACCTGCCCAAGATCACCGGCCGGATGTACGACGAGCGCCTCGGCAAGTGGCACTTCTGGCTGTGCATGATCGGCTTCAACGTCACCTTCATCCCGCAGTTCCTCGCCGGCATCGCCGGCATGCCGCGGCGCATCCCGGACTACGCGCTGCAGTTCGCGGACTACAACATGGTCTCGAGCCTGGGCGCGTTCCTACTCGGGGCCTCGCAGCTGCTGCTCCTGTACAACGTCGTCAGGACGTGGCGCGGCGGCGGCGCCAGGGCGAGCGACCGGGTCTGGGAAGGCGCGCAGGGCCTGGAGTTCACCCTCCCGTCGCCCCCGCCGCTGCACACCTTCGACGAGCAGCCGGTGATCTCCTGAGATGCGGCGAAAGCCGATGGAGCTTCCTCCCGCCACCCCCATCGGCGCACCGGCGCGCGCCGCCGCCAACCGCAGGCTCGCGTGGTGGCTGGCGCTCGCGGTCGCGGGGTTCCTCGGCCTGGGCTTCGCGCTCGTGCCGTTCTACAGCACGTTCTGCCGTCTCACCGGGCTGAACGGCGCGACGGGCGAGGCGGATGCCGCGACGCTCCAAGGCACGAAAGCGGACGCGACGCGCTGGGTGAACGTCGATTTCACGAGCACCGTGATGCCCGGGCTGCCGTGGCGCTTCGCGCCCGAGCAGACGAGCCTGCGCGTGCACCCGGGCGAGCCGGCGAGCATCGTGTACGTCGCGACCAATCTCGGCGAGCGCGCGCGCGAGGGCCAGGCCGTCATGAGCGTGAGCCCCGAAGTCGCGGCGCGCCACTTCGAGAAGATCCAGTGCTTCTGCTTCACCCGCGAGGCGCTCGGCCCGGGCGAGACGCGCCGCATGCCGGTCACGTTCTTCGTCAAGCCGGACCTGCCGCGCGACGTGCGCACGATCACCCTCTCGTACGCGTTCTTCCCCGTCGACGGACGCAAGCCGTGAGGACCGCTTCCCGCTGAGGAGATGACGATGACCGCCACCGCGAAGGCATCGCCCCGCTACTACGTCCCGCACCCGAGCCCTTACCCCTCGCTGCTCTCGCTCGCCCTGCTGGTCATGGGAACGGGCGTCGCGCTGAGCCTCAACGCCGTGCGCGGCGGGCCGTGGTTCGTGCTCGCAGGCGCCGTTCCGCTGCTCTACGTCCTCGCGCGCTGGTTCGGCGCGGTCATCGCCGAGAGCGAGGGCGGGCTGTACCACGGCTGGGAAGACCGTACCTTCCGCCTCGGCATGGTCTGGTTCATCGCCTCGGAAGTGGCGCTCTTCGCGACCTTCTTCGGCGTGCTGTTCTACGAGCGCAACATCGCGGTGCCCTGGCTCGCCTCATTCAGCCCGCGGTTCACCCCCTGGCCGGGCTTCGCCGCCGCGTGGCCCACGAGCGGGCCCGCGGGACAGGCGTTCTCGCCGGTGCAGGCCTTCGGCATCCCGGCGATCAACACGCTGCTGCTGCTCTCCTCGGGCGCGACCGTCACCTGGGCGCACTGGGGGCTGCGGCGCGACAACCGCCGCCAGCTCATCCTGGGGCTCGTGCTCACCGTGCTGCTCGGCGCCGTGTTCCTCGCGCTGCAGGGCTACGAGTTTCACCACGCCTACGCGGAGCTCGGCCTGACGCTCGGCTCGGGCGTGTACGGCGCGACCTTCTTCATGCTGACCGGCCTGCACGGCCTGCACGTCACGCTCGGCGTGGTGATGCTCGCCGTGATCCTGGCGCGCTGCCTCAAGGGGCACTTCCGGCCGGACCACCACTTCGCCTTCGAGGCCGTCAGCTGGTACTGGCACTTCGTGGACGTGGTGTGGCTGCTGCTCTTCGTGTTCGTCTACTGGCTGTAGCGGCTCACGCGCCCCCGGCGGCGCGCGCGTCCTCCTCTTCCTGGAGCTTGCGCCAGAAGATCTTGCCGGTCGCGGTCTTGGGCAGCGCCTCCACGAGCTCGACCACGCGCGGCACCTTGAACGCGGACATGCGCTCGCGCGCCCACGCGACGACGTCCTCGGCCGCGACGCGGCCGCGCGCGGCGGGCTTGAGCACGACGAGCGCCTTCACGGTCTCCCCGCGGTAGGCGTCGCGCGCGGCGATGATGCACGCCTCCTGGATGTCGGGGTGCGCGTAGAGCATCGCCTCGACCTCGGCCGGCCAGACCTTGAAGCCCGAGGCGTTGATCATGCGCTTCAAGCGATCGGTGATGAAGAAATAGCCCTCCTCGTCGTAGTAGCCGAGGTCCCCGGAGCGGAAGAAGCGCGCGCCGTCGTGCTCGATGAAGGCCTGCCTCGTCTTCTCCGGATCGTTCCAGTAGCCCTTGAAAACCTGCGGCCCACGCATCACGATCTCGCCGACTTCATTCGGGCCGCACTCGCGGAAGGTCTCGGGATCGAGCACGCGCGCGTCGGTGCCGAAGATCGGGATCCCGGCGCACTGCTTCTTCGGGCGCTGCGGCGGGTTGGTGTGGCTCGGCGCCATCGTCTCGGTCAGGCCGTAGCCCTCGATGAACTCGAGTCCCAGGGTGTCCTGCAGCTTCCGCGCGAGCGCCTCGGGCATCGCCGCCCCGCCGCCGCCCAGCGTGGTGAGCGAGGACAGGTCGTACTTGCGAAGATTGGGGTTCGCGAGGAAGTCGACCATCATGGTGGTGATCGCCGTGAAGCCGGTGACGCCGGCGCGCTCGATCTGCATCGCCGCGCACTCGCGATCCCAGCGCGAGAGCACCACCGCGGTGGCGCCCGCCTGGATCGGCGTATTCATGCCGCCCTGCATGCCGGTCACGTGGAACATGGGCAGCACCGCGAGCACCACCGCGCCGCTCGACGCGCCTCTCCAGTGGCAGCCCGAGGTGCTCGTGGCGAGCGCGGTCGAGTGCGTGTGCATGCAGCCCTTGGGCTTGCCGGTGGTGCCCGAGGTGTAGGGCATCACGGCGAGGTCGCCCGGCCCGGCCAGGTGCTCGCCCGGCGCGAGCCCCGCGCCGAGCGCCTCGTGCCAGAGCGCGGCGCCGCGCGGCCGCGGTGCGCGCGGGGCGCGCACGTACTCGGGCACCGGCAGGTCGGTCTGCGCGGCGAGGTAGTCCGAATAGGCGCCGAGCACGACGTGGCGCAGCTCGCCAAGCCGCGGCGCGATCTCGGGCCACAGCTCCTGGGTGGCGATCATCACCGAGGCTTGCGCGTCGCCAATGTAGTAACGCAGCTCCTCGCTCTTCGACATCGCGTTCACCGGCACCACCACCGCGTCGGCGCGCAGGATCGCGTAGTAGCCGATCACGAACTGCGGGCTGTTCTGCGTGTAGAGCAGCACGCGATCGCCCTTCGCCACGCCGCAGCGCTGCTGCAGGAAGCCGGCGAGCGCGTCCACCTGGCGCTTCAGCTCCGCGTACGTGAGGCGGCTGCCGTAGTAGTCGATGGCGCACTTCTCGGGGTAGCGGGTCGCGCTCACCTCGAGGTTGTAGAACACGCTCGTCTGCGGGACCGCGAGCGTCCTGGGAAGGCCCGGCGGCCAGTGCTTGAAGTGGCGCGTGAACGCGCTCATAGCGCGTAGCGCTTGACGGCCTTCTCGTTCCAGCGCAGGCCGAGGCCGGGGCGCTCGCGCACGAGCACGTGGCCGACCTGGTGCGCGAGCGGCTCCTCGAGCACGGGGTCGGCCCAGTCGACGTACTCCAGCCAGTGGCAGGTGGGCGTAACCGCGAGCAGGTGGCAGCTCGCCTCCGGAAAGAGATGGCTCGACATCTCGAGGCCGGCGCCCTGCGCGAGCGCCGCCGCGCGCAGCCAGCCGGTGACGCCGCCGATCCTCTGCGCGTCCGGCATCACGTAATCGCTCGCCCCGGCGGCGAGCGCCTGCGCCATCTGCTCCGGCCCCATGAAGTTCTCGCCGAGCTGGATCGGCGTCGCCACCTCGCGCGCCACGCGCGCGCAGCCGGCGAAGTCGTCGGCGCGCACCGGCTCCTCGATCCAGGCGACGCCGCCCTCATCGTCGATCATGCGGCCGCGCCTGAGCGCCTCGTTGACGCTGAGCGCCTGGTTGAAGTCGACCATCAGCGTGACGTTGCCGCCGACCGCCTTCTTCACGACGCGCAGCGCCTCCAGGTCGTCCTCGGCGCGCGGCCGCCCGAGGCGCAGCTTCACCGCCCAGAAGCCTTCCTTCACGAGCTCCTCGGCCTCCTTTGCGAGCTTGCGCGGGGGCAGGATGCCCAGGCCCTTCGAGTTGTAGGCCGGCACCGGGCGCGGCGCCCCGCCGAGCAGCCGCACCAGCGGCTGCCCGAGCGCCTGGCCGAGCGCGTCCCAGGCGGCCATGTCGATCCCCGCCATCGTGAACAACACGATGTTGTGCACGCCGAGCAGCGTGTAGCGGGCGCGCAGCTTCTTCTCGATCTCGAAGGGCGCCACTGCGTCGCCCTTCACCATCTCGGCCATCGCCTCGACCAGCGCCTTGAGCGGCGCGAGGTTGTGCTGGCCGATGCCGAAGAGGTAGGAGCGCCCGACGATGCCCGCCTCGGTCTGCAGGTCGACGAGCAGCAGCGGCGCCACCGAAACCGCGCCCGTGCTCGTGGCGAGCGGCCGCTTCATGGGCGCGGCCACCGCGCGTACGCGCATACCGCGCACCAGGAACTTGGAGATCGTCATGGCGCCTCCGCGCTGCTCAGGGCCTGCCGCCCGGACCATACACCGATGGCACCGGCGCGCGCGCGTCGCGCGGCGTCCAGCGCCCGGCCTCAACCTGGTGAAAGAAGTCTTCTACCAGCCGGTTGAAGACCGCCGGCTCTTCCATGTTGAGCACGTGGCCGCTCCTCGGCAGCACCGCGAGCGCGGCCATCGGGTTCGCGCGCTTCATGAGGAGCGACGCCTCCAGGCTCGGCTCGTCCTCGTCGCCCGCGACGACGAGCGTCGGCGCGGCGATGCGCGCCATGCGGTCGACAAGGTCGTAGAGCGAGGGCCGGCGCGCCTGGTACCCGAGCATGGTGTTCGCCGAGCCGAGCGCCGAATGCTCCGCGAGGTGGGCGATGAAGTCGGCGAACTGGCGCGGGTTCTTCGCCTCGAGCTGCACGCGCGCCGGGCCGTGTCCGTAGGTCGCGGCGAGCTTCGCCATGCCGTCGGCGAGCATGGCTTTCGCGAGCCCGCGCGCCTCCTGCTGGAACTGGGCGCGCTGCGCCGGGTGCGCGCCGTAGCCGCAGCCGGCGACCACGAGCGAGAGCGCGCGCGAGCGCGCGCCGGCATCCTGCGATGCGTACTGCATGCCGAAGTGCAGCGTCGCGAACGCGCCCATCGACAGCCCCACCACGTGCGCGCGCGCGATGCCGAGCGCATCGAGCACGCAGCGGATGTCCTCGCGCGCCCGCTCCTGCGAATAGCGCTCGGGGTCCTCGGGAACGTCCGAGGGCGGATAGCCGCGCGCGTTGAACGCGATGCAGCGGTAGCGGCGCGCGAAGTGGCGCAGCTGCGGCTCCCAGCTGCGCGCGTCGCCCGCGAACTCGTGCGCGAACACGATCGGGGTGCCGCTGCCGGCCTCCTCGTAGTGGAGCTTGACGCCGTCGTCGGTGGTGAGGGTGGGCATAGGTTTCGCAGCCGCCGTTGTCTCGCGCGCGGGAGGCTGCAAGACTAGCGCAAAAGCGAAACTTCAATCGAGGGGCGTTTTATGGACCTGGGGCTGAAGGGCAAGCGGGCGCTGGTCACCGGCGGCTCGAAGGGCATCGGGCGGGCCTGCGCCGCGGCGCGCTCCGGCTGAGCGCGGGCTATGATGCGGGCACCTTTCCACGGAGCGAGCGAGCGATGAAGGCCGTGCTGTGCAGGCAGTTCGGGCCGCCCGAGACGCTGACGGTCGAGGAGCTGCCCTCGCCGCGCCCGGGCCCGGGCGAAGCGGTGGTGAGCGTCAAGGCGGCGAGCGTCAACTTCCCGGACGTGCTCGTCATCCAGAACAAGTACCAGGTGAAGCCCCCGCTGCCGTTCTCTCCGGGAAGCGAGCTCGCGGGCGTCGTGAAGGAGGTCGGCGAGGGCGTCACGCAGGCGAAGCCGGGCGACCGCGTGATCGCGTTCACCACCTACGGCGCCTTCGCCGAGGAGTGTCTCGTTCCGGCGGGGCGCCTCCTGCCGCTGCCCGAGGGCATGGACTTCAGGACCGGAGCGGCGTTTCTGCTCACCTACGGCACCTCGCATCACGCGCTGCGCAACCGCGTCGCCACCCGGCCCGGCGAGACGCTGCTCGTGCTGGGCGCCGCGGGCGGCGTAGGGCTCGCCGCGGTGGAGATCGGCAAGGTCCTGGGCCTGCGCGTCATCGCCTGCGCCTCGAGCGAGGACAAGCTCGCGCTGTGCCGCGCCCACGGCGCGGACGAGACGATCAACTACGCCGCCGAGGACCTGCGCGAAAGGCTCAAGGCGCTCACCGGCGGCCAGGGCGTCGACCTGATCTACGATCCGGTCGGCGGGGCCACCAGCGAGGCGGCGCTGCGCTCCTCGGCGTGGCGCGCGCGCTTCCTCGTGATCGGCTTCGCGGGCGGCGACATCCCGAAGATCCCGCTCAACCTGCCGCTGCTCATGGAGCGCTCGATCATCGGCGTGTACTGGGGCGAGTGGGCGCGCCGCGCGCCGCGCGAGTTCGCCGCCGCGGTGCAGGAGCTGGGCGCCTGGTACGCGCAGGGCAGGCTCCGGCCGCACGTGTCCTCGACCTACCCGCTGGCGCGCGCCGCCCAGGCGCTGCGCGACATGGCCGAGCGCAAGGTGAAGGGTAAGGCCGTGCTCGTGACCGGTGAACCCTGAGAGCCGCGAAGACTTGATCGAGCAGCGCGCGCGATGATCGCCTCGCTGCTCGCGGTCGCCGGCTGGCCGCAGCTCGCGTTCTGCGCGCTCGTCGTGCTCGCCGCCTACACGCTGCGCGGCGCGGCGGGCTTCGGCGCCGGCATCGTCGCCATTCCGCTGCTCCTGCTCGTGCTGCCACTGCGCGACGTGATCCCGGTGATCACCACGCTCGGTCTGGCGGCTTCGCTCGGCCAGTCGCTGCGCGAGTTCCGGCACGTGGACTGGCGCGGCCTGCGGCGCCTCGTGCTGCCCACGCTCGCGGGCGTGGCCGCCGGGCTGTGGCTGTTCAGCGCGGTGCATCCGCAGCTGCTGCTCAAGGCGTTCGGCGTGTTCATCATCGGCTACGCGCTCTGGTCGCTCGCGCCGCCGCGTCCCGCCACGCTGCGCGTGCCCGCCAGGGTGCTCGCTCCCGCCGCGGGCGGCATCGGCGCGCTGGTGGCCACGGTGTTCGGCGGCATGGCCGGGCCCTTCTACGTCGTGTACCTGAGCACGCTGCGCCTGGACAAGACGCGCTTTCGGGCCTCGGTGTCGGTGGTGCTGTTCGCGCTCGGCGTGCTGCGCGCCGCCGGCTACGGCGGGCTCGGGCTTTACGACCGCGAGGTGCTTGTCCTGCTCGCGCTGCTCTTTCCCGTGATGGGGCTCGCCATGATCGCGGGCAACCACCTGCACCGGCGGCTCGACGAGCGCGCGTTCAAGCGCATCGTCGCGGTGCTGCTGGCGGCGAGCGGCGCGCTGCTGTTATTCAAGTGAGCCGCCGCGGCGCGCTGCCAAAACGACATATACTTCGCCGGCGCGGCGCACGCTTCCCGGCACGCCGCGCCGCTCTCCACCGTCGATGAAGACCCTGCCGCGCCTGCACAGGCTCTGGATCCGGCTGCTCGATCGCCTGCAGCCGTCGGAAACCCATTCGATGCTCGTCTGGGCGGTCGTGGTCGGCTTCATCGGGGCGGTCGCCACGATGGCCTTTCGCGAGGCGATCGCCCTGCTGCAGCGGCTGTTCGTCGGCCGCGCGAGCAGCTTCGTCGAGATGGCCGAGTCGGTGCCGTGGTACGGGCGCATCGTGCTGCCCGTGCTCGGCGGCGTGATCGGGGGGCTGCTGCTGCAGTGGAGCCGCCGCCTCAGCCCGGGGGGCGCGGCCTCGGACTACATGGAGGCGATCGCGATCGGCGACGGACGCATTCCGGTGCGCCAGGGCCTCGCGCGCAGCGCCTCGTCGCTGTTCACGGTGGCCTCGGGCGGCTCGATCGGGCGCGAGGGCTCGATGGTGCACCTCGCCGCGATGTGCGCGTCGTTCACCGGGCGCCTGGCGCGCTTCAATCCCGCGCGGCTGCGCCTGCTGGTCGCCTGCGGCGCCGCGGCGGGCATCACGGCCGCGTACAGCGCGCCGATCGCCGGCGCGCTGTTCGTATCCGAAATCGTGCTCGGCTCGATCGCCATGGAGAGCTTCGGCCCGCTGATGGTCGCCTCGGTCGTCTCGAACATCACCATGCGCGAGCTGACCAGCTACCGGCCGCCGTATCAGATGCCGCCGTTCCCGAGCATCTTCGGCCGCGAGGTGCTGCTGTTCGTGCTGCTCGGGCTGATCGCCGGCGCGCTCGCCCCGCAGTTCCTGCGCGCGCTGCAGGGCGCGAAGGCCGGCTTCGGGCGGCTGTCGTTGCCGCTGCCGGCGAAGCTCGGGCTGGGCGGGCTGATCGTGGGCACGATCTCGGTGTGGCGGCCCGAGGTCTGGGGCAACGGCTATTCGGTGGTCAACTCGCTGCTGCACCACGATTGGCTGTGGTGGATGGTGCTGCTCGTGCTGATCGCCAAGGTCGCAGCCACGGCCGCGACGACCGGCTCAGGCGGCATCGGAGGCGTGTTCACCCCGACCCTGTTCGTGGGCGCCTCCCTCGGGCTGCTGTTCGGTCACGGCGCGCACGCGCTTCTTCCGGATGTCACCTCGATGCCCTTCGCCTACGCGATCGTGGGGATGGGCGCGTTCCTCGCCGGCGCGACGCAGGCGCCGCTCATGGCGATCCTGATGATCTTCGAGATGACGCTGAGCTATTCGGTGGTGCTGCCGCTCATGCTCGCCTGCGTGGCCGCGTACTTCGTGGCGCGCAGCGTCGGCGAGCATTCGATGTACGAGGTGACCCTGCACCGCAACGAGCAGGAGCGCGCGCGCGCGCGCTGGCACGGGCTGAAGATCTCGGACCTGGTCAAGCCGACGGCTTCGGTGGTGAGCGCTTCGGCGAGCTTCGCCGAGGTCGAGCGCATCTTTCTCGATCACCCCGTTCGGTACGTGTACGTGGTCGACGACGCGCAGCGCTTCCTCGGCGCCATCTCGCTGCAGGAAATCAAGCAGCATCTCATCGGCCGGAGCGCAGCGCCTTCGTCCACCGCGGCGGAGCTGATGAGGCGCGATTTTCCGGTGGTCCTGCCGGATGCGAGCCTCGGCGATGCGCTGCAGGTGTTTCTGACGCAGGGCACCGAGCGCCTGCCGGTGGTGAGCAGCGCCGAGGAGCGGCGCCTGCTCGGGGTCGTCTCGAGGTCCGAGCTGCTGCTCCAGATCCAGCAGTTCGCGGGCTGAGCCGCGCCCCGGATCGTCAGGCGATCTCGCGCGGCGCGGTGCGGTCGCCCTCGCCCAGCGGGCGCTGCATGATCACGCTGTCCACCCAGCGGCCGAGCTTGTAGCCCGCCGAGCGCAGCGTGCCCACCCGCAGGAATCCGAGGCTCGCGTGCAGCCCCACCGAGGCGGCGTGCGCGCTGTCGCCGATCACCGCGACGAGCTGCCGGTAGCCGAGGCGCTCGCAGCGCGCGATGAGCTCGGCGAGCAGCGCGCGGCCGATGCCCTGGCGGTCACAGCCCTGCGCGACGTACACCGAGTCTTCGAGCGCGAAGCGATACGCCGAGCGCGCGCGGTACGGCGCGCAATAGCCGTAGCCCACCACCCGGCCGCCGCGCTCGGCGACCAGGTAGGGAAGACCGCGGCCCGTCACGTCCTCGTAGCGGCGGCGCATCTCGTCGACCGTGGGCGGCAGCTCCTCGAAGGTCGCCAGGCCGGCGCGGACGTGGTGCGCGTAGATCGCCTGGATCGCCGGGATGTCCTGCGCGCTCGCCACACGCACGATGGTCGCGCCGCTCGCCTCGGGCGCACGCATGGCGCTCGGGCCCGTCATCGCGCGTAACCCGGCTCTTCGCGGTCGAGGATGCGCTTCAGCGCGGCGAAATGCGCGCCCGCGTATTTCGGGTTGTCCTCGAGGAGCAGCTGCTGGGTGTCGCGCGCCACCTGCTCGGCAACCTTGCGCAGCGCCTTGCCGGTAGACATCGCGAGCACCTGCGCCTGGCAGGCGCGCTCGAGGTAGTACAGCAGGTCGAAGGCCTCCGCGACCGAGGGCCCGACGACGATCACGCCGTGGCTCGCGAGGAACAGGCAGCGCTTCTCGCCCAGCGCCCGGGCGATGCGATCGCCCTCCTCCGGATCGAGCACCAGCCCGTGGTACTCGTCGTAGTACGCGACGTCGCCGTAGAAGCGCAGCGCGTTCTGGCCCGCCATCTCGAGCCTGCCGCCCTCGAGCAGGGCGAGCGCGGTCGCGTAGGGCATGTGGGTGTGCAGCACGCAGCGCGCCTGCGCGCAGGCAAGATGAATTCGCGAATGGATGTGGAACGCGGTCTTCTCGAACTCGCCCTCGCCCTCGAGCAGGCGGCCCTGCGCGTCGAGCACGAGCAGGTTGGAGGCGCTCAGCTCGCTCCAGTGCAGGCCGAAGCGGTTGAGCAGGAAGCGCTCGTCCGATCCGGGAAGGCGCAGCGTGAAATGGTTGCACACGCCCTCGTGCAGGCCCATGCGCACCGCGAGCCGGAACGCGGCCGCGAGATCGGCACGCGCTTCGCGTTCGGCGCCCATCTGCTCGCGTCGCTGCAGCTGCCCCATTTCGCCCATGTCAGGCTCCCGCATCGAAGTCAACTCGATTATAGTTGCGGCCGACGCCGGTCTTCCAGGGAGCTCGCATGCCTTCGCTTTGCCGCTCGTTCGCCGCCGCCGCGCTCGTGCTCGCGCTCGCCGCCTGCGGCTCCAAGATCACCGAGGACAACTTCGCCAAGATCCACGAGGGAATGACCCGTGACGAGGTCACCGGCATCCTCGGCGAGCCGACCGAGTCCTCGAGCGTCGACATCCTCGGCGTGTCCGGCTCGTCCGCGACCTGGACGGACAAGAGGGCGAGGATCACCATCCAGTTCGTCAACGACAAGGTGCGCCTGAAGAGCTTCAGCAAGCCGGACCAGGAGCGCTGACATGGCCGCGGCCCACGCGCACGGCCCGGTGGACGTGCACGCGCACTTCTACCCGGAGACCTTTCTCGACCTCGTCGCGAAGCACGGCCCCGCCCATGGCGTCGAGTGGCGCATGGTCGAAGGCCAGGGCCCGCGGTTCACGGTGGGCCACGTGACGACCGGCCCGCTGGGGCCGCGCTACGTGGACCTCGATGCGCGCCTCGCTGCCATGGACGAGCAGGGCGTCGAGGTGCACGCGCTGTCGCTGTCGCAGCCGATGCTGTACTGGGCCGGCCGCGCGCTCGGCGAGCGGCTCGCGGCCACGTTCAACGAGGCGCTCGCGCGCGCCCACGAGGCGCACCCGCACCGGCTGGTGGGGCTCGCGACGCTGCCGATGCATGAGCCCGACCTGGCGGTGCGCGAGGTCGCGCGCGCCGCGCAGCTCGCCGGCGTGCGCGGCTTCTACGTGGCGACGCGCGTGCTCGACAGGGAGCTCTCCGACCCGGCGTTCTTCCCGGTCTACGAGCGGATCGAGGCGCTCGGCCTACCGCTCTTCCTGCATCCCGTGTTCGTGATCGGCGCCAAGCGCCTGGCGCGCTTCTATCTCACCAACCTGCTCGGCAATCCGTTCGAGTCGGCGATCGCCGCCGCGCACCTCATCTTCGGCGGCGCGCTCGACCGCTTTCCGCGCCTCACCGTCGTGCTGCCGCACGCCGGAGGCGCGTTCCCCTGGCTCGTGGGAAGGCTGCAGCGCGGCTGGGAGAAGCGCGCCGACCTCAAGGGCATCGCCGGCGGACCGCTCGATTACCTGCGGCGCTTCTACTACGACACGATCGGCTACTCCGAGCACGTGCTCGACTACCTCGTGCAGGTGGTCGGCGCCGACCGGGTGCTGATGGGCAGCGATTACTGCTTTCCGATCGCCTACGAGCGGCCGGTCGAGGTGGTGAGCGCCCACCCGCGGCTCGCCGAGGATGCGAAGCGCGCCATCACCGAGCGCAACGCCCGGCTCCTATTGAAGCTGTAGTTCGCCTCTTCTGAAAGTAAAGTACTGCATTGCAACGCTGAGCGTTGCAGTGCAGTACAGCGTTGTTCGTCTTGTTATCCGTTGCCGGTGACGTTCGCGGTCGCCTCGACCGGCGCCTCCTCGCCCGCCGGCAGCTCCGCGAGCGGCGGCTCGGCTGCCTGCTGCTTGCGGATCGCGTGGTAGGCGAGGCCCGTGCCCGCGGGAATCAGGCGCCCGACGATCACGTTCTCCTTCAGGCCGCGCAGGCCGTCGCGCTTGCCCATGATCGCGGCTTCGGTGAGCACGCGCGTGGTCTCCTGGAACGACGCCGCCGAGATGAACGAGTCGGTCGACAGCGACGCCTTGGTGATGCCGAGCAGCATGTACGAGTAGACCGCGGGCTTCTTGCCCTCTTTTTCGGCCTTCTCGTTCTCCTCGAGCACTTCGGCGCGCTCGACCTGCTCGCCCTGGATGAACGGCGTGTCGCCCGGATCCTCGATCTGCACGCGCCGCAGCATCTGACGCACGATCACCTCGATGTGCTTGTCGTTGATCTTCACGCCCTGCAGCCGGTAGACATCCTGCACCTCGTCGATGACGTAGCGCGCGAGCGCCTCGACCCCGAGCAGGCGCAGCAGGTCGTGCGGATCGACCGAGCCGTCGACGATCATCTCGCCCTTGTTCACCACCTGGCCGTCGTGCACCAGCACGTGCTTGTCCTTCGGGATCAGGTACTCGTGCTCGACATTTTCCAGGTCGCGGATCACCAGGCGCTGCTTGCCCTTGGTTTCCTTGCCGAACGACACCGTGCCGGTGACCTCCGCGAGCATGCCCGCGTCCTTCGGCGCGCGCGCCTCGAAGAGCTCGGCCACGCGCGGTAGCCCCCCCGTGATGTCGCGCGTCTTGGACACCTCCTGCGGGATGCGCGCCAGCACCTCGCCGACCTGCACCGCCTGGCCTTCGCGCACCGCGATCACCGCGCCCACCGGGAAGCTGATGTTCACCGTGTGGTCGGTGCCCGCGATCCGCACCTCCTCGCCCGT
>JAKALD010000022.1:0-11326 GCA_021813275.1 Pseudomonadota bacterium | reverse complement strand
TTTCGTTGAGCAGCTTCACCGACGGGCGCAGGCCCTTCGCGCCGCTCACGGTGCGCCGCTTGCTGTCGATCACCACCAGGGTGGAAAGCCCGGTCACCTCGTCGATCTGCTTGGCGACCGTCGCGCCTTCCTCGACGTGCTCGAATCTCACCGTTCCGGCGTACTCGGTGATGATCGGCCGGTGGTGCGGGTCCCACACCGCAAGCATCTTGCCCGCCTTGACCGCGTCGCCGTCGGCCACCTGCAGCGTCGCGCCGTAGGGCACCTTGTGGCGCTCGCGCTCCCGGCCGTTGTCGTCGGCGATGAGCACCTCGCCCGAGCGCGAGATCACGAGCTTGTCGCCCCTCGGGTTGGTTACGTAGCGCATGGTCGGGGTGAAGCGCACGGTGCCGGCCGACTTGGCCTCGACCTGGCTCGCGACCGCGGTCCGCGACGCCGCGCCGCCGATGTGGAAGGTCCGCATCGTGAGCTGCGTGCCCGGCTCGCCGATCGACTGCGCGGCAATCACGCCGATCGCCTCGCCGACGTTGACCAGCGACCCTCGCCCGAGGTCGCGCCCGTAGCACTTGGCGCACACGCCCCAGCGGGTGTCGCAGGTGAGCGGGGTGCGCACCTTGACCTCGTCGATGCCCATGCTGTCGATCGTCTCGACCGCTTCCTCGTCGAGCAGCGTGCCCGCCGGGTAGAGCACGTCCTGGCGCTCGGGATGCATCAGGTCGGCGACCAGCACGCGGCCGAGGATGCGTTCCTTCAGCGCCTCGACCACTTCGCCGCCCTCGACCAGCGCCTTCATCGACACGCCGTTCTGCGTGCCGCAGTCGTCCTCGGTCACCACCAGGTCCTGGGTGACGTCGACCAGGCGCCGCGTGAGGTAGCCGGAGTTCGCGGTCTTGAGCGCCGTGTCCGCCAGGCCCTTGCGCGCGCCGTGCGTCGAGATGAAGTACTGCAGCACGTTCAGGCCCTCGCGGAAGTTCGCCGTGATCGGGGTCTCGATGATCGAGCCGTCGGGCTTGGCCATGAGGCCCCTCATGCCGGCGAGCTGCCGGATCTGCGCCGCCGAGCCGCGCGCGCCCGAATCGGCCATCATGTAGATCGAGTTGAAGGCCTCCTGCCTCACGTTCTTCGCGTTGCGGTCGACGACCGCCTCGCTGCCGAGCTGCTCCATCATCACCTTGCCGACCTGCTCGCCGCAGCGCGACCAGATGTCGACCACCTTGTTGTAGCGCTCGCCCGCAGTCACCAGGCCCGAGGTGTACTGGGCCTCGATCTCCTTCACCTCCGCCTCGGCGGAGGTAATGAGGTTGTGCTTGACCGTCGGGATCATCATGTCGTGCACGCCGAAGGAGATCCCACCGCGCGTGGCGATGGTGAAGCCCGCGTTCATCAGCTTGTCGGCGAAGATCACCGTCTCGCGCAGCCCGCAGCGCCGGAACGCGGCGTTGATGAGCCGCGAGATCTCCTTCTTCTTGAGCGGCTTGTTGAGCAGCTCGAACGGCAGCCCGGCCGGCAGGATCTCGGAGAGCAGCGCGCGGCCCACCGTGGTCGTGTAGCGCGTGACCTTCTCGGCTCGCTCGCCGTCCTCGCCCACCTCGACCTCCTTGATGCGCACCGCGACGCGCGCGTGCAGCTCGACCTGGCGCGACTCGTAGGCGCGCGAGACCTCGGCGAGGTCCGCGAAGCCCATGCCCTCGCCCTTCGCGTTGATGCGCTCGCGCGTGGCGTAGTACAGCCCGAGCACGATGTCCTGCGAGGGCACGATGATCGGCTCGCCGTTCGCGGGCGAGAGCACGTTGTTCGAGGCGAGCATGAGGGTGCGCGCCTCCATCTGGGCTTCCAGCGACAGCGGCACGTGCACCGCCATCTGGTCGCCGTCGAAGTCGGCGTTGAAGGCCGCGCACACCAACGGGTGCAGCTGGATCGCCTTGCCCTCGATCAGCACCGGCTCGAAGGCCTGGATGCCGAGGCGGTGCAGCGTCGGCGCGCGGTTGAGCATCACCGGGTGCTCGCGGATCACCTCCTCGAGGATGTCCCACACCTCGGGCACTTCCTGCTCGACCAGGCGCTTGGCGGCCTTGATCGTGGTGGCGAGCCCGAGGAGCTCGAGCTTGTTGAAGATGAACGGCTTGAAGAGCTCCAACGCCATCTTCTTCGGCAGCCCGCACTGGTGGAGCTTGAGCTGCGGCCCCACCACGATCACCGAGCGGCCCGAGTAGTCGACGCGCTTGCCGAGCAGGTTCTGGCGGAAGCGCCCGCCCTTGCCCTTGATCATGTCGGCGAGCGACTTGAGCGGGCGCTTGTTCGCGCCGGTCATCGCCTTGCCGCGCCGGCCGTTGTCGAGCAGCGAGTCGACCGCCTCCTGGAGCATGCGCTTCTCGTTCCTGACGATGATCTCGGGCGCCTTGAGCTCGAGCAGGCGCTTCAGGCGGTTGTTGCGGTTGATCACGCGCCGGTACAGGTCGTTCAGGTCGGAAGTCGCGAAGCGCCCGCCGTCCAGCGGCACCAGCGGCCGCAGCTCGGGCGGCAGCACCGGCAGCACTTCCATGATCATCCAGTCGGGCTTGATGTTCGAGCTCTTGAAGCCCTCGAGCACCTTGAGGCGCTTGGCGATCTTCTTCACCTTCGCGTCCGACGAGGTCGCCTCGAGGTCCTTGCGCAGGTTGTCGATCTCCTTGTTGAGGTCGAGCGCGCGCAGCAGCGCGCGGATGCCCTCGGCGCCCATCGACGCCGAGAAGTCGTCGCCGAACTCCTCGACCTTGGCGAGGTAGTCGTCCTCGGAGAGCAGCTGGCAGCGCTTGAGCGGCGTGAGGCCCGGGTCGGTCACGACGTAGGCCTCGAAGTACAGCACGCGCTCGATGTCCCTGAGCGTCATGTCGAGCACCAGCCCCAGGCGGCTGGGCAGGCTCTTCAGGAACCAGATGTGCGCAACCGGGCTGGCGAGCTCGATGTGGCCCATGCGCTCGCGGCGCACCTTGGCGAGCGTCACCTCGACGCCGCACTTCTCGCAGATCACGCCGCGGTGCTTCAGGCGCTTGTACTTGCCGCACAGGCACTCGTAGTCCTTGATCGGGCCGAAGATCTTGGCGCAGAACAGGCCGTCGCGCTCCGGCTTGAAGGTGCGATAGTTGATGGTCTCCGGCTTCTTCACCTCGCCGTAGGACCACGAGCGGATCTTCTCGGGCGAGGCGAGCCCGATCTTGATCGCGTCGAACTCCTCGTCCTGCTGGACCTGCTTGAAGAGCTCCAGTAGCGCTTTCATCAGTACCTCTCCAGGTCGATATCAATGCCCAGGGACCGGATCTCCTTCACCAGCACGTTGAAGGATTCCGGCATCCCGGCGTCGATCTTGTGGTCGCCCTTGACGATGTTCTCGTACACCTTGGTGCGGCCGGTGATGTCGTCGGACTTCACCGTGAGCATCTCCTGCAGGGTGTACGCGGCGCCGTAGGCTTCCAGCGCCCACACCTCCATCTCGCCGAAGCGCTGGCCGCCGAACTGCGCCTTGCCGCCGAGCGGCTGCTGCGTGACCAGGCTGTAGGGGCCGGTCGAGCGCGCGTGCATCTTGTCGTCGACCAGGTGATGGAGCTTGAGCATGTGCATGTAGCCCACCGTCACCGGCCGGTCGAACGCCTCGCCGGTGCGCCCGTCGTACAGGGTCACCTGGCCCGAGGTCGGCAACCCGGCCATCTCGAGCATCGCGTTGATCTCGGCTTCCGCCGCCCCGTCGAACACCGGCGTCGCGAACGGTACGCCTTCCCTGAGGTTGTGCGCGAGCGCGAGCACCTCCTCGTCGCCGAGCTTGGCGATCTCCTCCTCGCGCCCGCTCACGTTGTAGATGCGCTCGATCGTCTTGCGCGTCTCGGCGACGGCGGCCTGGGCCTTGAGCAGCTCGCCGATCTTGCTGCCGAGGCCCTTGGCCGCCCAGCCCAGGTGCGTCTCGAGGATCTGCCCGACGTTCATGCGCGAGGGCACGCCGAGCGGGTTGAGCACGATGTCCACCGGAGTGCCGTCGGCCATGTGCGGCATGTCCTCGACCGGCACGATCTTGGAGATCACCCCCTTGTTGCCGTGGCGCCCGGCCATCTTGTCGCCCGGCTGCAGGCGGCGCTTCACCGCGACGTACACCTTGACCATCTTCAGCACGCCCGGCGGAAGCTCGTCGCCCTGCGTGAGCTTCTTGCGCTTCGCCTCGAACATCGCGTCGAACTCGTGCCGCTTCTGGGTGAGCGACTCCTTGAGGCTCTCGAGCTGCGCCGCGGCCTCCTCGCTGGCGAGGCGGATGTCGAACCAGTCGAAGCGCTCGATCGACTCCAGGTACGCCTTGTTGATCTTGGTGCCTTTGGCGAGGCGCTTCGGCCCGCCGTTCGCGGTCTTGCCGGTGAGCAGCCGCTCGAGCCGCTCGAAGGTGTCGGCTTCGACGATGCGCATCTGGTCGGCGAGGTCAGTCTTGTAGCGCTTGAGCTCGTCCTCGATGATCGACTGGCTGCGCTTGTCGCGCTCGATGCCCTCGCGCGTGAACACCTGCACCTCGATTACCGTGCCCGAGATGCCGGAGGGCACCCTGAGGCTCGTGTCCTTCACGTCGCTCGCCTTCTCGCCGAAGATCGCGCGCAGCAGCTTCTCCTCCGGCGTGAGCTGGGTCTCGCCCTTGGGCGTGACCTTGCCCACCAGCACGTCGCCCGCCTCGACCTCGGCGCCGATGTACACCATGCCCGATTCGTCCAGGCGCGAGAGCTGCGCCTCGGAGAGGTTCGAGATGTCGCGCGTGATCTCCTCGGGTCCGAGCTTGGTGTCGCGCGCCACCACCGTCAGCTCCTCGATGTGGATCGAGGTGAAGCGGTCGTCCGAAACCACGCGCTCGGAGATGAGTATCGAGTCCTCGAAGTTGTAGCCGTTCCACGGCATGAAGGCGACCAGCATGTTCTGCCCGAGCGCCAGCTCGCCGAGGTCCGAGGACGCGCCGTCGGCGACCACGTCGCCCTTGGCGATCCTCTCGCCCGGCCTGACGATCGGCCGCTGGTTGATGTTCGTGTTCTGGTTGGAGCGCGTGTACTTGGTGAGCTTGTAGATGTCGACCCCGACCTCGCCCGCCACGGTCTCCTCGTCGTTCACGCGCACCACGATGCGGTTGGCGTCGACGTAGTCGACGATGCCGCCGCGCAGCGCGATGACGCAGGTCCCGGAGTCGACCGCCGCGGTGCGCTCCACGCCGGTACCCACCAGCGGCTTCTCGGGCCGCAGGCACGGCACCGCCTGGCGCTGCATGTTCGAGCCCATCAGCGCGCGGTTTGCGTCGTCGTGCTCGAGGAACGGGATGAGCGAGGCCGCGACCGAGACGATCTGCGCCGGCGCGATGTCCATGAACTGGACTTCCTCGGGCGACTTCAGCTCGAACTCGTTCTTGAAGCGGCACGACACCAGCGAGTCGGTCAGGTGCCCGCTCTTGTCGATCGCGGCGTTCGCCTGCGCGATCACGTAGTTGCCTTCCTCGATCGCCGACAGAAACTCGATGTCGCTGGCGACCTTGCCGTTCGCCACCCTGCGGTACGGGGTCTCGAGGAAGCCGTACTTGTTGGTGCGCGCGTACAGCGCGAGCGAGTTGATCAGGCCGATGTTCGGGCCCTCCGGCGTCTCGATCGGGCACACCCGCCCGTAGTGGGTCGGGTGCACGTCGCGCACCTCGAACCCCGCGCGCTCGCGCGTGAGCCCGCCCGGCCCGAGCGCCGAGACGCGCCGCTTGTGCGTGATCTCGGAGAGCGGGTTGGTCTGGTCCATGAACTGGCTGAGCTGCGAGGAGCCGAAGAACTCCTTGATCGCCGCGGAGATCGGCTTCGCGTTGATCAGGTCGTGCGGCATCAGGTTCTCGCTCTCGGCCTGCGACAGGCGCTCCTTCACCGCGCGCTCGACGCGCACCAGGCCGGCGCGGAACTGGTTCTCGGCGAGCTCGCCCACCGAGCGCACGCGCCGGTTGCCCAGGTGGTCGATGTCGTCGATCTCGCCGCGCCCGTTGCGCAGCTCGACCAGGATCCTGATCACCTCGACGATGTCGCGCGGGCTGAGCGTGAAGCGCTGCTCGACCTTGACCTCGAGCTTCTGCCTGTCCACGCCCTTCGCCTTCAGGTCGTGGAACATCTTGTCGACGAGCTGCTGGGCCTGCGCCTCGCTCGTCACCCCTTCCAGGCTCACCTTGCCGAGCGAGAGCTCCGGCACGCGCTTGAAGTACGCGCGCAGCTCGTCCTCCGTCTCCCGGCTCAGCATGAGGTTGCGCAGGCGCAGCTGGTAGCTCGTCTCGCAGGGAACGCCGATGCGGCGGTTGAACTTCATGCGGCCGACCGCCGAGAGGTCGTATCGTTCCTCGGCGAAGAACAGGCCGTTGAACAGCGCCTCCACCGCGTCCTCCGTCGGCGGCTCGCCGGGGCGCATCATGCGGTAGATCGCCACGCGCGCGGCGTTCATTTCGGCGGTCTCGTCCACGCGCAGCGACTGCGACACGTACGGGCCCTGGTCCAGGTCGTTCGTGAACAGCGTCCGGATGCTGCCGACCTTCGCCTCGCGCAGCTTGGCGAGCAGCGTCTCGGTGATCTCGTCGTTGGCGCTGGCGAGGATCTCGCCGGTGTCCTGGTTGACCACGTCGTGCGCGAGCGTCCGGCCGACGATGAACTCGTCGGGCGCGGCCACGCGCTTGATGCCCGCCGCCTCCATGTCGCGGATGTGCTTGAGAGTGATGCGCTTGTCGCGCGCCACGAGCACCTTGCCCGACTTGTCGGTGATGTCGAAGCGCGCCACCTCGCCGCGCAGCCTCTCGGGCACCACCTCGAAGAGCACACCGTGCGGCTCGACCTGGAAGGTGTCGAACGCGAAGAACTCCTTGAGGATCTGCTCGGGCGTGAAGCCGAGCGCCTTGAGCAGGATCGTGGCCGGCATCTTGCGGCGCCGGTCGACGCGGAAGTAAAGGATGTCCTTCGGATCGAACTCGAAGTCCAGCCACGAGCCGCGGTACGGGATCACCCGCGCCGAGAACAGCAGCTTGCCCGAGCTGTGCGTCTTGCCGCGGTCGTGCTCGAAGAACACGCCGGGCGAGCGGTGCAGCTGCGACACGATCACGCGCTCGGTGCCGTTGATGATGAACGAGCCGGTGGTCGTCATGAGCGGGATCTCGCCCATGTACACCTCCTGCTCCTTCACTTCCTTGGTGGTGGGTTTCGGAGCCTCCTTGTCCATGATGACCAGGCGCACCTTGGCGCGCAGCGGGCTCGCGTAGGTCAGGCCGCGCTGCTGGCACTCCTTCACGTCGAACGGCGGCTCGCCGAGCGTGTAGCTCACGAACTCCAGCCGCGCGCTGCCCGAGTGGCTGACGATCGGGAAGATCGCGCTGAACGCGGCCTGCAGCCCCTCGCTGCGACGCTTCTCGGGCGCCACCGCCGCCTGCAGGAAGGCGGTGTAGGACTCGAGCTGCGTCGCGATGAGGAACGGCACGTTCAGCACGCTCGCGCGCTTGGCGAAGCTCTTGCGAATGCGTTTACGCTCGGTAAGGGAATAGCTCATGGAGGCTCCCGGTCAGAGAACTCGTGTCGCGAGGGCGCGCAAAACCGCGTCCCGCACCCCCGAGGCACAGGGCAAAGCAAAGGCGTGGCCGCGCCTGCGGCTGCGCTCGACGCCTTGGATTTGCACTGTCTGCGTATCGGAGCGGCCCGGTGCCGGGTGCTCCTCGGCGCCGGGCCCATATCGCACCGTGTTACTTGATCTCGACCTTCGCGCCGGCGTCGGTCAGCTTCTTCGCGATCGCGTCCGCATCGGCCTTGGAGATTCCCTCCTTGACCGGCTTGGGCGCGCCGTCGACGAGGTCCTTGGCCTCCTTCAGGCCGAGGCTCGTGACCTCGCGCACTGCCTTGATGACGTTGACCTTGTTCTCGCCCGCCGCGGTGAGGACGACCGTGAACTCGGTCTTTTCCTCGGCCGGCGCCGCGGCCGCCGCGCCGCCTGCCGCCGGTGCCGCCACCGCCACCGCTGCGGCGGCCGACACGCCGAACTTCTCCTCCATGTCCTTGATCAGCTGGGACAGCTCGAGGACCGTCATGTTCGAAATCGCTTCGAGAATCTGTGCTCGTTCCATCGTGTGCTCCGAAATTTGTGAGGTTCCTGAAAAATCTCTCGATCGCCGCGCGGCCGACTACGCGGCCGCCTTTTCCTTCTGGTCGTGTACCGCCGCGAGCGTGCGGGCGAACCTGCCTGGCACCTCGTTCAGCGTGCGCGCGAGCTTCGCGACCGGCGCCTGCATGGTGCCGAGGAGTATCGCCAGCAGCTGCTCGCGGGCGGGCATCCTGGCCAGCGCGCCGACGTCCTTGGCGGACATCAGGCTGCCGGGCAGCGACCCGCCCTTGATGACGAGCTGCTCGTTGTCCTTGGCGAACTCCGCCAGCACCTTGGCGCCGGCCACCGGGTCGCGCGCGATGCCGTACATGAGCGGGCCGCTCATCTGCTCGACCAGCTTCTCGAACGGCGTGCCCTGCACCGCGCGCCGCGCGAGCGTGTTCTTCAGCACGCGCAGGTACAGGCCCGACTTGCGCGCCTTGGCGCGCAGGTTGGTCACGTTCGCGACGCCGAGGCCGCGATACTCCGCGACGATGACCGCCTGCGCGCCTTTCAGCTGCGCGGCGACCTCGGACACGACCGCTTGCTTCTGTTCCAGACTCAGACCCAAGGTCTACCTCCATCGAGGTGCGAAGCCGGGGTCGGTGCGCTGTGCCCTGGACTCCGCGAACATCCGTTAATCACACGGACCGCCGTTGCCGGCCGTCCCCCCTCAATTCGGCGACCTTTCTTCAGGAACCGCGAAGATCCTGCTTCGGGGTGCGCCATCTGCGTAGGGCGCGTGCTGCCGCGTTTAAGCATGCGTCGTGCTGGCCATGCCCCTACGGTCTTTGACGGCAGCCGGTCGGCCTCGGGGTCGGGAGATACGCTTCCCGCGCCCGCAAACCGGCCGGCAGCCCAAAGTTCAAACAAAATCTGTCCTCTCCGACAGCTCCGCGCGCGGCGGGTTCAGCCGGCCGCGCGCGGCAATCACTGCTGCTGCGCCGTGAGCGACGCCGGGTCGACTTTCACGCCGACCCCCATCGTGCTCGACACCGAAAGCTTCTTCAGATACACGCCCTTGGTACCCGAGGGCTTGGAGCGGTTCAGGGCTTCGACCAGCGCCGCCAGGTTGTCGCGCAGCTGCTCCAGCGTGAACGAGGCGCGCCCGATCCGGCACTGCACGATCCCCGCCTTGTCGGCCCGGAACTGGACCTGTCCCGCTTTGGCGTTCTTGACCGCGCCCGCCACGTCCGGCGTCACCGTCCCGACCTTGGGGTTGGGCATCAGGCCGCGCGGGCCGAGGATCTGGCCGAGCTGGCCGACCACGCGCATCGCCTCCGGCGCCGCGATCACGACGTCGAAGTCGAGCTTGCCCGCCTTGATGCTCTCGGCGAGGTCCTCCAGTCCGACCAGGTCGGCGCCGGCCGCCTTGGCCGCCTGCGCCTTATCGCCCTGCGCGAATACCGCGACACGCACCTTCTTGCCGGTACCGGCGGGCAGCACCACGGACCCGCGCACCGATTGGTCCGACTTCTTCGCGTCGATGCCGAGATTCACCGCGACATCCACCGACTCGTCGAACTTGGCGGTGGCCGTGCCCTTGACCAGCTGCATCGCGTCCATCACCGGGTAGGCCTTGGTCGGGTCCACCCTGCCCGCGAACGCCTTCCTGCGCTTGGAAACGGCGGCCATTTACATGCCCTCCACGACGATGCCCATGGAGCGCGCGCTGCCCGCGACGGTGCGCACCGCGGCCTCGAGGTCCGCGGCGGTGAGGTCGGGCATCTTCTGCCTGGCGATCTCCTCGGCCTGCTTGCGCGTGATCTTGCCCACCTTGTCGGTGTGCGGCTTCGCGCTGCCGGACTCGATCCCGGCGGCCTTCTTGATCAGCACCGTCGTGGGCGGCGTCTTGATGATGAAGGTGAAGCTCTTGTCCGCGTAGGCGGTGATCACCACCGGCAGCGGCAGCCCGGGCTCGACCTTCTGCGTCTGCGCGTTGAACGCCTTGCAGAACTCCATGATGTTGAGGCCGCGCTGGCCGAGCGCGGGACCGATCGGGGGCGAGGGGTTCGCCTTGCCGGCCGGCACTTGCAGCTTGATGTAGCCGACGACTTTCTTCGCCATGATGGCTCTCCTATCGGGTGCAAGCGAGCGCTCCGCGCGCTCTCCCCGTCAAAGGGAACGGATCGCTTCGCGCCGTTCCCGGTGTCAGGCCTTCTCGACCTGTCCGAACTCGAGCTCGACCGGAGTCGAGCGGCCGAAAATCGTGACCGCCACCCGCAGGCGGCTCTTCTCGTAATTCACGTCCTCCACCGTGCCCTGGAAGTCGGTGAACGGCCCTTCCTTCACGCGTACCATCTCGCCGACCTCGAACAGCACCTTCGGCTTGGGCTTCTCCACGCCTTCGCGCATCTGCTGCATGATCGCCTCGACCTCCTTGGGGGAGATCGGGGCCGGCTTGGTTGCCGTTCCGCCGACGAATCCGGTGACCTTGTTCGTGTTCTTCACCAGGTGCCAGGTGTCGTCGTCCATCTCCATCTCGACGAGCACGTAGCCGGGGAAGAACTTGCGCTCCGACATGTGCTTCTGGCCGCCCTTCATCTCGACGACTTCCTCGACCGGCACCAGGATCTTGCCGAACTTGTCCTGCATCCCGGCGCGCGCGATCCGGTCCTCGAGCGCGCGCTGCACCGACTTCTCGAAGCCCGAGTAGGCGTGCACCACGTACCAGCGTTTGCTCATGCCGTTGCGGCCTATGTCTTCTTCCAACCGAGAATCACGTCGTACAGCACCCATTCGAGGCCCTTGTCGCTGATCCACAGGAAAACCGCCATCGCCACCGCGAACGCGAACACCGCCGCCGTGGTCTGCATCGTCTCCTTGCGCGTCGGCCAGACCACCTTCTTCACCTCGGCCACCGACTCGCGCGCGAAGCCGACGAAGCGCCGCCCCGGCTCGGTGAACCACGCCACGGCGCAGCCCGCCAGGATGCCGGCCGCCACGCTGAGCACCCGCAGCACGAGGATGCTGTCCGAGCGCAGGTAGTAGCCCCAGACGCCCGCGACCACCAGAGCTACCGCAACGATGAGTTTGATCTTGTCAAGCATGGGGCGAAGTGGCAGGCCAAGAGGGAATCGAACCCCCAACCTTCGGTTTTGGAGACCGACGCTCTGCCAGTTGAGCTATTGGCCTGCGGGTTTTCCGTCGACCGTCCGTTACTCGATCACCTTGGAGACGACGCCGGCGCCCACGGTCT
>JAKALD010000247.1 GCA_021813275.1 Pseudomonadota bacterium | reverse complement strand
CCGGCACCGAGACCTCGAACTTCGATCGACGAACGGCCGTTGTGTGAGGAACGAGCGTATCGAGCGCTCGATCGGCTTCCTCCGGAGGTACGCTCAGAACCACGCACGGTCGCACCTTCGCGGCCATCCCGAGGTCCACCATGTAGACCTCGCCCCGAAGCGGTGCTTTCACCCTTTGGCCTCACGGCGATCAAGCTCGAGGAATACTTGATCGGCCGCGTGCACGAGCTCCTCGTCCGAAGGAAAGGAATAAGGAAGTTCCGCTGCACGACGAAGCAGCTTTTCCAAGACCTCGCGCCGCTCGGCCTCGGACAGCGCTTCAAAGGCCTTCAAGAGATGTCGCGCCGCGTCTCCCATGCCGAGAACATTCTACGCCGGTTAAGACAACGCAGTCGCGGCAATCTACCCTTAGCCCAGCGCCGGCGGTTCCCTGTGAACGCTGACCACGCCGTCCTCACCGACTCGGACCACTTCGACGGCCTCGATCCTGCTGCTGACGATTCTGCCTTCAGCATTGCTCGTGGCCGCGACCGCGGTCGCATCACTGGCTCTTCGTGCCCACCGCGCTCAGCATGGCTCTCGAGATCTCCTGCTCGCCGCGCGTGCGGAGCTCCTGTGCGGCGTTGACGCGGTCTCGCTCCTCCTTGTTCTGGCTGAGCTTCCACTTGCCGGTCATTCTCGTTATCTCGATTTCGATGCCGACGATGTTCGCCAGCATCTGATCGATGTACTCAGGCGACGAATCCGTCATCTTCCAGGGCTTGGAAGAGCCGAGCCGACCTTCGTGCGTGCGCGTGAGCCGAGCGACGACGCCGCGCACGAATCTCTCGTCGTCCCGGACGTAGAGCCGCCCGTGGACATGCACGACCCGATAGTTCCAGGTCGGAACCTGGCGATGCAGCTCGTGCTTGCTGGGATACCAGCTCGGCGAGATGTACGCGTCACCAGCGCGAAAGATGACAAGCACCTCGTCTCCATCCTTGGCCTCCTGCCACAAGGAATTGGCTCTCGCTACATGGGCCAGAAGCTTCCCGCCACCGCTCGCTTCGTCGATCAGGAAGGGCACATGATTCGCGTCGAGCCCGCGGGGACCGTTAACCACCAGTGCGCCGAGCGGATAGGCTGCGATCGTTCGCAGCAGCTCCTCGTTCCGCGCTTCTTCGAAATGGTCTGGCAAATACATGACGCGCCCTCGACGACGTAAGCCCCTATCCTACCGCTCAGCGGCCGCGCACCCCGATCGCAGCGCCTCGACCGTCTTCGGCGCATTCCGGGCCCGTCTAGATCGCCTCGCGCGGCGCGCGGACCACCTGCGGGGCGCGGCGCAGCGGGCCGTCGACCTCGGAGGCGAAGCGCGCGAGCGAATCGAGGAGCGCGTCGCGCTGCAAGCGGTACAGCACGCGCCGCCCCTGGCGCTCCGCCGACACCAGGCCGGCGCGCTGCAGCACCGACAGGTGCCGCGACACCGCCGGCGCGCTGATGCCGAAGCGCTCGGCGAGGTCCGCCGTCGAGAGCGCGGTCTGCGCCAGGAACGCGAGGATGTGCCGCCGCGGCGGCGATGCGAGCGCGGCGAATATGCGGTCCGGAGTATTAACAATCATGTTAAGAGTATGGCATGTCCGCGGCGCTTGCGGTTAGAATTCCCGCTCGACTTCCGGGGAGACCCCTTCTTCATGGCAAAAGCAAAGTCGGCCTCCAAGGCACCGCTGTCGATGGCGGACCGCGACGGCTGGATCTGGTACGACGGCAAGCTCGTGCCGTGGCGATCCGCCACCACCCACGTGCTCACGCACTCGCTGCACTACGGCCTCGCCGTCTTCGAGGGCGTGCGCGCCTACAAGACGATCTCCGGCACGGCGATCTACCGCCTGAAGGAGCACACGGATCGCCTCTTCAACTCCGCGCACATCTACATGATGAAGATCCCGTACACGCGCGAGCAGCTGATGAGGGCGCAGATCGAGGTCGTCCGGGCGAACGGCCACGAGGCCTGCTACATCCGCCCGATCGCGTTCTACGGCAGCGAAAAGATGGGCGTGTCGCCAGTCGGCGCGAAGGTGCACGTGGCGATCGCCGCCTGGCCCTGGGGCGCGTACCTCGGCCCCGAGGCGCTGGAAAAAGGCATCCGCGTGAAGACCGCCTCCTACGCCCGCCACCACATCAACGTGACGATGGCGCGCGCGAAGATGTCGGGCACGTACCCGAACTCGGTGCTCGCAACGCTCGAAGCCACCCAGCACGGCTACGATGAGGGTCTGCTCCTCGACGTGGACGGCTTCGTCGCCGAGGGCGCGGGCGAGAACCTGTTCATCGTGAAGGACGGCGTGATCGTCGAGCCCGAGCTCACCTCGGCGCTCACCGGCATCACGCGCGCCTCCGTGATCGAGCTCGCCGCGGGCCTCGGCTACAAGGTGGTCGCGAAACGCCTCACGCGCGACGACATCTACATCGCCGACGAGTGCTTCTTCACCGGCACCGCCGCCGAGGTGACGCCGATCCGCGAGCTCGACGGCCGCCAGATCGGCGCGGGCAAGGCCGGCCCGGTCACCAAGAAGCTGCAGAAGGCGTTCTTCGACGTGGTGAACGGCCGCGACAGGATGCACAGGCACTGGCTCACGCCGGTGCCGATGGCAGCCGGCAGGAAGGCCAAGCGATGAGCGCGCAATCCGCCGATACTTCGCGCCGGGTCGAGGTCACCGAGAAAGACCTGCCGCTGCACTGCCCGACGGACGCGGCGCCGCTCTGGGCGCGCCATCCGCGCGTGTTCCTCGACGTCGTGGACACGGGCGAGGCGCTCTGCCCGTACTGCGGCACGCGCTACGTGTACAAGGGCGCGATCGCGAAGAAGCATTGAGCGCGGCGGGGCCGGCAGGACGCGCGCCCGTGCCCCGCATCCTGGTCGTCGCGCCCAACTGGATCGGCGACGCGCTGATGGCGCAGCCGCTGCTCGCGCGGCTGCGCGAGCGCGTGCCGCGCCCCCGGACCGAAGTGCTCGCGCCGGCCTGGGTCGCGCCGGTCCTCGCGCGCATGCCCGAAGTCGACGAGGTGATCGCGAGCCCTTTCGATCACGGCTGGCTCGAGCTCGGCGCGCGCCGGCGCCTCGGCCGGGAGCTGCGCGCGCGCGGCTACGAAGAAGCGATCGTCCTGCCCAACTCCTGGAAGTCCGCGCTCGTGCCGTTCTTCGCGCGCGTGCCGCGCCGCACAGGCTACCTCGGCGAGGCGCGCTACGCTCTGCTGAACGCCGTGCACCGCGCGCCGAATGACGCGCGCGGGCCGATGGCACGGCATTACGCGCGCCTCGCCGGGGCGCCCGGCAGCGAGCCACCCGAGCCTCTCGCCCGGCCGCGCCTGCGGCTCGACCCGCAGGCGGCGGCGCGCACCGCGCGGCGCTTCGGCTTCGCCGCCGCCCGGCCGAACGCGGTCTTCTGCCCCGGCGCCGAATACGGTCCGGCGAAGCGCTGGCCGGCCGAGCACTTCGCCGCGCTCGCGAAACTGCTCGCCGCGCGCGCGATCGACGTGTGGCTGCTCGGCTCGGCAAACGACGCCGCCGCCTGCGACGCGGTCGCGCAAGCCGCCGGCGGCGCGGCGCGCAGCCTCGCCGGGCGCACCTCGCTCGACGAGGCGATCGAGCTCGTCGGGCGCGCCGACTTCGTGGTCACCAACGACTCGGGCCTCATGCACGTCGCGGCCGCGCTCGACCGGCCGCAGGCGGCGCTCTTCGGCTCCTCGAGCCCGAAGCACACCCCGCCGCTGTCGGAGCGCGCGCGCGCCCTGTGGCTCGGCATCGAGTGCAGCCCCTGCTACGCGCGCGAGTGCCCGCTCGGGCACCTGCGCTGCCTGCGCGAGCTCGCGCCCGAGCGCGTCCTCGCCGCGCTCGGCGAGCTCGGTGTGCTACCATCCGCGCCGGTCACGTGACGCGCGCGCGTGGCGCGTCGCACTTCCCCTGCAGCCTGCGGCAGCGCATGACCAGCATCTTTCCGACCGCACAGGACGCCGAAAGCGCGTTCTACGACGCGCTCGAGCGCGCCGACCTCGACGCCATGATGGCCGTGTGGGCCGACGACGAGGAGATCGTGTGCGTGCATCCCGGCTGGCCGCGCCTCACCGGGCAGGACCAGGTGCGCGAGGGCTGGCGACGGATCTTCAAGGGGCCGCGCATGCGCGTGCAGGTCAGCCAGCAGGTCGCGGTGAGCGCGATGATGGTCGCGGTGCACAGCGTGCACGAGACGGTCACGCTCGCCGGCGAGAAGGGCACCCGCGGCCCGGTGGTCGCCACCAACGTGTACCTGCGCACCGCGGCGGGCTGGCGCATGATCGCGCACCACGGCTCGCTCGTGCCAGGCGAGCCGCAGGCGCCGCGCGACGCCCCGCAGACCCTGCATTGAACGCGCGACGCGTCGACTCGAGCTACCGCGCGCCCTGGTGGCTGCCCGGCGGCCACCTGCAGACGATCGCCGCGGTGCTGCGCAAGCCGCCGCGCCCGGCCTACGAGCGCGAGCGCTGGGACACCCCGGACGGCGACTTCGTCGACGTCGACTGGGCGGGCGACCCGGCGGCCGGGCGGCTGCTCGTGCTCTTCCACGGGCTCGAGGGCGACTCGGACAGCCACTACGCGCGCTCGCTCGCGCATGCCGCGGTGGCGGGCGGCTGGCGCTTCGCGCTGCCGCACTTTCGCGGCTGCTCGGGCGAGCCGAACCGCCTGCCGCGCGCCTACCATTCGGGCGACAGCGGCGAGGTCGAATGGATGCTCGCGCGCTTCGCCGCGCGCGCGCCGGCGCTGTACGCCGCGGGCGTATCGCTCGGCGGCAACATGCTGCTCAAGTGGCTCGGCGAGCGCGGCGCCGAGGCTGCGCGGCGCGTGCGCCGCGCGGTCGCGGTTTCGGCCCCCATGGACCTCGCCGCGGCCGGCGACACGCTCGACCGGGGCTTGAACCGCAGGATCTACACGCGCGCCTTCCTCGCCACCATGAAGCGCAAGTCGCTCGCCAAGCTGGAGCGCTTTCCGGCGCTGTTCGACGCGCGCCGCACGCGCGCGGCGCGCACGCTGCGCGCCTTCGACGACGTGGTGACCGCGCCGTTGCACGGCTTTCGCGACACCGACGACTATTGGACGCGCGCCTCGAGCGCGCCGTGGCTCGCGCGCATCCGCGTGCCGACGCTGGTGCTCAACGCGCAGAACGACCCCTTCCTGCCGCACGAGGCGCTCGAGCGCGCGGTCGCCGAGGCCTCGTCCTGCGTGGTGCTAGAATCGCCCGCAACCGGCGGACACGTCGGCTTCCTCGAGGGCCCGTTTCCGGGCCGGCTCACCTGGCTGCCGCGCCGCATCCTCGAATTCCTCGCGAGCCCATGACGATCCCCGCCGAGATCTTCCGCGCCTACGACATCCGCGGCATCGTCGGCCGCACGCTGACCCCCGAGTACGTGCGCGCGATCGGGCGCGCGCTCGGCAC
>JAKALD010000246.1 GCA_021813275.1 Pseudomonadota bacterium | reverse complement strand
GGAAATGGCTCGCCGAGCGCCACGGCGTGCGCATTCGCGGCTACCTCGCGCAGCTCGGCCCGAAGGCGATCCGCTTTCGCGACTGGAGCGCGGCGGGCGAGAACGCGTTGTTCGCGCCGGATGCCGACGCGGTGCCAGAGCTCGAGGCCTTCCTGGACGAGCTGCGCAGGAACGGCGACTCGTGCGGCGCGCGCGTCAACGTCGTCGCCGAGAACGTTCCGGTGGGCTGGGGCGAGCCGGTGTACGGGCGGCTGGACGCGGACATCGCGGGGGCGATGATGTCGATCAACGCCGTGAAGGGCGTGGAGATCGGCGCCGGGTTCGCCGCGGTGGCGCAGAAGGGCAGCGAGCACGGCGACGAGATGGCGCCCGAAGGGTTCCTGTCGAACAACAACGGCGGCGTGCTGGGCGGCATCTCGACCGGGCAGCCGATCACGGTGTCGATCGCGCTCAAGCCGACCTCGAGCATCCGGCTGGCGCGCCGCTCGATCAACACCCGCGGCGAGCCCGTCAGCGTGGCGACCACCGGCCGGCACGACCCCTGCGTCGGGATCCGCGCCACGCCGATCGCCGAGGCGATGCTCGCATGCGTGCTGATGGACCACGCCTTGCGGCATCGCGCGCAATGCGGCGACGTCGTTCCGCCGACCCGGCTGCCGGGCGCCCCGGTCCGCTGACGCGGCGCGCCCGAAGGTAGAAAACCCCAACCGGATCAATTACAGTATCGCTTCAACCACTCGCGCGCGAGGCATCTCATGAGCAGCAAAGGGCAGCTCTTACAAGACCCGTTCCTCAACACCCTGCGCAAGGAGCACGTGCCGGTGTCGATCTACCTGGTGAACGGCATCAAGCTGCAGGGCCAGATCGAGTCGTTCGACCAGTACGTGGTGCTGCTGCGCAACTCGGTGACGCAGATGGTCTACAAGCACGCGATCTCGACGGTGGTCCCGGCGCGCGCGATCAACCTCAATCTCGAGCACGGCGCCGAGAGCTAACCCGCAGCGACGCGCTTGCCCGCGCTTTCCGCAGCCGCCCCCGATCCCCGCGCGGCCGTCCTGGTCTGCCTGGACTTCGGCGGCGCGCGCTCCGACGCCGACGCCGAGGAGCTGACGAGGCTCGCCGAGAGCGCCGGCCTGACGCGCTGGCGCCTCGTTAAGGGCAGGCGCGAGCGGCCGGACGCGAAGCTGTTCGCGGGCCAGGGCAAGGTCGAGGAGATCGGCCGCGCGGCCGCGGCGCTCGACGCCGGCTGCGTCGTGTTCGACCACGATCTGTCGCCCGCACAGCAGCGCAACCTCGAGCGCGCGCTCGAGCGCCGCGTGCTGGATCGCACGAGCCTCATCCTGGAGATCTTCGCGCAGCGCGCGCAGACCAGCGAGGGCAAGCTGCAGGTCGAGCTGGCGCGGCTGGAGCGCCTCGCAACGCGCCTGGTGCGCGGCTGGACGCACCTCGAGCGCCAGCGCGGCGGCCTGGGCAAGACCGGCGGCCCCGGCGAGAAGCAGATCGAGCTCGACCGGCGCATGATCGCGCAGCGCACGCGCGTGCTGCGCCGCAAGCTGGAGCAGCTGCGCCAGCGCCGCGAGGTGCAGCGGCGCGGCCGCGCGCGCCGCGAGGTGCCTTCGGTTTCGCTGGTCGGCTACACCAATGCCGGCAAGTCGTCGCTGTTCAACGCGCTCGCGCACGCCAAGGCGCACGCGGCCGACCGGCTGTTCGCCACGCTCGACACGACCAGCCGGCGCGTGTTCCTGCCCGAGGCGGGCACGGTGGTCGTCTCCGACACCGTCGGCTTCATCCACGACCTGCCGCACGCGCTGGTGGCGGCGTTTCGCGCCACGCTCGAGGAAACCGTGCACGCGGACCTGCTGCTGCACGTGGTCGACAGCGCCTCGTCCTCGCGCGAGCGGCAGATCGAGGACGTGAACAAGGTGCTCGCCGAGATCGGCGCCGCGGGCGCGCCGCAGATCCTGGTCTGGAACAAGATCGACCTCTCGGGTGTGGCGCCGGGCGTCGAGCGCGACGAATATGGTAAGATCCGCCGCGTCTGCGTGAGCGCGCGCACCGGAGCGGGGCTCGGCGCGCTGCGCAGCGCGATCGCCGAAGCGGCGGGAGCGCGCCCGAAGGCGCGCGAGGCGGCCGCCGCCGAAACCCTTTCCCTGTGATCCTGGCTCTCATCGACCGTAACGAGACGCGCGCGGCCCGGCCGCGGGCGCGCGCGCGCAGGCCGGCACCATGGCGCTGAACGATCCGAACTGGAGCCGGCCGGGAGGGCCGCGCGGGCCGCACCAGGGCCCGCCCGATCTCGACGAGCTGTGGCGCAGCTTCAATCGGCGCCTGAACGACCTGTTCGGGCGGCGCCGCGGCGGCGGCGGCGAGGAGCCGCCGCGACCGCCTTCGCCGGCGCGCTTCGGCGGCGGGCTCGGGCTGCTCGTCGGGCTGATCGTCGCCGTCTGGCTGGCGACCGGCTTCTACATCGTGGTCGAGGGCCAGCGCGGCGTGGTGCTCACCTTCGGCAAGTACAGCGCGACCACGGGGCCGGGCCTGCACTGGCGCATGCCCTGGCCGATCGAGTCCACCGCGATCGTGAACCTCTCGCAGGTGCGCACCATCGAGGTCGGCTACCGCAACAACGTCAGCAACAAGGTGCTGAAGGAATCGCTGATGCTGACCGACGATGAGAACATCGTCGATCTGGAGTTCGCGGTGCAGTACATCGTCAACGATCCCACGGCCTACCTGTTCGACAACCAGCACCCGAACGAGATCGCCAAGGAGGTCGCCGAGACGGCGATGCGCGAGGTGATCGGCAAGAGCAGGATGGACGCGATCCTGTACGAGTCGCGCGAGGAGATCGCGATCAAGGCGCGCCAGCTCATGCAGCAGATCCTCAGCCGCTACAAGACCGGCATCGACGTGAGCCAGGTCACGATCCAGGCCGCCCAGCCCCCCGAGCAGGTGCAGGCCGCGTTCGATGACGCGGTCAAGGCGGGCCAGGATCGCGAGCGCCAGAAGAACGAGGGCCAGGCGTACGCGAACAACGTGGTGCCGCGCGCGCGCGGAACCGCTGCGCGCTTGCTGCAGGAGGCGCAGGGCTACCAGCAGAAGGTGATCGCCAACGCCCAGGGCGACGCCGCGCGCTTCGACGAGGTGCTCGCGGCCTACAAGAAAGCGCCTGCGGTGACGCGCGAACGCATGTATCTCGAGACCATGCAGGACGTGCTGGCGTCGAACGCCAAGATCATGATGGACTACAAGGGCGGCGGAAACCTCCTCTACCTGCCGCTCGACAAGCTGCTGCAGAACAAGGCCGCGGTGCCGCTGCCCGAGCCCGGGGCCGCCGCGCCGGCGCCGTCCGGCCAGGCCGGAACGTCGCCCTCGGCCTCCTCGAGCGAGCCCGATCTGCGCTCGCGCGACGCGTTCCGCAGCCGCGAGCGCGAGGACCGGCCGTGAGGGCGCTCGGCCCGATCGTCGCGGCGCTGTTTGCGGTGGCGCTCATCGCGAGCGGCTCGCTGTTCACCGTCAGCCAGATCCAGAACGCGATCGTGTTCCAGTTCGGCGACGTGAAGGAGATCGTCACGCAGCCGGGGCTGCACTTCAAGTGGCCGCTGATCCAGAACGTGCGCGAGTTCGACATGCGCAACCGCAGCTACGACGATCCCGAGCCGCTGCGCTTCATCACCTCGGAGAAAAAGCCGGTGCTCGTCGACTCGTACGTGATCTGGCGAATCGACGACGTGCGCGAATACTTCAGATCCGTGCGCGGCGACGAGTTCCTCGCGGTGACGCGCCTGCGCCAGACCATCTCCGATGCGCTGCAGGCCGAATTCGGCCGCCACACGGTGCACGACGTGGTTTCCGGGCAGCGCGACGAGATCATGGCGAACGTCCAGAAGAAGGCCGACCAGGACTTGCGGCGCATCGGCGTCGAGATCGTGGACGTGCGCCTGAAGCGCGTCGACCTGCCCAAGGAGGTGAGCGCCTCGGTGTACCGCCGCATGGAGGCCGAGCGCCAGCGCGTGGCCAACGAGCTGCGCTCGACCGGCGCGGCCGAGGCCGAGCGCATCCGCGCCGACGCCGACCGGCAGCGCGAGGTGATCATCGCCGAAGCCTACCGCGACGCGCAGCGCATCAAGGGCGAGGGCGACGCCAAGGCCGCGGCGATCTACGCCCAGGCGTTCTCGAAGGACCCCGACTTCTACGCGTTCTACCGGAGCATGGAGGCCTACCGCAAGGCGTTCAGCGGCAAGCACGACCTCCTGCTGCTCGAACCCGACTCGCAGTTCTTCAAGTACCTCAAGGACGCTTCCGGCCGGCCGTCGGCCGCAAGAAAATGAGCGATGGGCACGACGTTCCTCATGGCGTTCGCCCTGATGCTCGTCATCGAAGGGGTGCTCCCCTTCCTCGCGCCTAGCCTCTGGCGCGAGACGTTCCGCCGCATCACGCAGCTCACCGACGGACAGATCCGCTTCTTCGGGCTGACCTCGATGCTGGTCGGGCTGCTCTTGCTGTTCCTCACGCGCTGACGCAATGCGCTGGCTGCTTCCCGAGAATATCGAGGACATCCTGCCCGGCGAGGCCGCGCGCATCGAGGCGCTGCGCCGCCGCGTCCTCGACCTGTTCGCGTCCTGGGGCTACGAGCTGGTGCGCCCGCCGCTGCTCGAGTACCTGGAGTCGCTGCTCACCGGGACGGGGCACGACCTCGACCTGCGCACCTTCAAGCTGGTCGACCAGGTCTCGGGGCGCATGATGGGCGTGCGCGCCGACATCACGCCGCAGGTGGCGCGCATCGACGCGCACCTGCTCAACCGCCAGGGCGTGACGCGGCTGTGCTACTGCGGCAGCGTGCTGCACACGCGCCCGGCGAGCCTCGCGGCCACGCGCGAGCCGATCCAGATCGGCGCCGAGATCTACGGCCACGCGGGCACGGAAAGCGACCTCGAGATCCAGCGCCTGCTCGGCCGCGCGCTGCAGGCCGCCGGCGTTCAGGGCGCGCGCGTCGACATCGGGCACGTGGCGGTGTTCCGCTCGCTCGCGCGCGCGGCGCGCGTCGTGCCGGAGCTCGAGGCGGAGCTGTTCGCGGCGCTGCAGGCGAAGGACGTGCCGTCGCTGCGCGAGCTGGCGCGCGGCCTGGAGGCCGCGACGCGCGAGGCGCTGCTGCTGCTGCCCGAGCTCTACGGCGGCGCCGAGGTGCTCGATACTGCCGAGCGCAGGCTGCCGAAAGTTCCCGGGCTGGCGCGGGCGCTCGCCACGCTGCGCAAGCTCGCGGCGGCGCGCGCGCTGCCGGTGAGCTTCGACCTCGCGGAGCTGCGCGGCTACCACTACCACTCGGGGGTGGTGTTCGACGCTTACTGCGAGGGCGTGGCGGGGCCGCTCGCGCGCGGCGGCCGCTACGACGAGGTGGGAAAGGCGTTCGGCCGCCCGCGCCCGGCCACAGGGTTCTCGATCGACCTGCGCGCGCTCGCCG
>JAKALD010000245.1 GCA_021813275.1 Pseudomonadota bacterium | reverse complement strand
TTCTCGCGCCCGAGCTGCGTGCGGCCGATGCCCGCCTGCTCGAGCTGCCGCTCGACCACGATCTGGGTGGCGATGCCCGCGTGGTCGGTGCCCGGCAGCCACAGCGTGTTCTCGCCGCGCATGCGGTGGTAGCGCGCGAGCGCGTCCATGATGGTCTGGTTGAACGCGTGCCCCATGTGCAGCACGCCGGTGACATTGGGCGGCGGCAGCTGGATGCAGAACGACGGCCGCTGCGCGTCGGCTCCGGCGGCGAACCAGCCGGCCTGCTCCCAGCGCCGGTACCAGCGCTGCTCGATGGCGCGCGGATCGAAGCTCTTGTCGAGCGGCATCGCGTTTACCCGCGGAAAAGCCGGAAATTATACCGGCCGCGCGGCGCGCGGCGCCGCGCTCAGGAGGCTTCCGGCCCGCCTTCGCGCGCGGCGCGCGCGATCGCCTGGCGCACCGCCTGGCGAAAGCTCGCCGCGAGCTCGGCGCGCAGCTCCTGGAGCTGGCGCTCGAGAATGCGGTCCAGCTCGGGCCACAGGCGCTCGAGCACCGCGGCCTCGATCGCCTCGAGCAGCTCCCGGGTGGCGGGCGCGATCGCGCCCGCCGACGCCGCGGCCTCCGGTTCCACCGCCTCGGTGAGCACCGGGATCTCCAGCTCGGCCTTGAGGGCCTGCTCGTGGTGGCTGCGCAGCAGCGCGTCGACGCGCTGCACGAGCGGATTGATCTCGTGCTCGTCACTCACCGCGCCGCCTCCCCGGCGAGGTCGTGGTCGCTGATCGGGTAGCCGCGGCCCTTGTAGACACGGTAGCGGTTGCGGCCCGCGCTGCGCTCCTCATCGTCGCACGACACGATCTCGAGCAGCCGCTCGAAGCGCTCGAATAGCGGCGGGCAGTCCGCGCCCAGGTTGAGGAGCACCTCGGCCGGACCCGGCTGCGGAGCCTCCGCGGTGATCAGCACCGGCGTGTCGGCGGCGAGCGGGTCGTGCGCCATGCAGTGCGGCACGAAGGCGATCGCCGGCCACGTCCACAGCATGCGGTCGATGCGCTGCGCCACCTCGGGTTGCGGCGCGAAGATGAGCAGGCGCTTGTTGTGCGCCAGCGCCTTCGCGGCCAGGCGGCAGGCCACCTGCAGGCGGTCCGCGGCGTTGAAGTAGAAGTCGATCGCGGTCATGGAGCCCGGCTAACGCGCGGCCGCGCGCCGCAGCGCGAAGCGCACGAGCAGCGGCACCGGGCGGCCCGTCGAGCCCTTCTCGCGTCCGGCTTTCCAGGCCGTGCCGGCGATGTCCAGGTGCGCCCAGCGCAAGCCGCCGGTGAAGCGCGCCAGGTAGCAGGCCGCCGTGATGCAGCCCGCCGGGCGCCCGCCGACGTTCGCCATGTCGGCGAAGTTCGAGCGCAGCTGCTCCTGGTAGTCCTCCCAGAGCGGCATCTGCCAGACCCGGTCCCAGGCGTCGTCGCCCGCCGCGCGCAGCTCGTCGGCGAGCCGCTGCTCGTTCGCGAACAGGCCGGTGGCCACGTGGCCCAGCGCGATGACGCACGCGCCGGTCAGGGTGGCGATGTCGAGAACCGCATCCGGCGCGAGGCGCTCGGCGTAGGCGAGCGCGTCGCACAGGATGAGGCGCCCCTCGGCGTCGGTATTCAGGATCTCGACCGTCTGCCCCGAGAGCGTGGTGACGACGTCGCCCGGCTTGATCGCCGCGCCGCCCGGCATGTTCTCGCAGGCCGGGATCACGCCGATCGCGTTCACCGGCGCCTTCATGCCGGCGAGCGCGCGCAGCGTGCCGAGCACGCTGCCCGCGCCCGACATGTCGTACTTCATCTCGTCCATCTCGGCGGCGGGCTTGAGCGAGATGCCGCCGGAGTCGAAGGTGATGCCCTTGCCCACGAGCACGAGCGGCTTGCGCCCCTTGGCCGCGCCCCGGTAGCGCAGCACGATGAGCTTCGGCGCCTGCTGCGAGCCGCTCGTCACCGCGAGCAGCGCGCCCATGCCGAGCTTTTCCATGTCGCGCCGCTCGAGCACCTCGACGCCGAGCTTGAACTGGCGCGCGAGCTTGCGCGCCTCCTCGGCGAGGTACGAGGGGGTGCAGATGTTGGCGGGCAGGTTGCCGAGCGTGCGCGCGAGATCCACGCCGTCGGCGGTCGCGACCGCCTCCTTCAACGCGCGCTGCGCCTGTGGCGCGGCGGGCGCGCCCGTCAGCGCGATGGTGACCGATGCGAGCGCCGGCTCCGGCGCCTTCTTCTGCGTCTTCAGCTGGTCGAAGCGATAGAACGCCTCGCGAACGCCGAGCACCGTGTGACGCACGTTCCAGGCAAGCGCCTGGCCGGGCACTTTCGCCTCGGCAATGAACCACGCCGCGTCCTTCGCGCCGAGCTCCTTGAGAACGTTGGCCGCGGACCGCACCGCGTCGCGGAACGTCGCCGGGCCGAATTCCTTCTGCTCGCCGAGGCCGACGAGCAGCACGCGCTCGGCGGCGAGGCCCGGCACGCGGTGCAGCAGCAGCGTCGCACCGCTCTTGCCGCTCAGGTCGCCCTTCGCCAGCACTTCGCGCAGCGCGCCGCGGGCGGCGCGGTCGGCGAGCTGCGCGGCGCGCGTGAGCACACCCCCGGGATGCACGCCGAGCACCAGACAGCCGGTCCTGGTGCGCTCGGGAGACAATGTTTTTATGCTAAATTCCACCGTGTCCTCCGCGATCGCCGGGCGGCGCAAATCATCGCATGTTTTGCGCGCCGAGGCGAACCCGCGCGCGGGCGGTTCTGGCGACGATGATCTTCCACCGCGCGCTGCTGCGTGAACTGGCCGGCTTCGCAGTAGCAGTGTTCCTCACGCTGTTCGCGATCTCCCTCACCACGCAGCTGGTGCGGCTGCTCGGCCAGGCCGCGGGGGGCGAGATCCCCTCCGACGCGGTGCTCGCCTACCTTGGTTTTTTCGCGATCAACGTCCTGCCGGTGCTGCTCTCGCTCACGCTGTTCGTCACGGTGCTGCTCACGCTGACGCGCAGTTATCGTGACTCGGAAATGGTCATCTGGTTCGGCTCCGGGCTGTCGCTCGCGGCGTGGTTCCGGCCGGTGATGACCTTCGCCGCCCCGATCGTCATGCTGGTGGCGCTGCTGTCGCTGGTCGTCGCTCCCTGGGCGGCGGGCATCGGCGAGCAGTACCGCAGCCGCCTCGACGCGCGCAGCGACGTCTCGCGCGTCGAGCCCGGAGTGTTCGGCGAGTCGCTCGACAAGGACCGCGTGTTCTTCGTCGAGTCGATCGCCGGCGACAAGAGCGCGGTGCAGAACGTGTTCGTGAGCTCGGTGCAGCAGGGGCGCACGGGCATCATGATGAGCCGCCGGGGCTTCACCGAAACCGCGCCGAACGGCGATCGCTTCCTGGTCCTGCTGGACGGCAACCGCTACGAGGGGACCCCGGGCGAGGCGGATTTCAGGATCATGCACTTCGGCCGCTACGCCACGCGCATCGAGGCGCAGGCGGGCCCGACGCCCGAGGCGACGGTGCGCGCGCTCTCCACGCTGGCGCTCGCGCGCGATCCGACCGCCGGCAACCTCGGCGAGCTGGTGTGGCGGATCGGCGTGCCGCTGTCGGCGCTGATCCTCGCCATGCTCGCGGTGCCGCTGAGCTTCGTCAATCCGCGCGGCGGGCGCTCGGTCAACCTGCCGTTCGCGCTGCTCATCTACATCGTGTACTCGAACCTGCTGTCGGTCAGCCAGGCGCGCGTCGGCCAGGGCAAGCTCGCCTTCTCGGTCGGCTGGTGGCTCGTGCACGCGCTTATGATCGTGCTGCTCACGCTGCTGTTCGCGCGGCGCGTGTCGCTGTTCCGCCTGCGCCTCGGGGGCTGAAGGGACCCGTGACGACCCGCACGCTCGAGCGCTACCTGGCGCGCCAGATCTACGGCGCGGTCACCTTCGTGCTGCTCGGGTTCCTCGGCCTGTTCGCGTTCTTCGACCTGATCCACGAGCTCGGCGACCTCGACAAGGGGAGCTACCACCTGCGGCAGGTCTTCGAGTTCGTGCTGCTGTCGGTTCCGGGGCACGCCTACGAGCTGTTTCCCGTGGTGGTCCTGATCGGCACGCTGTACGTGCTCGCGCACCTGGCGAGCAACTCGGAATTCACCGTGATGCGCGGCGCCGGGATGTCGCCCCTCAACGCGGGGGGCGTGCTCGCGCGCATCGGCGTCGTGTTCGTGGTGCTCACCTTCGCGATCGGCGAGTGGATCGCGCCCGGCGCAGAAGAGGCCGCGCAGCAGCTGAAGCTGCGCGCCATGAGCACGCTGATCGGCCAGCAAATGCGCTCGGGGCTTTGGTTCAAGGACGGGCGCTCCTTCATCAACGTCCGCGAGCCGCGCGAAGCCGACTCGCTGGACGACCTGCGCATCTACGAGTTCGACGCGCACGACCGGCTGATCCTGGCGCGCGCCGCCGCGCACGCGGCCTACCGCGGCCACGGCGTGTGGCTGCTGAGCGGCGTCGCGCAGACGCGCTTCACGCCGGCCGGGCCGTCGGTCGAGCACTACGCGCAGACCGAGTGGCGCTCGGCCGTGAACCCGGAGCTGCTCAACGTGCTGCTCGTGGCCCCGGACCGCATGTCGATCTACGGCCTGTACCGCTACATCCAGCACCTGGCGGGCAACCACCAGAAGACCGAGCGCTACGAGATCGCCCTCTGGAAGAAGCTGTTCTATCCGCTCGCGGCGCTCGTCATGATGGCGCTCGCGCTGCCTTTCGGGTATATGCAGGCACGCTCCGGCATGGTCGGCGTGAAGGTGTTCCTGGGCATCATGCTGGGCGTGCTGTTCCACATGCTTAACAGCCTGTTCTCGCACATCGGGCTGCTGCGCGACTGGCCGCCGATCGCCGCGGCGGCGCTGCCGAGCGCCGCGTTCCTGTGCGCCGCGGTCGGGATGATGTGGCTGGTGGAGCGGCGCTAGGGGGTGCGGGGGTCAGGCGCTTCTCACCCCCTCGTCACCGGGCGCGGCACCAGCACGAGGCGCGTTCCGGCCAGGCGGTCGTGCAGGAACTGGCGGTCGCGATCGACGAGCACCCAGCCCAGGCCGACTCCGGTGAGCGCGAGGCTCGCGAACGCGAGCCACGGGTTGCGATGCACGAAGGCGGCGATGATCGCGGCGAGGAACGCGCCGAGCAGGACCGCGGCGTACGCGAGCCGCAACAGCGCCCGCCGCACCGGTACGCGGGCGCATCCCGGCGCGACGAGCCGGATGCGCCAGGCCCTCATCGCGAGCGTCTGTCCGCCGCGCAGCCAGCAGTAGAGGAAGTAGGCTCCGAATACGGCCGCGAAGTAGGCCTGCTCCAGGTGCCGCACCCACCCCGTCGCCGGCTCGCCGCCGTTCGCGAGCAGGAACACCGCCCCGGCGAGAAAGGCGCCGAAGAGCGCGTGAATTCCCAGCACCTCGGTGATCCCCGCCGAGACGAAGATCACGACGATCACCGCCGCCAGTTGCCCCTGCGCGATCGACCCCGACT
>JAKALD010000244.1 GCA_021813275.1 Pseudomonadota bacterium | reverse complement strand
TAGCCGCCGTACTCCGCGTACTTGACCTCGAGCTCCGCCGCGCGCAGAAACTCCTCCTCGCCCGCCTCGGGATTCGCGTAGATCGCGTCGCGCTCGTGCATCGCCTGCCACATCTCGGCGTGGCCCATCATCACCACGTCGAGCACGCGCTCGCTCTCGTAGGCGAATTGGTCCTGGCGCAGCCTGCCCACCCGCTCGTTGGCGTCGATCGCCACCGTGCCCGCGGTCGGCTCGAGCTCGCCGCCCAGGATCTTCATGAACGTCGACTTGCCGCAGCCGTTGGCGCCGATCAGGCCATAGCGGTTGCCGCCGCCGAACTTCACGGAGACGTCGGAGAAAAGGGGCTTGGCCCCGAACTGCATGGCAATGCCGGAGGCGACGATCACTTGGGGTTCCAGAAACAAAAAAGCCGGCCGCGGCCAGCTTCGAATGGGGTCCAACTGCGAGGCTGCATTATAGCAGCCTCGCCTCTGCGGGACGCTACAGCGGCTTGATGTTCGTCGCGGCCGGGCCCTTCTGGCCCTGCGTCGCGTCGAACGAGACCTTCTGCCCCTCTTTCAGCGACTTGAAGCCCGAGCCCTGGATCGCGCTGTGATGCGCGAACAGGTCCTTACCGCCGTCATCCGGCGTAATGAACCCGAAACCCTTCGCGTCGTTGAACCACTTCACGGTACCGGTAGCCATGTCGTTTCCACTCCTGATATTGCAGCGTATGCGCGAGACTTTCCGAGCCTCGCTTCGGGCACGATGATCAAGGGAAGGAATCGACGACCACTAGGGAACCGCTTTGGGCGGTGGAAGGGACGGGCATTCACATGCTTGAGATCCTGCGGGCGTAAATGTAGCACGGGACTTCTGATCCGGCGAACAGCCGGGCTACCACTCCCGCCAGCCCCTGTGCAGCGGGAAGTACAGCCCGCGGCGCGCGCCGCCGACCGCCTCGGAGTACCGGTCGAGCTGCGCGGAATAGCGCTCGCGCTGCGCATCGAGAAACGCCTCGATTCCGCCGCCTTCGTGCTCGCTGAGCTTGTAATCCACGATCCACTTCACTCCGCGCGCGTCCTCGATGTAGCGGTCGATGCGCAAGCTGCGAAGCCGACTACGCAGCCGGTATTCGCTGCGCGCGACCGGGTGCGGGCCGAGCAGCCAGCGCCCGCGCTCGTCGGCAAGCGTATTCTTCAGCGCCGTGACGACGAGGCCGGTCGCGCGCCCCACATCGACCGGCGCGACGCCGCGGCGCTCGAGGTCGCGAACGATGCGCGCTCGCAGCGCGTCGATGCGCCTCGCGTACCAGCCGCGCAGTTCGTCCTCGGCGATGCGCTGCAGCCAGGCGTGCACGACGATGCCGGCGTGGCGCACGGCTTCCTTCGCCCAGTCGAAAGGCGGCGCTTCCTCGTCCCTCCCCTCCTCCTGCGCCTTCCACTTCACCGCCTCGGGCGCCTCGGGGAGCCGGAAGTCTGCCGGCAACCTTCTCAATTCCTGCGCGGGCGGCAGCGCTTTCGCTTCCGGTGCCGCAGGCGCCGCGGCCGGCAGCTTCACCTGGTCCTGCAGCGCTTCCCAGGCGAGGCCCAGCAGGCTCCTGCGCGGCGGCATCTTCACCACGCCGTCCTCGTCCACCTTCACGCAGCCCAGCAGATGCAGGCGCGATGCGGCGCGCGTCGCGGCGACGTAGAGCAGGCGTCCCGCCTCGATGTCCTCGGCCTCGCGCTCGAGCGCGCGCACGTAGCGGTACAGCGGCTCGCGCTCGCCGCCAGTCTCGTCGATCGGCGCGAGCAGGAGCTTCCCTCCGGCGAGCGCGCGCCACGCGAAGAGCGGCCTGCGCCCTGAGCGCGGCCCGCGGTCGAGTCCGGGAACGATCACGGTGTGGAACTCGAGGCCCTTCGCCTTGTGGATGGTCATGATCTCGATCGCCTCGGGCCCGGCCTCGACGTCCGGCTCGGCGAAGAGCTGCGCGAGGCTCTCCGCCAGGGCGGCGAAGTCCTCCAGCTCGCCCGCCTCCTCGAGGCGCTCGAGCTCGTCGAAGAAGATCTCGGCGTCCTCGAGGTCGGTGGGGTCGGTCAGGCACGCCGGGCCGCCGAGCGCGAGCCACACGCCTTCGACGCGGTCGCGCAGCGTCCCGCGCAGGCGGTTCTCGAGCGCAGGCGCGAGCACGGCGACGATGCGCGCCAGGCGTAGCACGCCCTGCATCGACTCCCAGATCGTGCGCTCGGGATGCGGCTCGAACAGCGCCGCGAGTTCCTCGAGCGTGAGCCCGCACCACGGCGCGCGCAGGAGCGCGAGCCAGGCGACGCGGTCGCCGAGGTGGGTGAGCGCACGGGTGAGCGCGTAGAGGTCCTGCACCACCTGCTTCTCGCCGAGCTGCTCGATCTCGACCGCGCGGAAGGCGATGCCGGCAGCCTTCAGCGCCGGGACGGTCGCGTCGAGGTGGCTGCGGTTCCTGACCAGGATCGCGGTCTTGCCGCGCGCGGCGCGCACGAGCTCGACCACGCGCCGCGCTTCCGCCTCGCCGTCCGCGAACAACTCGAGCGCGGGCGCGCCTGTGGGGTCACCGGGCTCGAACGGCACCGAGGGCGAATACGGCACCGCGCCCGAGGATTCGTCCTCGTCGGCGGGAAGGACGCGCGGAAACACGCGGTTCACCCAGTCGACGATCGCGCCCTGCGAGCGGAAGTTCGTGGAAAGCGTGAGCGGCTGGAGCTTCACCCCCGGCAGGCCGCGGCGCCGCGCGTGCAGGAAGAGGCCCACCTGCGCGTCGCGGAAGCGGTAGATCGACTGCATCGGGTCGCCGACGACGAACACGGTGCGGCCGTCGCCCTCCTCCCAGCCGGCGGTGAGGCGCTCGAGCAGCTCCCACTGCGAGTTGGAGGTGTCCTGGAACTCGTCCACGAGCAGGTGCTTCACGCGCACGTCGAGCGCAAGCAGCAGGTCGGTCGGCTCCTCGGGCGTGCCGAGCGCGCCGAGCGCCCCGTGCGCGATCTCGGTGAAGTCCACCTCGCCACGCTCGGCGAACAGCAGCCGCAGTTGCGCCAGCGCCGGCCGGAGCAGCGCGAGGATCGCCTCGAGCGCCTCCCATTGCGCTTCGGTATAGGCGGCGGGCGGGGCCGCGAGCAGCGCCGCGAGCGCCTCGCGCAGCCCGGCGATGGCCTGCAGCTCGGGCGGCGCCGCCGGGCGCTTGCGCCATTCCCCCTCTTTCGTCAGCACGGCCTTCGCAAGCTCGGGCGTGGCGGCGGCATGGAGCGCGCGCGCGTGCGCCACGAGGCGCTCCCGCTCGCCGGCGAGCGCGGCCTCGAGCTCCGCGCGCACGGGCGGCCCGCCCGCCTGGCGCAGCCACTGGTCGCGCCGCGCGAGCATTTCCGCGAGCAGGCCGGCGGCGTCCGCCACGTTGTTGTCCAGGTGCGCGAGCAGGCGCGCCACGGGCGGCGTGATGTCGGCGAGCGTGCGCGCCGCCGCCTCGCGGTACAGCTCGCTCGCGTCCTCCGCGATCGCGGGCTGCGCGCCGAAGCGCGCGAGCACCGGCATCTGCGCGGTGAGCGCGGCGCACAGCGCGTCGATCGTCTGGATGCGCAGGCGCGGCGCGAGCTCCGGCGAGATTCTCTCGATCACGCGCGCGCGCATCTCCGCGGCGGCCTTGCGGGTGAAGGTGATGGCGACGACCTCCTCGGGCTCGCGCACGGTGCCGAGCAGCGCGAGGAAGCGGTCCACGAGGAGCGATGTCTTGCCCGAGCCCGCCGGCGCCTGCACGATGAACGAGCGCGCCGAGTCGAGCGCGAGCGCCCTTTGCTCCTGATCAAGAACTGCGCGCTTTGCGGCCGTCATAATTCTTCGCGTTTGCGGCACCGGAGGGACAGGCCATGAGAACCATTCCGAGCCAGACGATGCCCGCGTTCGACGCCGAGCTGGCGGGCGGCGGGTCCTGGCACATCGCCGAAGAGAAGCCCGAGAGGCTCGCGCTCCTCGTGTTCTACGGCGGGCTGCATTGCGCCGGTTGCGCCGCGTATCTCGCCGGCCTGGAGCGCCTGCTGCCGGAGCTCGAGCGGCGCGGCATCCCGACGCTCGCGCTGTCCTGCGATCCGCGCGAGCACGCCGAGCGGGCCAAGCGCGACTGGGGTCTCGTCAACCTGCGCGTCGCCTACGGAGTCGACCCGGAGGACGCGCGCAAGGCCGGCCTGTACCTTTCCGAGGAGCGCGCCGCGGGCGCGTCCGGCGCCGAGGAAACGCGCGTGTACTGCGAGCCGGGCGTGCTCGCGGTGGACGCCGAGGGCAACCTGTACGCCGCCTGGGTGCAGTCCACGCCGCATGCGCGGCCGCCGCTCGTGGAGATCCTCGCCGCGCTCGACGACGCGCTCGCGCGCGGCCTGCCGCCGCCGCGCGGTTCGGCCTAGCTTGGCCCTCATTCGCCGTCCTCCTCGTCCCCGAGCGCAGCGATCCGCTCGTGAACGCGGCACAGCGGCTGAAGGTCGCAGCCGCGGCAGGTCTGCAGCCCGCGCTTGGGGTCGACGCGCGCATTGCCGGCCGCGAAGCCCGCGCCGAGCGCGTCGAGCTCTCTCCTCCAGCCGGCGACGAGCCCGTCCCAGTCGCGGTAGAGATCGACCCCGGGCAGCAGCCCCTTCTCGCGCGCATACCCGCTGAAGCGCAGCTCGCCCGCCTTCAGCTTCGCGAACGCGATCGCGGCGATGTCTTCCGCCGCGTTGACCGCGTACAGCGGGAGCTGCGGCTCTTCGGGCCGCTCGCCGAGCCAGTCGCGCCTCGAAGTCCAGCCGGTCTTGTAGTCGATCAGCGCGTGGCCGCCCGAGGCCAGCCGGTCCATGCGGTCGATGCGGCCGGTGAATTCGAGGCCGCCGGCGCGCAGCATCCGCGGCGCTTCGGTCGCGACCACGCTGAACGGATCGCGCCCGCGCTCGACCTCGAGCCATTCGCGCGCGATCTTCGCCAGGCGCGCGCGCTCGAGCGCGGCGAACGGCTCCTCGAGCCGCTCCTCGCTCACCGCCGCCGCCGCGGCGCGCTCGATGGCGGGCTCGCAGTCTTGCGCGAGCCGTTCGCTCCCCTCGAGCTCGTCCCACAGCTGCTTCATCAGCGCGTGCAGCAGGTTGCCGCGCACCCTCGCATCCGGCCCCGGCAGCGGGGCTTCGAGCGCCGCGGCGGCGAGGCGGTGGTGCGCGAAGGCGCGGAACGGGCAGGCCGCCTGGTCCGAGAGGATGCGCACGCCCGATCTGACTTGCGTGCGCGCCAATGGCGGCGCCCGACCGTCGGCCACGGCTTCGAGGCGCCCCGCGCGGAAGATCAGGTCACGGTAGCGCGGCCCCGAAGGCGCCGGTGGGGCGACGGCCGCCACGCCGCCGATCAGCGGCGAGACGCGGAGCTCGCGATCGTCTTCGCGCGCCGGGTGCGACACGACCACCTCGGGCGCGGCGCGCAGCCATCCCTCGGTGATCCTCCTGCCGCGCGCGAGCGCCGTATCGGCCGAAGCTTCGGGAATGCCCGCC
>JAKALD010000243.1 GCA_021813275.1 Pseudomonadota bacterium | reverse complement strand
CGATCTCTGCGCCATCTGCGCCACGATCCCCAGGTCGTGCGTGATCAGCAGCAGCGCCATGCCGCGCTCGGCCTGGAGCTTGCGCAACAGCTCGAGGATCTGCGCCTGGATGGTCACGTCGAGCGCGGTGGTCGGCTCGTCGGCGATCAGCACCTCGGGATCGACCGCGAGCGCGGCGGCGATCATCGCGCGCTGCTTCAGCCCCCCGGAAAGCTGGAACGGATACTCGTCGTAGCGGCGCGCGCCGTCGGGGATGCCTACCGCCTCGAGGAGCTCCAATGCGCGCCGCTTCGCGCCATCGCCCCGCAGCGCCGTGTGGCGCTCGATCACCTCCGCGACCTGCCGCCCGATGCTCAGCACCGGGTTGAGCGAGGTCGAGGGCTCCTGGAAGATCATCGCCACGCGCCGGCCGCGCACCGCGCGCATCGCCGCCTCGGGCAGCGCGAGCAGGTCGCGCCCCCCGAGCAGCACCCGCCCGTGCGCGACGCGCGCCACCTCGGGCAGCAGCCGCAGGATCGAGAGCGCGGTCATCGACTTGCCGCATCCGGACTCGCCCACCAGCGCGAAGCACTCGCCGCGGCGCAGCGCGAGGTCGACGCCGTCGACCGCGCGCAGCGCGCCTTCCTCGGTGTCGAGGACGGTGCGCAGCCCTTGCAGCGCGAGCGCGGTATCGTTCACGCCGCCGCCTCCTTCGCCGCGCGGCGCGCCGCGGCGAGCCCGATCCGCACGCGCGGATCGAATCCGTCGCGCACCGCGTCGGCGAACAGGTTCGCCGCGAGCACCAGCACCAGCAGGAAGCCGAACGCCGAGGCGAGCGACCACCACACGATCGGCTCGCGCGCCATCTCGAGGCGCGCCGCGTTGATCATCGTGCCGAAGCTGGTGGTCGCCGGGTCGACGCCGACGCCGACGTAGGACAGCACCGCCTCGGCCAGCACCAGGCCGGAAAAATCGAGCACCAGCGAGATGATGATGATGTGCGCGACGTTCGGCAGCATGTGGCGCGTCAGGATGCGCAGGTGCGACACCCCGAAGCCGTGCGCGGCCTGGACGTACTCGAGCTCGCCGAGCTTGAGGGCCTCGCCGCGCAGCAGCCGCGCGAGCCCGGTCCAGCTGGTCACCCCGAGGATCGCGCACAGCAGCAGCAGGCGCACGTCGGCGCGCTGCGCGGCCGTCGGGAACCACTCGGCGTGGCGTTCGATGACGACCTGCATCATGAGGATGAACGCCGCGATCAGCAGCACCGCCGGGATCGAGTTGAGCGTGGTGTACAGGTACTGGATCAGGTCATCCACCCAGCCCTTGAAGTAGCCCGCCGCGACCCCGAGCATGGCGCCGAGCGGCAGCATGACGAGCGTGGTGAGCGTACCGATCACCAGGCTCGTGCGGATCGACTTGAGCGACAGGTACAGCACGTCCTGGCCGACCTTGTCGGTGCCGAGCACGTGGTAGCCGAGCGAGAGCGCGAACGCCGGGCCGGCGAGCGCGAGCATCGCGCCCAGCGTGACGTAGCCCGGGCCCCACGGGACCTCGGGGAAGCGCCGCCGCAGCGGCCGCAGGGCAAAGCCGAGGAGGCCCCAGAGGAGCGCAGCTCCCGCGAGCCCGGCGAGCGTGCGGCGCGCGACATCGGCGCCCCTGTCGGCCTCGCTCGCGAGCTGCGCGCCGCCGAAGCGCAGCCGCGGATAGTCGCGCAGCACGCGCCCGTCGGGCATCTCGATCTCCTCCCGGACGAACAGCCGGGTGGCGAGCGGGGCCGAGTAGGTCTTCTCGGTGCTGTGCCGCAAGTGCGCGAGCGCGAGGTCGAGCACCGAGAGCACCTCCGGCGAGTACGCCGTCGCGTCCCCCGGGCCGGCGGGCGGCAGCGCGCGCCGGAAGTGCAGCGAGTCGGCGAGCCCGACCACGCCGTACCCCGCGAGGAGCACGAGCGACACGATCGCCGCGCGGCTCTTGAGCACCCGCACCCAGGGCGCGGCGAGGTGCGGCCGGCGGCGGCAGTAGGCGAAGTAGCCGGCGAGCGCGGCGACCAGCAGCCACAGCAGCACGTCGGTCGGCAGCAGGACCGGCAGGAAGCCCATGCTCATTCCAGGCGCACGCGCGGATCGACCAGAGTGTAGGAGAGATCGGTGAGCAGCAGCCCGAGGATGTACAGCACCGAGCCGATGAACACCATCGCGCGCACGACCGCGAAGTCCTGCGCCTGGATCGCGTCGATCGTGTAGCTGCCCAGCCCGGGGATGCCGAAGAACGACTCCATCAGCAGGCTCCCCATGAACAGCAGCGGGATCACCACCACCACGCCGGTCAGGATGGGGATCATGGCGTTCTTGAGCACGTGGCGGAACAGCACCACCGCCTCCGAGAGGCCCTTGGCGCGCGCGGTGCGCACGTAGTCCTTGCCCATCTCCTCGAGGAACAGCGTGCGGTACCAGCGGCTGCCCGAGCCGATGCCGCTCACCACCCCGATCGCGACCGGCAGGATCAGGAACTTGATCGCGTCCAGCCCGCCCTCGTATCCCGAGATCGGCACCAGATGCCAGAGCTTCGCCACCAAGTACTGGCCGCCGATGATGTAGAAGAGCGTCGAAATCGACATCATGGTCACGCACAGCACCACGCCCCAGAAATCGAGGTAGGTGGCGCGGAAGAACGCCATCGTCAGCGCGAAGGTGACGTTCACCGCCAGGCCGACGAGAAACACCGGGATCGCGAGCGCGAGGCTCGGCCACATCCGCGTGCGGATCTCGGCTGCGATGTCGCGCCCGTCCTCGGAGGCGCCGAAGTCGAACGCGAACAGCCGCAGCGACTTGCGGAAGAAGATCGTGTCGGTCGCCTTGCCGAGGCCCGAGGCAGCCGGGTTCCACAGCAGCGGCCGGTCGTAGCCGTGCTCGGCCTTCCAGTGGTCGATCGCCGCCTGCGTGACGCGCTTCGCGCCGAGCTGCATGCGCGCCATGTCGTCCGGCGTGTTGACCACGAAGAACAGCACGAAGGTGATCAGGTTGACGCCGATCAGGATCGGGATCGCGTACAGGACGCGGCGGATGACGTAGGCGAGCACGCGCCCGCTCCTACTTCCCCGCCGGCGGCAGCGCCGCCATGCGCTCGCGGCGCCGGTAGCCGATCACCGCCGGGACCACCGCCGCGGCGATCAGCGCGACGAGCAGCGCGAGCGGCCAGAGCATGGGACGGTTCCAGCGCCGCTGGTAGGCGGCGCGCTGCGCGGGGTCCACGCGCAGGTACTTGATGTTGTTGCGCGCCATGTCGTTCGGCTTCACGTTCGACAGCCAGCCGTGATACAGCACGTAGTCCTTCGGGAAGTAGCCCCAGATCCACGGCGCGTCATTGCGCGCGATGTCCACCATGCGGTCGATGAGCTTCTGGCGCTCGGGTGAGTCGGGCATGTTGCGCATACGCTCGAACAGCGCGTCGTACTCCGGGTTCGAGTAGTTCGCGGCGTTCTCGCCGTTGTGCAGCGCGCGGCTCTGCGCGCCGTCGAGCAGGAAGAGGAAGTTCTCCGGATCCGGGTAGTCGGCGTCCCAGCCGAGGATGAAGATCTGCTCGCTGCCCTTGCGGATCTTCTCCTGGAAGCGGTTCCAGTCGGTCTCGCGCACCTCGAGCTGGATCGAGAGCTTGGCGAACTGCTTGCGCCACCAGTCGAGGCGCGCCTTGTCCCCCGGCCCGCGCGACACGGTGTCGAGGTACAGCACGAGCGGCTCGCCGGTGCGCGCGTCGCGCCCGTCCGGGTAGCCGGCTTCGGCGAGCAGGCGCTTGGCCTCCGCGAGCGCTCGCCGGTGCGCGGCGCCGTCGCGCCAGACGTGGGTGACCGGGTCCACGCCCGCGGCCCCGCCACGGTAGCCGAAGATGCCGGGCGGGATCGGCCCCTGCGCCACGATGCCGCGGCCGTTGGCGAAGATCTGCAGGTACTCCTCCATGTCCACCGCGATCGAGATCGCCTGGCGGAGCTTCCTCGCGCGCTCGGCCGCCGCGCCGCCCATGGCGCCTCCGACCACGGGGTCGAGCCAGTTGAAGCCGATGTACAGGATCGAAGTGGCCACCGAGGTGCGCAGCTGGATGCCCAGGCGCCGCATCTGCGGCGTGAGCGCCGCCTCGCCCTCGACCGAGATCCGCACGGCCTGGTCGAAGTTGTCCGAGCTGACGCCGGAGCTGTCGTAGTAGCCCTGCAGGAACTTGTTCCAGTACGGGATGCTCTCCTTCTCGCGGCTGAAGATCACCTTGTCGATGAAGGGCATCGTCTTGCCGGCGTCGGCGAGCAGCCCCTCCCGCCGGTCGCCCGGCTCGCCCGTCGAGGGATACGGCTCGCCGCGGAAGTTCGGGTTGCGCTCGAGCACCATGCGCGCGTTCGGGTTGTTCTCGGTGAGCATGTACGGGCCGGTGCCGACCGGCCACCAGTCGAGGGTGAAGTTCTTGGCCGCCATGCCGGGCTGCTGGAAGAACTTGTCCACCTCCCAGGGCACCGGGGCGAAGAACGGCATCGCCAGCCAGTAGACGAACTGAGGGTAGCGCCCCTTGAGCGTGATGCGGAAGGTATGCGCGTCGACGCGCTCGACGCCCGCGAGTGGATACTTGCGCAGGTCGATCCAGCCCTCGCCCTGCCCGCTCGCCTTCATGCGCTCGTCGACCGCGCGCAGGCGCGCGGCGAGGTCGGACAGGCCGACGATGTACTGCGACATCAGCCCGAAGATCGGCGAGTACAGCCGCGGGTGCGCGAGCCGCTTGATCTCGTAGATGTAGTCGTCCGATACCAGCTCGCGCGTGCCGCTGTGCGGCAGCGCATATGGGCTCGCCAGGCCGGCGATGCGCTCGCGCGACAGATGGTCGTAGCGCAGCGCGCCGCTCGCGTCGCGCGCGAAGGCCGGATGCGGCTGATAGAGGATTCCGGGCCGGATGTGGATGGTGTAGACGCTGTAGGCCACGGCGGGGCTCGTCGCCGGCACCGGCCTGCGATCGCGATCGAGGTACTGCGGGTGCGGCACCTCGGTCGCGGTGAGCGGCACGAGACGGTACGGGCGCGCGAGATAGGCGTACTGCAGCGGCGGCTCGTAGACCTGCTGGATGAAGCGCGACTCGTCCTCGGCGTACGACTGCACCGGATCGAGGTGCTTCGGACGCTCGACGAACGCCGAGTACAGGATGTTCTTGCCGCGATCGGCGGCCGGATACGGATCGTTCCAGACCCGGCCGCAGGCCGCGAGCGTCACGGCGAGCGCGAGCGCCGGAACGAGCAGGGCGCGCATGCGGCGAAGTGTAGCGGAAGGGGTGGTGCGTCGCCTGACGCGCGCCAGCGGGGGCGTTGGCTATAATCGAGGCCCCTCCACGCAAGGACCGCAGATGGGTTTTCTCGCCGGCAAGCGCATCCTCGTCACCGGCCTGCTCAGCAACCGCTCGATCGCCTACGGCATCGCGCAGGCAGCGCATCGCGAAGGCGCCGAGCTCGCGTTCACCTACCAGAACGAGCGTTTCAAGGAGCGTGCGC
>JAKALD010000242.1 GCA_021813275.1 Pseudomonadota bacterium | reverse complement strand
GATCTAACCCAGTCGTCCAGGTACGGCTCGAGCTCGTAGTGCGTGAAGCGGTTGGCGAGCGGCGCGGCCATCTGGTAGGTGACGCCGCGATCGCCGTGGCGGTTGCCGGCGGCGAAGATCGCCCAGCCATCGGGCACGCGGTACTCGCCCAGACGCCGGTCGAGGATCAGCTGGTAGGCCGCGGCGGTCACGCTCGGCGCGGCGGAGCTGATCTCGTCGAGGAACAGGATCCCGCGCGCGCCGTGGCGCTCGGCGTCCGGGAGCAGCGCGGGCACCGACCACACGACGTGTGCGCCGTCGCGAAACGGGATGCCGCGCAGGTCGGTCGGCTCCATCTGCGCGAGCCGCACGTCGTGCAGCGGCACGCCTTCGGCCGCCGCGAGCGCCGCGACGATGCGCGACTTGCCGACGCCGGGCGCACCCCACAGCATCACCGGCGTGTGCTGCCCGAGCGCGGCGGCGCGGACCTCCGCGGAGAGGATCGCTTCGACGTGGGACGGCCGCACGCAGGTATCATACAGGCGGTCCCAGCACGATTGCGCGATGAGATTCTGCTCGAACTGCGGCGCGCCGGTCGCGAAGCGCGTGCCTCCCGGCGACTCGCTGCCGCGCTACGTGTGCGACAGCTGCGGCGAGATCCATTACCAGAACCCGAAGCTGGTCGTGGGCTGCGTCCCGGAATGGGACGGGCGGCTGCTGCTGTGCCGCCGCGCGATCGAGCCGCGCTACGGCTACTGGACGCTGCCGGCGGGCTTCATGGAGAACGACGAGACGGCCGCGGAAGCCGCGCTGCGCGAGACGCTCGAGGAGGCCGGCGCGCGCGTCGAGCTCGGCGAGCCCTTCAGCATGCTGTCGGTTCCGCACGTGAACCAGGTGCACCTCTTTTACCGCGCGCGCCTGGCGAGCCTCGACTTCAAGCCCGGCGTCGAGAGCCTCGACGTGGCGCTCTTCGAGGAGGCGCAGATGCCCTGGCCCGAGATCGCGTTCCGCACCGTCGGGCTCACGCTCAAGCACTGGTTCGAGGACCGCAAGCGCGGCAGCTTCGGCTTCCACGCGGGCGACATTCGCCCGCGCTGAGCGCGCACGGCCGCGGCTTCAGGCCGTCCGGCCGGCCTCGCGCTCCGGGGTGGCCGAGATCTTGTGGATCGACAGGTCCGCGCCGTTGAACTCCTGCTCCTCGTCGAGCCGCATCCCGATCGTCGCCTTGATCGCGCCGTAGACGATCGCGCCGCCCGCCAGCGCGAACGCGACGCCGAGCGCGGTGCCTGCGAGCTGCGCGAGGAAGCTCACCCCGCCGGTGCCGCCGAGCGCCTTTTGGCCGAAGATGCCGCACGCGATTCCGCCCCAGGCCCCGCACAGGCCGTGCAGCGGCCACACGCCGAGCACGTCGTCGATCTTCCAGCGGTTCTGCGTGACGGTGAACATGTACACGAACAGCGCGCCCGCCACGGCGCCGACCACGAGCGCGCCGAGCGGGTGCACGACGTCCGAGCCGGCACAGATCGCCACCAGCCCGGCGAGCGGCCCGTTGTGCACGAACCCCGGGTCGTTGCGGCCGGCGAGCAGCGCCGCGAGCGTGCCGCCGACCATCGCCATGAGCGAGTTCACCGCGACCAGGCCGCTCACCTTGTCGATCGACTGCGCCGACATGACGTTGAAGCCGAACCAGCCGACCGAGAGGATCCAGGCCCCCAGCGCGAGGAACGGGATCGAGGAAGGCGGATGCGCGCTGATGCGGCCGTCCTTGGCGTAGCGGCCCTTGCGCGCGCCGAGCAGCAGCACCGCGACGAGCCCGATCCAGCCGCCCACCGCGTGCACCACCACCGAGCCCGCGAAATCGTGGAACTCGGCGCCGAAGTGCGCCTCGAGCCAGGCCTGCACGCCGAAGCGGTGGTTCCAGGCGATGCCCTCGAACAGCGGGTACACGAGCGCGACGAGCAGCAGCGTGGCGAGCAGCTGCGGGTAGAAGCGCGCGCGCTCGGCGATGCCGCCGGAGACGATCGCCGGCACCGCGCCCGCGAAGGTGAGCAGGAAGAAGAAGCGCACCAGCTCGTAGCCGTTCTTCTGCGCGAGCGCCTCGGCGCCGGTGAAGAACGACACCCCGTAGGCGATCGTGTAGCCGATGAGGAAGTAGGCGACTGTGGAGACCGAGAAGTCGCTCAGGATCTTCACGAGCGCGTTCACCTGGTTCTTGGCGCGCACCGTGCCGAGCTCGAGAAACGCGAACCCGGCGTGCATCGCGAGCACGAGGATCGCGCCGAGCAGCAGGAACAGGACGTCCGATCCGGACTTCAGGGTCTCCATGCCGCAACCTCCTTCTGGTTTTCGTGGAAAAAATCGGACGTTCGCAAGCAAGTCCCGGGCCTTAGGGCGCAACACGCTGAAAACGCTGGAATGCGCCTGAAAAACGCCGGTCCGAATCGCCCTAACGCGCACCATCGTCGTGCGCTCTGGCGCTATGATGCACGCAAGGCGTGCATTTCAGAAGCGTCCCCGCCGGCTCGAACCGGCTGCCCGCGCCCGCGTGGCATCATGCCGGCGTGCGGGCCCCCTGCGAAGCCGAAGCGGCGTGATTCCCTGGCTTGAGGCCGACGACCCTTTCCCGCCGGTCGAGCGCGCGCTGAAGGACCCGAACGGCCTGCTGTGCGCGGGCGCCGACCTCTCGCTCGAGCGGCTGCTCGCGGCCTACCGGCGCGGCATTTTTCCGTGGTATTCGGGCAGCGAGCCGATCCTGTGGTGGTCGCCCGACCCGCGGCTGGTGCTCGCCTGCGACGAGCTGAAAGTCTCGCGCTCGCTCGCCAAGAGCGTGCGCAACAAGGGCTACGAGGTGCGCATCGACACCGCGTTTGCACGCGTGCTGGCAGGCTGTGCGGGGCCGCGCGCCGACGGCGGCGGGACGTGGCTCGGCGAGGACATGCGCCGCGCCTACGCGGCGCTGCACCGCGCGGGCTACGCGCACAGCTTCGAGACCTGGCGGGGCGGCGATCTGGTCGGCGGGCTGTACGGCGTGGCGCTCGGGCGCATGTTCTACGGCGAATCGATGTTCTCGCGCGCCACCGATGCGTCCAAGGTGGCGCTTGTGGCGCTCGTCGAGGAGCTGCGCGCGCGCGGCTTCCCGCTCGTCGATTGCCAGGTGCGAACGCCGCTGCTCGTTTCGCTCGGCGCGCGCGAAATGCCGCGGCGCGATTTCTTGCGCGCGGTGTCCGCATTGGTAAACTATCCGGAGCCTGTCGCGCGCTGGCAGGCGCGCGCCGCCGCGCGCTGAGACCCGCGCCGCGCACCGTTGAAAGGTACGGCAACAAGCGCTGCTCATGTCCCGGCTCAACGACCTGCCTCATGCGGTCCTGCAGTTCTACGTGACCGCGCCCTACCCGTGCAGCTACCTTCCCGAGCGCATGGCGCGCTCGCAGGTGGCCACGCCGAGCCACCTCATCAACACCGAGCTGTACGGCGAGCTGGTGAAGTCTGGGTTCCGGCGCAGCGGCATCTTCACCTACCGGCCGCACTGCGACAGCTGCCGCGCGTGCGTGCCGGTGCGCATCCCGGTGGCCGCGTTCGAGCCGAACCGCTCGCAACGCCGCGCCTGGAAGCGGCACGCGGGGCTCGCTTCGCAGGCCCAGCCGCTCAAGTTCCGGCTCGAGCACTATGCCCTGTACCTGCGCTACCAGTCGAAGCGCCATTCCGGGGGCGGCATGGACAACGACAGCCGCGACCAGTACTCGCACTTCCTGCTGCAGAGCCGCGTCGACACGCGCCTCGTCGAGTTTCGCGACCAGGGCCAGCTCGCGATGGTCTCGATCGTCGACTACCTGCCCGACGGCCTGTCGTCGGTGTACACGTTCTACGAGCCCGACCGGCGCGAGGCGAGCTTCGGCACCTACAACGTGCTCTGGCAGATCGAGGCCTGCCGCGCGCTCGGGCTGCCGTACCTGTACCTCGGCTACTGGATCCGCGAGAGCCCGAAGATGGCCTACAAGTCGCACTTCGCGCCGATCGAGGGCTTCGTCGCCGGGCAGTGGCGGCGCCTCTCCGAATACGACCTCGCGCAGCTGAAGTTCTGAGACGCCGCGCCCGGGGCGGCCGGTAAAATGGCGCCATGCTCTATGCGCTGGCGCGCCCGCTGCTCTTCGCGCTCGACCCCGAGAACGCCCATCTGCTGACGCTCAAGCTCGCCGAGGCGGCGCGCCGCGCGCACGTGCTCGGCTGGGCGGCGCGACCTGTGCCGCCGCAGCCGGTGCGCGCGATGGGGCTCGAGTTCCCCAACCCGGTGGGGCTCGCGGCCGGGCTCGACAAGGACGCCGCGCACATCGACGCGCTCGCGGCGCTCGGCTTCGGCTTCCTCGAGGTCGGCACCGTGACGCCGCGCCCGCAGCCGGGCAATCCGCGGCCGCGGCTCTTTCGCCTGCCGCGGGCGCGCGCGCTCATCAACCGCTTCGGCTTCAACAGCGCCGGCGTCGAGGCCTTCGCCGCCAACCTCGCGCGCGCGCGCTACCGCGGCATCCTCGGGGTGAACATCGGCAAGAACTTCGACACGCCGCTCGAGCGCGCCGCGGACGATTACGCGCTGTGCCTCGAGCGCGTCTATGCCGCGGCGAGCTACGTCACGGTGAACGTCTCCTCGCCCAACACCCAGGGCCTGCGTGCCCTGCAGGATCGCGAGGCGCTCGAGCGGCTGCTCGCGCGCCTGGCGAGCGAGCGCGAGCGGCTCGCGGCGCGCCATGGCAGGCGCGTGCCCCTGGTGCTCAAGGTCTCGCCGGACCTCGACGACGGCCAGGTGCGCGACGTGGCCGCGGCGCTGCGCCGGCACGGCATCGACGGGGTGGTCGCCACCAACACCTCAGTGTCGCGCGAGAGGGTCGAGGGCCTGCCGCACGCCGACGAGGCGGGCGGCCTGTCGGGGGCGCCGATCCGCGCGCGCGCCACGCGCGTGCTGGCCGCGCTCGCAGCCGAGCTCGGGGGCGAGGTCGCACTGATCGGCGCGGGCGGCATCCTCTCGGGCGCGGACGCCGCCGAGAAGCGGGCCGCCGGCGCCTCGCTGGTGCAGCTCTACACCGGCCTGATCTACCGCGGGCCGGCGCTCGTCGCCGAATGCGCCGCGGCGCTCGCGGGGCGCGCGACGGAGGAGCGCGATGCCGCGCCGCGTGCCGCCTGAGGCGATCCAAGCGCTGCTGCCCCAGACGCAGTGCGCGAAGTGCGGCTATCCCGGCTGCCGCCCCTACGCCGAGGCGCTCGCGCGCGGCGCGGCCGAGATCAATCGCTGTCCGCCGGGCGGGGAAGAAGGCATCGCGCGGCTGGCCGCGCTCCTCGGGCGCGAGCCGAAGCCGCTCGATCCCGCCTGCGGGCGGCACGCCGCGCGCGCGCTCGCGGTGATCGACGAGCGGCGCTGCATCGGCTGCACCCTGTGCATCCAGGCCTGCCCGGTGGACGCGATCGTCGGCGCCACCAAGCTCATGCACACGGTGCTCGAGGCGCACTGCACCGGCTGCGAGCTG
>JAKALD010000241.1 GCA_021813275.1 Pseudomonadota bacterium | reverse complement strand
GTCGCGCATCGCGAGCGCCAGGTCCGCGACCGCGCCCGTGTAGTCCGTGCCGCCGCGGTTGATCCCGCCGGCCACCATGTAGGCGTCGCCGATCGTCTTGATCTTCTCCAGCCCGAGCCGCTCGGCGAGATCGTCGAAGGCCGAGAACAGCCGGTTGAGCAGCGCGAAGATCTCCTGCGGCGTCATGCGCTCGGCGATGCCGGTGAAGTTGACGATGTCGGCGAACATCACCGACACGTCCGCGAAGCCGTCGGCGATCGTCGACTCCGAGTGCTTGAGGCGCTCGGCGATCGGCGCCGGCAGGATGTTGAGCAGCAGGTGCTCGGAGCGCTCCTGCTCCTCCAGCAGCCGCACGTGCGCCTCCTCGAGGCGCGCGCGCGAGGCGTCGCGCTCGCTGAACGCGAAGTGCAGCAGCCAGTACACGATGGCGGAGGTCGCCGCGAAGTTCAGGGCGAAGAACACCACGGTCGTCTGCAGCGGCACGCGCGGCCCGCCCGCCGGATAGCCCGCGAGGTAGTAGTCCATGCTGCCGGTGACCAGCACGAGCACGACGTAGGCGAAGAACCAGGGCAGCGACTCGCGCGGCGAGAACAGCAGCACCGCGCCCACCGGCGCGAGGAGGCCCCACAGGATGACGCCGCTCGCCGAGATGAAGTTGCCGATCGACCAGTGCACGACGAACGGCACGAACAGGAAGAGCGAGAGCTGCGCGATGCGGAAGAAATCGAAATTGAGCGTCGCGAGGAATACGAGCAGCGTCGCGAACGAGACGAGCTCGAAGCCGAACGGCAGCGACGCCGAGAGCGGCAGCCCGAGCAGCCAGTAGAGCGACAGCCAGATCGCCGAGCCCGCGATCATCAGTCCGCAGGCGAACAGGAGGACCTGCTTCTTGAGCTTGAGCTCCTCGGAGTCGGTCGGCTCGACCCCGGCCGCGCGCAGGCGGCGGTAAAAAGTTCGCAGGAGAGTCATGCAGTTCGTCCGCCGGCGGGAAGCGCTACGGTAGCACCCCTGCGGCCGTCATGCGGCCGTAGAGCAGGCCTACGGGAATCCATTCGAGCTGGTCGTCGAATTCTCCGCCTGATGCGCCGACCGGGGCGGGGGGATGACTCACAAACGTCGCATAGCTTCCGTAAGGTGCATTCTTTAGATTGATTTGTTCATCCGTGTTGCCGCTCGTCATCGAGGTGTAGTCTTTGCCAGTGGAAAATACGATTGCAACCACCGTGTTCTGCTTGGTTACAGAATTGGTCGCGGGAGCGGGGGGCGAGCCGCAACTCGTGGCGCTGATATAGCTGTCGTACAGACCACCCTGGCATATCACTAGATCGTTGGGCTGGCATGAGACTCCGTACGTCTTGAGAGTCGGGTTCGGCGAACTGGCGATAAACGGCGAAATTGCCGGAGATGCAGGCAATCCCGTAGTGGAGTCCACGCAGCCAGTTATCTTCTGAACTACCGCATAGCGAATTGGGTTGCCCCAGGCGTCGAGCGCGTAGCCGCTGCTGCTCACTGGCTGGAAGCCGAGCGTCACTGCTGGAAGAAACCCGTTGTAAAAGTTCGTGCACGTACCCCCCGAGACAGACTCCATTCCGTTGCTGCTTGGGGACGCCGGCGGGGGTGCGGACGCCGGGCAGGGCAGCCGACCGTTGGCAATCGCGAAGCCGATGAGCGCGTCGCGCGCCTGCCTGAGCCGAACTTGCGTCTCGTCGATATTGCGCTGGGAGACTTGCGCCGAGAGCGTGAGCAGCATGCCGCCGAGCACGAAGCCGATGATGGCGAGCACGATCGCCATCTCGATGAGCGAGAAGCCGGCGGTGCGCGGGCTTGCGAATCGCGCGGTCATGGTGCGATCGAGAAGGTGCGGTCGTTGAAAGCGCTTGTCGCTGCCGAGTGTTTGTCGAACACCCACCAAAAGCTGCTGGGCGGAGTGGCGGACAAATAGTTGGTGGCGGCTCGCAAGTTATAGCCCTCGAAATAGCTCTTCGGGTCGCCTATCGCTGGGTCGCCCGTCATCGGGCGGAGCGGCGTGTTGACGCCGGTTAGGAAGCGCCCCGCGAACACCAGGAGCGCGCGAACGTTATTGTTCGGCACCCCGTCGACGTACATCGTTAGGCACGGCGTCGAGGCGGGTCCGCCGGCGCACTTTTCGTTGCCGCCCGGCGCGTACCGCCCCGAGACCGCGTAGTAAGTGAACATGTACCATTGGTTGCGGATGAACCAGCCAGTCGCGCTGTTGTTCGCGTCGGTGATCGAGTCATCCGCCGCGTTGATGCCAATGCTTACCGTGACTTTGCCGCCTGCTGCCGGAGCTACGGCTTGATAGACGACCTGTGCCGTGCCGTCGCTCACCAGCGTGTTCTGTATCGATGCAGACGACAAGGTCAGACCGGCATAGGACACGTTTGCCAGAAGCCCCGGGGGCTGTCGAAATCCGATGCCCACTTTCGACGCAGACGCCGTAACTTGCAGCGTTTGTGGCGAAGAGGACTTCCGCAAGTCAAACGTGCACTGCACGCTGTTGCTCGTCGAATTCGAGCAGTCGATATTCTTGGGATTAGGCCCGACGATGACGGAAGCGGATACGGACGCGGTGACCCAGGCAACACTGCTCGCTGCGTCCGGCTTGATCGGCAGCACGCCTTCGTAATTGTTGACTACACCTGGGTTCGGCGGATTGACTGCGGGATTCGGGCTGTTGAAGGGTGCCGCGAACGGATAAAGCGGCTGAGAAAGAAGGTTGCCATTTTTGTCATACCAGCCGTTGGCCGCCGTATACACCGAATTGATCGCCGGCACGATCTGGGTCTGGATCCGCTGGGCGATCGGACCCTCGATAGCGCGCATGACATCGGCAGGCGTTACTTGTACTACTTGGTCGTTGAATGCGCCAACCGCGCCGGACGCCGCGAAACCGTCAACTCCTATCGGCCAAGCAGCATTGGGACATTCAAAGTAGTCCCGATAGTCTGGCGGACTCGAGCCGCGGTTTTGCGTTCGCGCTGGACAGTTTCCTGTGGTTGACGCGGGCACTGCAAGGGGCGAGCCAGGTGCAATGATGAGGCCGACGGCTGCATTGGACTGACCATTGAAGGTAAGTTGCCCCGAGGTGTTGAAATTGATCGTCAGCGTCGCCGTGGTGCTCGGCAGTGCCCAGTCTGGCGAGACTACGTACCACAGCGGGGTCCCGGATGCATCGAACGGTTCGTCGATGCCGAGGGTACGCCAGGGCAAACGACCGACTGCGGGTGGCGGGCAGGCCGCCGCAGCGACCCCGTCGGCGGGACTAGGAGGCGGCGTGCAGGAACCCGATGAGCTCTGGCACGAGTAATACTCAGGGCACGGTAAACGTCCCGGGTTTCGCTCCGGGTTCGAGGTCAGGTCATCCATGACCTCGTTCGCAACGTACCCGAGCAGCGCCGCCTTCGCCTCACCCAGCACTCTGCCGTTGAAGGTCGGATTGGCCGCCGCCGGATTGAGCCAGGTGCTCAGCGCGGACACAAGCAGCCACGACACGCCGAGCACGATGATCAGCGTCACGATGATCAGCGCGACGCCGCGCTGATGCCGCCGCAGGGCCGGCCGGGCGCGCGCGCGAAGCGGTGCGCTGCTCACCGCGGGCCTTGCTTCGACGAGGGCGCCGGTGCGGGTTTCTCCACGCGTATCGTTCCCCCGCCGAGCACGCCTTTCACCGTGCCCGTGTCGCGCTCGAGGCTCTGCCCCACCCGCAGCTCGAAGCGCCGGTCGCTGTCGCCGACGCTCACGCCGACCTGCGTCGGGTCGGCGCCCGGGTAGACCTGCATGCCCTCGGGCTGCGTGCCCTCGCGGACCGGCTCGCCGTTCACCCACACGGTCGAGCGGCCGCCGGAGCGCTGCACGTAGCCGTCGATCGTCGTCACCGGCGACTCGATGACCGGGGTCGCCGGCATGTCGGGCAGGCGCGCCTTGCGGCGCGCCTCGAGCGCGGCACGCTGCTCGGGCGTGAAGAAAAGCCGTCCGAGCTCCTGGGCGCGCGCCGCCTGCGCGGCGCCGGCCAGGGCGCAGCCGAGCACGGCGAGGAGAGCGGTGCGCCTCATGCCTTCGCCGCCCGGTCGAGGATGGTGATCAAGTCGATGTCGCAGTCGGCGCTCAGGCGCGGCGCCATCGCGCCGGCCGTGGGCGCCTGGCTGACGCGCGTGATCGAGCAGCTGCGCACCGAATAGTAGGCGTTGCCCGAGTCGCGCAGGTCGTGCAGGAAGTCGAGCAGGTCGTTCTCGTCGAGCAGCGCGATCTGCACTTTCATGGTGCTCGAGTAGAAGTCGACGCTGGCGGGCTTGCCCGGCACCGACACGAGCAGCTTCTGGCGCTCGACGCGATAGCGCAGATCGAGCAGGTCGCGGCTCGTCTTGATGCGCGCCATGGCGTCGGCCCATTCGAGGCGGCGCTCCTCGCCGATGATGTGCAGCGCCTTGAGCCGCTGGTAGACGGCCAGCTTCTCGCGCACCTCGCGCTCTTCTTCCGCGATGCGCGACAGCCGCTCGGCCGCCTTGTTGCGATCCTCGCGCGCGGCGGCAAGCTGCTGGTCGGCGCGCAGCAGCGTGTGCCGGGCGTGCAGCACCAGCGCGACGCCGGCTGCGAGCAGCGCGGCGCAGGCGAGCGCCGGCAGCAGCAGCTTCCTGATCTCGGCGGCGGTGAGGTTCATGGGAGCTTGCGCGCGAGGATGATGGTGAAGCGCGGGGCCTCGCCGCTCTCGGTCTGGCCGATGTCGCCGGTGAGCGTTCCCTCGGAGGTGATGTCGAACGGCAGCCGCGTGTGCACGATCCGGTAGCGCGGATCGGCGACCAGCGCGCGGGCGAAGCGCTGCACCTGGGCGGTGATCGCGCGGTAGTCGGAGCGCTGCGTCGCGTTGACCTGGCCCGAGATGCGCAGCACCTGGCTGAACTCGCCGCTCGCGGCGGGCGGCGCGGCCGCCGTCGACGCCGCGGGCGCGGCGCCAGACTTCTCGTCGCCGCGCTCGATGCTCCAGACCAGGCTGTCGAGCTCGATCTGCGGGAACTCGTCCATCGCCTTGGAAAGGTAGACCAGGGCCGGCTCGGGCGAGGCGGAGCGCTCGGCGATCTTGGTGAACTCCACGACGGTCGCCTTCAGGTTCTCGGTGGTCGTTTGCGTGACCGGAAAAGCAGCGGTGATGCGCTCGTAGCGCTGCGCCGCATCGCGCGCGGTGCGTTCCTGGCTCGCGGCCTGCGAGCGCGTGCTGAGGATGTCCAGCCACTTGACGCCGGCGTACAGCGCGCAGCCGGCGAACGCCACGGCGCCGGCGGCCACGATCGCGCGCTGCAGCTGCCAGAAGAGGAAGCCGCGCCGCTCCTCGCGGCGCGCGAACTGCTCCCTGGGCGGACGCCGCAGGGTGAGGTGCAGGTAGAGCTGCTCGGCGGCGGTGCCCGCCGGGGCGCGCTTCACGCCGACGCGGCGCGCGGCTTCCTCCATGCTCACCGGATGGAACGCGAGCCGCGTGT
>JAKALD010000240.1 GCA_021813275.1 Pseudomonadota bacterium | reverse complement strand
CGCCGCTGCCGACTGCTTCGCCGTCGCCACCTCGGCGCGCAGGCGCTTGAGTTCCTCGTCCAGCGTGGCCTTGTCGGCCAGCAGCGTCGTGAGTTTTTCATCGCGCTCGCGCAGGCCCGCTTCGAGCTGCTGCAGCTGCTCGGCGGTCGGCCCGCGCACCGGTGTCGCCTTCGGCAGCGCGGCCGCATCGAAGGCAAGCCCGGGCGCCGGCCGCGCCGCGCGGCCGTAGGTGCGGGCCAGCCAGTACGTCACATGAAACAGCTCCCGCACCGCAACGAGGGCATCCTCGGGCGGGATCGCGCGGTGGCTGTGGACCGCGCGGTTGCCCAGCGTGGCGATCACCTTGGCCTTGTTGAACACCGCCTCGCCGGCGGCGATCTTGAAGCTGGGCTCGTGGATCAGCGCGGACAGGTTGTCCTGATAGGGCAGCTTCAGCGCGGCGTCGTGCTTGTAGGCCCAGGCAACGGCCAGTTCGAGCGCTCTGCGCGCGTAGAAGCAGGCCGTGCGCGGATCGGCGTGCACGGCGGCCTCGGCGCGCGCGGCGGACTCGAACACCGCCGCCCACTCGGCCTGCAGGAAAGCGAACTGGCTCATGCGCCGGTCTCCGCGGCAACGGCGCCGGGACCCGCATCGTTGAACAGCGCGATGTAGGGCGCATAGCGAAAGCGCCGGTTGCGCGCATAGCCCGTCATTTCGCTGAGCACGCCCAATTTGACGAGGCGCGACACCAGGCCATTCGCCGCGGCGTAGGTCGTGCCCGTCGTCTTTTGCACGTCGCCGACGGCAACGATCGGCCGGTCGAACAGCGATTCGAGCACCTTGTGGCCGTTGCCCGCCGCACGACCGAGCTGTGCCGTGATCGCGGCGCGATGCTGCTCGCGCAGTTGCAGGACCTGTCGCGCAGTCTCAGACGCTTCGCCCGCCACCTCGATCACGCCGCGCAGGAAAAAGCCGAGCCAGTCTTCCCAGGCGCCGCGGTCGCGCACCGCCTGCAGGTGCTCGTAGTACGCCTGGCGGTGCCGTTTGAAGAAGTGCGACAGGTACAGCACCGGCTTGTGCAGCACGCCGCGCTCGGTGAGCAGGAAAGTGATCAGCAGCCGGCCGACGCGCCCGTTGCCGTCGAGGAACGGGTGGATCGTCTCGAACTGCACGTGGGCGAGCGCGATCTTCACCAGCGGCGGCAGCTCGTCGTGCGCGTGCAGGAACTTTTCCAGGTCGCCCAGCGCCTCCGGCACCGCGTGCTGCGGCGGCGGCACGAAGGTCGCGGTGGCGAGCGTGCAGCCGGCCGGGCCGATCCAGTTCTGGCTGCTGCGCAGCTCGCCGGGCTGCAACCGGCCGCCACGCACGCCGCGCATCAGTTCGGCATGGATCTCGCGGATCAGCCGCACCGACACCGGCAAGTCGGGGAGGCGCGCCAGCCCGTGGTGCATGGCGCGCACGTAGTTGACCACCTCGTCCACGTCGCGCGGCAGGTTCTGATCGAACAGCTGCGCCTCGGCCGCCAGCAGGTCCTGCAGCGAGCTCTGTGTCCCCTCGATCTGGCTGGAGAGCACCGCCTCCTTGCGCACGTACATGAAGACGAACAGGTCCGGGTTCGGCAGCGTCAGCACCGATCCGTCGAGCCGCCCCAGCGCGCGGTCGGCGGCCGACAGCAGACCCTGAAGTTCGCCGGCCAGTGCCACGCCGGGCCGCGGCGGTAACGGCGCCGGCATGAACGCCCGATAGCCCGTGGGCTGGGCGATGTACCGTCCTGCGCGCGTCGACGCTTCTGCGCTACTCGCCATCCGGGTCGCTGCCTTTCATAAGGGTCCAGATCCAGGCCATATGATAGGCAACGTTTAACAAGGACGGAAGCTGCAGGCCTTGTTTTACTTTCCCGAGACCCCGGCGGGCACCCCGACGTCCAGCTCCGGGGCAGGCGCCCGGCGAACCGGCGCGCACGGCGGACTCGGACACCGCCGCCCACTCGGCCTGCAGGAAAGCGAACCGGCTCATGTCGCGCCGAGCTCCATACACAGATCGGGCAGGGAGACCGCCTCCACACCCTCGGCGAGCGGGAAGCGCTCGCTGCCGCCATACACGACGCGCCGCCGCTGCGGCCGGACCGTCTCGCAGGCGGAGTGAAAACCCCGTTCGATCTTCGGCGCAAGCCCGCGCTTGATCTCGATCGCCCAGGGCCGGCGCTCGCCGGGTCGCTTCAGCAGCAGATCGATCTCGGCCCCGGCTGCGGTGCGGAAGAAATACGCCTCGGTGCCCGGTGGCGCAGCTGCAAGCAGCGACTCGGTCGCCTGGCCCTCCCAGCTCGCGCCGGCCACGGGGTGCGCCAGCAGCGCTTCGCGGTCGCCGATGCCCAGCAACGCGTGCACGAGCCCGCTGTCGCGCACGTAGACCTTGGGCGACTTGACCAGCCGCTTTTTCACGTTGCCATGCCACGGCGCAAGCCGGCGCACCAGCAGCAGATCGACCAGCAGGTCGAGATAAGTCGCGACGGTCTTGCCGTCCACCGCGAGCGCGCGGGCGAGCGCCGCCGCATTGAGCAGGCCGCCTTGCTGATGCGACAGCATGGTCCAGAGCCGACGCAGCGTCTCCGCCGGGATGCGCGGCCCCAACTGCGGGATGTCCCGCTCGAGGTAGGTGCGGATGAAGTCGACCCGCCAGCGCAGGCTGGCGGCGTCCGAATCGGCCAGCAGGCTTTCGGGAAAGCCGCCGCGCAGCCACAGCGCGTCGAGGCGGTCGCGGCCGACCTCGCCGGCATCCAGCGGAGCGAGCTCCAGATAGCGAATGCGCCCCGCGAGCGACTCGCTCGACTGCTTGAGCAGATCGATCGACGCCGAGCCCAGCACGAGGAAGCGGCCCCTGGCCTGTCCGCGTCGCCGGCCGGCGTCGATCAGCCCGCGCAGGCTGCGGAAAAGCTGCGGCGTGCGCTGGATCTCGTCGAGGATGACCAGCTTGTCGGCGTGCTGCGCGAGGTACAGCTCGGGCTCGGCGAGCTTGGCGCGGTCGGCCTCGGACTCGAGGTCGAGATAGACCGACGGTCGCGATGCGGCCGCCGCGAGCGCCAGCGTGGTCTTGCCCACCTGGCGCGGTCCGAGCAGGGCCACGGCCGGCGCTTCGGCCAGGGCGGTGGCGAGTGCGGGGAGCAGGCGGCGGGAGATCATCATTGCAATTATGGAGCGGCGCTCCGTAATTGCAAGGTAACCGCCATCCTCTCCGGCGCGAGACATTGACGCGGCTGCCGGCCGCGGCGGTGCCGGCTAAAAAGTCAGAGATCGCTCGCAGAGGGTGAGGATTTTCCAAGTCGGGCGGCGGGCAGCGCATTGGCAAAGCTGAAACAAGTACGGCCGTAGTTTTAGGTTCGGCATGGGACGCAAAACAACGGACGGCAGGTTGGGGTGAGTCCGCGAACCCCAACGAACGCCCGTCACCGCTCGCCATGCCCGCCTTCGTCCCCCATCGCAACGCCCCAACCCCGGGGAGAGGCGGCCGGCCGCGATGCAGCGATGAACACTCGAATACGCCCACTCCGCCGCACGACCGACATGGTTCGCAGAAGATGTCCTCCGGCACATCCTCGTGGTCGATCAGTGGCAGCCCGATCTCGCGCCAGGTCTCGGACCATGCGCCGATGGACTCGCCGCGCAGGGCTACAGTTCGCCGCGGAAGGCGCGGTGCTGGAGGGAGGCGAAGAGGGCGTCGAGCCAAGCCAGCGAATTCTGCTGGATGCCTCGAAGAGCTTTGCTTGCCAGAACGTGATCGGCAAAGTCGCGTTGGACAGTCACGGGCGGCAGCGGAATTTCAAGACACTCAACGATGCGAGAGTTCAGATTGGGTAGTGTCTGGCCCAATGACAGTCGCTCCAGCCTCGCCTTGATCGCTTCACTTGAGAGCATCGCTCGTAAGAACACGCTTGTCGTTCGCGGGTTGTCCGGCCGAAGAAACAGCGATCCGGTGCCACACAGGAGTGGGCAACTGTCCGCTTCAACGATCGCACAACGGCCCATTTCCCCGCGGCGCCCCATTACGACATCCCCCGGTGCCAGGTGATAGACGCCAAGCTCTCGAAATTTCTCGGGCGTAACGGTTTCATCCCCACCGATTTCAATCACACCACTCTGAATGTGCTTGGGATTGACGAGGGGGATCCCGTCATCAACGTAGTCCTCCTGATGCAGTAGAGACCCGAACGGCCCGATCTGAATCCTCGCCACGCAGTTCTTCAAGGTCGCAACCGGCCAGCCCTTCGGATTCGTAGCGGGGTCGCCGAAGAGGTCGAGGAAGATGGATTGGGTGAGGATGTCGAGTTGGGCGAGGGCGGCGCGACGCTTGGCCCGCAGTGCGTCCGCCTTGTCCAGGATCTCCGCAATCCGCCGCTGCTCGGGGAGGGGTGGCAACGGGATGGTCAGACCAGCGAGGAAGTGTTCAGGAACGCGGCGTTGCCCAGCGCTCCCGGTCATCCGGCTCTCGCCTTGCTGGCGGATGCGGTCTTGACGAAGGAAGTGCACTAGGTACCGCGCGTCAGCTCGATCGGCGCGCGGTCTGACCACGTGAAACTCGGTTGACCCGAAGCCGTATCGGCGGGAGAGCCTCGCTTGCGCGATCTTGCCGTTCTCGAAGCAAGGCGTGATCTTCGCGACCAGCACATCCCCATTGAGGAAAGGTGTGTACCCCTTACTGACCTCCGAATAGACGCGCGTCTCGCGATCAACTGCAGTCACCGAATCCGCGTCGACTGCCGCCATGGGCATGAAGCACACCTCGTCCCAAGCGCTCAGCGAAGCTGCGAGCGGTGGGTTCAAGTCAGCGACGTCTACGAGTTTCGCCGTGGGCACTGAGCTGCTCACCTAAGCATCCCCTCCAACTCCTTCATGCCGCGCTGAATCTCCTCTTCCAGCTTGGCGAGATCGGCCAGTATCTCCTTCGGCGGGCGGTGCTCGACCGCCTCATGCACCACTTCCTTGTAGCGGTTGAGCGAGAGGTCGTAGCCCTGCGCGGCGATGTCGGCCTTGGGCACGCAGAAGCTCTGCGCGGTGCGCGGGCGGGAAATCTCGGGCGATTGCGTACCCTCACCCCCGGCCCCTCTCCCGGCGGAAGAGGGGTGCAGGGTGCGCCAGCGCGCCAGCACGTCGGGCAGGTTGTTCCGGGCGTGTTCCTCGGGCGTCAAGGACACTGGATTCCCGCTTCCGCGGGAATGACAAGAAGGTGTCGGACCTAGCTTGTCCTCGGCCAGCAACGGCGCGCGCTTGTCGTCGAGGCTCCAGCCGTCGGCCTCGACGTCGTAGAACCAGACCTGATCGGTGCCGCCGGAGTTGGTCTTGGTGAACAGCAGGATCGCGGTGGACACGCCGGCGTAGGGCCGGAACACGCCGCCGGGCAGCTTGACCACGGCGTCGAGCTTCTGGTCCTCGACCAGCATGCGGCGCAGCGCCTTGTGCGCGGTGCTGGAGCCGAACAGCACGCCGTCGGGCACGATCACCGCGGCGCGCCCGCCGGGCTTGAGCAGGCGCAGGAACAGC
>JAKALD010000239.1 GCA_021813275.1 Pseudomonadota bacterium | reverse complement strand
CAGCGAAATCCGCGGTATCGGTCGAAGCACCAGTGACGCACCATGTGCAGGAGCATGGTGAGCGCAATGCCGTCGGAGGCATAGCGGTGCAGGCTGCGCATAACCCCGCCCAGATACCACTGTTGCACGGTAAGGTACTCGACCGAGGCGTGCGCCTCCCGCACCCCGGTCTTGAAGAAGGCGTAGAGGTAAAGCCCGCTCGCCACCACCACCCACATCAGGAAGTAGGCGATCGGGCCGAGGTAGTAGAGGGGGTTGAGCTCGTCGCCGAAGGCGAGGTTGAACAGGCTCTCGACCCTCAGGAATACCCACTGTCCGGCCAGGTGCAGGCGCTTGAGCAACGCGATCTCCGGGCGCGGCGCGCATCCCCGCCGCAAGGAGCGATCCTAGGGAGCGCGCGCGGCGCGCTCTTTGATATGCATCAACTCGAGGGGCTCGGGCGCGATGCCCGCCTGCGCCGCCACTCGAACACGACCGCCGCGATGCCGAGGGTGATGATCACTGCGCCGATGATCATTTGCACGAAATAGGCGAAATTGAAGACGTATGCGCCCGTCGCCGGGTCGTAGACCGAGCACACCAGACGCAGCTTGTTCAGCAGGCTCTGGGCGGGGCGCTCCGGCTCGGCTTTAAGCAGCGCGCGCAGGGGAGCGATGAGCTGCGAGCCGCTGACGGCTTCGCCGTAGAGCTGCCGATAGACGCGCCCTCGCGAATCGACAATGCTCACCTGGAGCACGTGATCGAAGCCGGCGGCGGTCGCCTGATACCGAAAGCCGAAATCGGCGACGAGCGCCGGCAGCGAATCGGCCTCCGGGCTGAGAAATAGCCAGTTCGGATCGTCCACCCCTTGCCGGCGCGAGAAGTCCTTCATGGCTTCGGGGGTATCGAAAGGCAGGTTGAAGCCGATGGTGGCCACGCGGAATGCGTCCGCGCCGAGCTCGCGTCGCGCAGCGCGCACGGCGCGGTCGAGGGCGCGCGTCGCGGTCGGGCAGATCTGGAAGCAGCCCGTGTACACGAAGCTCACGACGAGGGGCTTGCCGCGCAGGCTAGAGAGCCACACCTGGCCGCCCGCGGCGTCGCGCAGACGGTAGTTGCCGATCCGGTGGCCGATCGCCGCCTGGCTCGCGGCGAGCGCTGCGGCCTGGTCAAAGGCCGGGCGCGCGACGGCGGGCGCCGACAGAAGCGCCACCGCGCCCACGGCGGCGAACCACGCACGCATCTAGAGCAGCGCCGTGTCGAGCATCACACCGAGGAGCACCGCTGCGAGCTGCACGAGCGAGGCATGAAAGCTCGCCCGCGCGGTGTCGGGACCCGGGCGCGCCGCGAGGGCGTGGCACTTCGCCAGGAACCACCCTCCGCCGGCGAGCGCCGCAGCGGCGTAGATCCAGTGCAGTCCGAGCGCGGCGGGGACGAGTGAGGCGCTCACCAGCAGCCATGCGGCGGCGAGCACCGCGCGCGCGGCGCGCGCGTCGCCGACCACGACCGGGAGCATGGGAACGCCGGCCGCGGCATAGTCCTCCCGGCAGGCGATCGCCAGGCTCCAGAAATGCGGCGGCGTCCACAGGAACAGCACCACCGCGAGCGCGAGCGCCGCCGGCCCGGGTCGCGGCGCGACCGCCGCGGCGCCGGCAAGGACCGCGAAGCTGCCCGCGAGCCCGCCCACCACGATGTTCCAGGGGGTGCGGCGCTTGAGCCACACCGTGTACACCACGCCATAGGTAAAGGCGCCCAGGAACACGTACAGCGCGGCCACAAAGTTGGTCGCGAGCCACGCCGCGAGCACTCCCCCGGCGGTCAGCGCGCCGATCAGCCACAGCCACGCGGGACGATGCGCCAGAGCTCCGGTAACGAACGGCCGGCGGCGGGTACGCGCCATGCGCGCGTCGATGTCGCGCTCGACGTACTGGTTGAACGCGCCCGCTGCTGAGGAGGCGGCGAGCACCGCGAGGATGAGCGCCGCGATCCGCCAGCCTTCGGGCGCGGGCCCGCGAGCGCAGGCGAAGCCGGCAAGGGCGGCGAGCGCAATCGCCATGCCGATGCGCAGCTTGAACAGGTTCAGCAGCGCCCCCGGTCGCATGCGTCGCAGTCCCCAGCGGTTCAGCCGTCCGTCATCCCGCAATTCTCAGCGCATCGGCCAGACCGTGGCCAGGTACTTCCAGTTGATGAAGTAGTACAGGACGAACGAGACCAGGAACACCAGAGCCAGAATGAAGGTGCCCGGAGCGACGAGTGCACCGCCGCCGCCCGGGTGGTAGCTGCCGATTGCCGCGGCGACCGGCTTCGGCGACGGGGCCACGCCTTCGGCGGCGCGCACGTGCTGGAAATCCGGTGTCTGGATCCGCTTGCCGAAGAACACCGATCCGACGGTGTTGAGCAGGTACATCGCGCCGCCCGTGATCGCGATCAGCCCCGAGATGGCCGCCAACCCCAGCATCAGGAAGGCCGACCCGGGGAACGAATACGGGAAGGCGTTGCCCGCGCCGGTGATGTCCCAGTCCCGGCGCGGCACGCCGAGCGTTCCGGCGGCCATCAGGAACAGCGCGACGCCGGTCATGCCCAGGCCGAAGACGTAGGGCTGCCACTTGGCGATCGTCGGGAACATGACCTCGCGCCGGAACAGCGTCGGAATCAGGAAGTACGTCAATGCCATGAATGCGAGCGACGTGCCGATCACGACCGTGGCATGAAAGTGCCCGGGCACGTAGAGCGTGTTGTGGATGAGGGTGTTCAGCTGCAGGGTGCCCATCATCACGCCCGAGATGCCGCCGAGAAAGCCGAAGCCGACGAGCGAAATGAACATGCCCGAGAAGACCGGGTTGCCCCACGGCGCCTTGCGCAGCCACTCGAAAAGCCCGTGGGTGTAGCCCTTTTCGCGCTGCGCCGCCTCGATCGCTCCGGGTACCGTCAGCCCGTGCACCATCGAGGCGAGCACCGCGAGGTACATTGCGTAGCTGGTGTTGAAGATCTTCCAGGTCTCGCTCAGCCCCGGGTCGACGAGCAGATGGTGCGCGCTTGCGAGTTGCAGGAACAGGATGTAGAGCAGGAACGCGCTGCGGCTCACCCGCTCCGACAGCGGCTTCGCGCCGAACACGATCGCCGCGATCGCGTACCAGACCGCGATGTGCGCCGCGACGTTGATCTGCTGCGAGGAATGCCCGAACGCCCACCAGATGGTGTGGTACATGAGGGGGTCGATGTGGCTGATCAGGCCCAGCGACCACAGGAAGGTCGGGATGAGGATGATCGCCCCGGAGGCGATCGTGAACACCGCAATGATGGCGGCCGTGATCGCGCCGAAGGTGACGAGCGGCACCGAGCCGACGTAGGTGCGCTCGCTTTTCGCCACGACCAGCGTGCCGAAGAACACGAAGCACGCGACGAGCGCGCCGACCGCGAACAGGATCAGCCCGAGGTAGAAGCTCCAGTGCGCGCCCATCGGCGCGTACGAGGTCATCATCACGCTCGAGTCGTCGCGCCAGAACACGGCGTAGTTGTTGATCAGGGCTCCGATCACCATCAGCCAGAATGCCGCCCAGGCGAGCCCCGGGGTCGCGAGGCGCGACTTGAGCAGCGTGCTCGAACAGAAATACAGCACCGCGATCTCGAAGAAGATGACCCAGAAGATCAGCATATTGATGCCGTGCCCGGTGAGCACTTGGTAGAAGCGGTCCGCCGCCAGCAAGTGCACCGCCGGCCAGCGCGTGAGCACCACCATGATCGCGAGAATCCCGCCGAAGAGCAGGAACACCGCCGCGGCGACCGCGTTGGCCATCATCAGGCGCTCCGCGGGCTGATGGAAGACCAGTCCGGTGCTCGGGCAGGTCCTGAACATTCGGTTGGTTGCCATGGTCGTCCCCCCTATTTCACGACGTAGAGACGGCTGGTCATCGTGCTGTGCCCGATGCCGCAGTACTCGTTGCACACGAGGCCGTAAGTGCCGGGATGCTCCGGAGTGATGGTGAGAACGCGGTCGTACCCCGGGACGACTTCGATATTGATGTTCTCGGGCTGAAGCGAAAAGCCGTGCAGGTAGTCCATCGATTCGAGGTGCAGACGATAAGTCTTGCCGGATTCCAGCTCGAGGATCGGGTACCACGACCACAGCCGCGCGATCAGGTAGACGTCGCTGCCTGCTGGCGGATGCACGACGGGCACCTTCTGGTCGCCGCCCTCCTCGCGCACCTTGTATTTGGTCACCATCGCTTCGGTGAGCTTGGCATAGTCGTCCGGCGACATGCGATAGGCCTCGCTGCCCAGGTCCTGCTTACCGTAAAGGTGCCAGTACGGCATCATGAAGAACATGATCAGGCACCACGCCAGCGCCAGAATGATCCACAGCAGCTCGGCGCGGTCGAGCGGCTGCTTCCACCATACCCGCTGGACCGGCGGTTCGATTGCGCTCATGTCTCGCTCCCCTTCGTGAGTGCGGCGCCCGCTATTTGATGAGCGGGATCGATAGAATCTCCATCACTCCCCAGATCAGATAGAACACGGTCGGAATGACGACGCCGAGAAAGAGCAGCAGGAACGGGTTGTCGAGCAGCTGCTGCATTGCAGGAATCGGCTCCTCGGGGATTTCCTCCTCCGGTGCCGCGTCGATGTCGGTCGCGTGCGCCATGCTTTCTCCCTTGGTCGGTAAACGACGGCCTGCCGGCCGCAAGCCTCCGCACGGTACGCAACGCGCCGCGCGAGAAACTTGATACGCATCAAGGGATGCGGGGCTGACGGAGAGCGGCGTCGGCGCGCCGCGCGCCGGGGTGCGCGGCCTGTTTATCGCGGGTCAACGATCGGGGAGCGGCGCAGCAAGGCACCAGCAAAGCGCCGCGGAGTCCCCTGTGGCTGCTCGGCTGCGCGAAGTTCTTCTACGCCATGATGACCGCCGGCGGCGCCCGTCGCGGCGCGCCGGTGACAGCGCAGAGCGCGGCCTCGCGTGCCCCCGGCGTCACCAGCGCAGCACGATCGCGCTGGTGATGAGCAGAGCCATGGCCTGGTGGAAGGCGACGATCGCGCCTGGCGAGCGCGGCTCGAGGTTGACGGCATGGAAGAGGAAGAACCCCACCGCCGCCTGCGCGAGCGCGAGCCCGAAGGCGACCGGGTAGGCTGCGCTCAGCCAGCCGAGGGTGCCGACGACGAGCAGTGCCGCCGCGCCGTGCAGGACGAAGATCCATTGCGCTGCACGCCGCGGCTGCAGGAAAGCCTCGATCGGCCGGCCGAAGCCGCGCTGGCCGGTGACCATGCCGCCCACGAAGATCGCGAGCAGCACCGCGTGCAGCGCGAACGTCGCGCCCAGGTAAGGCCAAAGCCGCAGCTCCGGGTGGCTGAGCGCGACGAGATAGGTGACGAACACGAGGTACGCGAGCAGGCCGTGCGTGCCGTGCACGAAGGCCGGCGCGCGCCCCGCGAGCACGTAGAGCGTACCCATGCCGAAGAGCGCCGTGGCGGCCACCAGGCCCAGGCCGAGATAGCTCGTGTATCCCGGATGCAGGATCGCGAGCGCGAGCGCCGTGAGCCCGACAGCGG
>JAKALD010000021.1 GCA_021813275.1 Pseudomonadota bacterium | reverse complement strand
GTTGTCTCGCGGGCGGGTTTGCACTTATCATCGGCGGCCTTTCGGCAGCCCCCCTGCCGCGCGAGCTCGTTCATGAGCAAGAAACTGATCATCGCCGAAAAACCCTCCGTCGCCGCGGACATCGCGCGCGCGCTAGGCGGTTTCGCGCGCAAGGGGGGTTACTTCGAAAGCGACGCGTACGTCCTTTCATCGGCGGTCGGCCACCTGCTCGAGCTGGCGGTGCCCGAGGAGTACGACGTCAAGAAGGGCAAATGGTCGTTTGCCCGCCTGCCGGTGATCCCGCCGCGCTTCGAGCTCGCGCCGATCGCGCGCAGCGCCGAGCGGCTCAACCTGCTCCTGCGGCTGCTCAAGCGCAAGGACGTGACCGGCTTGATCAACGCCTGCGACGCCGGGCGCGAGGGCGAGCTGATCTTCCGCTACATCGTGCAGCACGCGAAGACGCGCAAGCCGATCGAGCGCCTATGGCTGCAATCGATGACCCCGGCCGCGATCCGCGAGGGATTTGCGCGCCTGCGCTCGGACCGGGAAATGCAGCCGCTCGGCGACGCGGCCAAGTGCCGCTCGGAAGCCGACTGGCTGGTCGGCATCAACGGCACCCGCGCCATGACCGCCTTCAACTCCAAGGAGGGCGGCTTTTACCTGACCACGGTCGGCCGCGTGCAGACGCCCACGCTGGCGATCCTCGTGGAGCGCGAGGAGCGCATTCGCGAATTCAAGCCACGCGATTACTGGGAAGTGCACGCGCGCTTCGCGTCCAAGGCAGGCGAGTATGCCGGGCGCTGGTTCGACCCCGAGTTCAGGAAGGACGAGGACGGCGAGCGCAAGGCGGAGCGCCTGTGGAACGCGAGGCAAGGCGAGGCGATCGCCGCGGCTTGCCGCGGGGGCTCGGGCACGGTCAGCGAGGAGACCAAGCCGTCGACCCAACTCTCGCCGCTGCTATTCGACCTGACGAGCCTGCAGCGCGAAGCGAACGGTCGCTTCGGGTTTTCCGCCAAGACCACGCTGTCGCTCGCGCAGGCGCTCTACGAGAGGCACAAGGTACTGACTTATCCTCGCACCGACTCGCGCGCGCTGCCCGAGGACTACCTCGCAACGGTGAAGAAGACCGTGCAGGAGCTCGCTGAGCAGGCCGACTATGCTCGGCTGGCGAAGAGCGTGCTGAAGGGTGGCTGGGTCAAGCCCAACCGGCGCGTATTCGACAACGCCAAGATCTCGGACCATTTCGCGATCATCCCGACCCTGCAGGCGCCGAAGCAGCTGAACGACGCCGAGCACAAGCTCTACGACCTGGTGGTGCGCCGCTTCCTCGCGGTGTTCTTTCCCGCTGCCGAATACCTTCAGACGACGCGCATCACCAAGGTCGACGCGCATCATTTCAGGACCGAGGGGCGCGTGCTGCAGAATCCGGGCTGGCTGGCCGTGTACGGTCGGGCAGCGCAGGACGAGAGCGCGAACCTGCCGGCTCTCGCGCCGGGCGAAAAGGTCGAAGCGCGCGAGGTGACCGTTCAGGCGAACCAGACCAAGCCCCCCGCGCGCTACAGTGAAGCGACCCTGCTGTCGGCGATGGAGGGCGCGGGCAAGCTGGTGGAGGACGACGAGCTGCGCGCCGCCATGGAAGCGAAGGGCCTCGGCACGCCGGCGACGCGCGCCGCGATCATCGAAGGCCTGATCCAGGAAGAGTACGTGCACCGCAACGGCAAGGAGCTGGTGCCGACGCCGAAGGCGTTCTCGCTGTTGTTCGCCCTGAAGCACTTCGGAGTCACCGAGATCACTTCTCCGGAGCTCACCGGAAACTGGGAATTCAAGCTCAAGCAGATGGAGCAGGGACGGCTGCCGCGCGAGGAGTTCATGGATCATATCGAGCAGGCCGCGCGCGAGCTGGTCGAGCGCATCAAGCAGGGCGAAATCCCGGATACCGCCTTCGCGACCGTTGCGGCGCCCTGTCCCAAGTGCGGCGGGACCGTGCAGGAGAACTATCGCAAGTTCCAGTGCCAGTCCTGCGACTTCTCGTTGTGGAAGGTGACCTCTGGCCGCGAATGGTCGCCCGAGGAAGTGGCGGAGCTCATCACGAAGCGATTCGTCGGGCCGCTCACCGGCTTTCGCAGCCGAATCGGCCGGCCGTTCGCCGCGGGCGTGCGGCTGAACGACGAATTCCGGCTCGAGTTCGACTTCGGACAGGGAACGGCGTCATCGGAGGGCGAGCCAGCGCCGGACTTCAGCGGTCAGGCGAGCCTCGGCAAGTGCCCGAAGTGCGGTGCCCGCGTTTTTGAACACGGCGCCGCGTATGTCTGCGAGAGGGCGGTCGGGACCGAGCGCACTTGCGATTTCCGCTCGGGCAAGGTGATCCTGCAGCAGCCCGTGGAGCGCGCCCAGATGGAAAAGCTGCTCGCCACCGGCCGCAGCGACCTCCTGCCGCGCTTCATTTCCAAGAAGGGCCGTCCGTTCAAGGCCTATCTGGTCAAGACGCCCGAAGGACGCATCGGCTTCGAGTTCGCGCCGCGCGCGCCTCGCGCGGCGCCCGCTCGCAAGGAGCCACCCGCCCCGCAGCTGGCTGCTGCCAGCGAGACGCCCGCGGCGCGCAAGGCACCCGCCAAGCCCGCCTCGCGGCCGGCGGCGAAGCGCGCCGCGCAAGCGGCGCCGTTGCGCCGTCCCGCCCAGCGGCGCCGCGGCAGCGCCTAGCGCTGCGGCGCCAAGCGGCTTCGGCTCGCCGTCCCTAGACGTCCAAGTTGCGCACGCCGAGCGCGTTCGACTCGATGAACACGCGGCGCGGCTCGACCTCGTCGCCCATCAGCTTGGTGAAGATCTCGTCGGCCGCGATGCCGTCCTCGATCTGCACCTTGAGCAGGCGCCGGGACGCGGGGTTCATCGTGGTTTCCCACAGCTGCTCCGGGTTCATCTCGCCGAGCCCCTTGTAGCGCTGCAGGCTCATCGAGCGCTGCACCTCGCCGAGCAGCCAGCGCATCGCCTCCGGGAAGTCCCGGACCGGGTGTTTCTTGTCGCCGCGCTGCGCATAGGCGCCCACGCCGACCAGACCGCGCAGCAGCTCCGCGGTCTGCCGGATCTGCGTGTAGTCGCCGGAATGCAGGAACTCGGAGTCGATGTGCGTCACGCGCATGTTGCCGTGCCGCGTGCGCTCGATCCGGATCTGGTAACGCTCGGTCTTGGCGTCGAAGCGCGCGCTGATGCGCACGCCGTTGCCCGGGATCCCGGCCAGCAGCGCCTCGGCCGACGCCTCCGCCGCGTCGCGCGCGGAAAGGTCGATCCGCACACCGCGCAGCATGGCGTGCAGCGCATCGCGGTCGACCCAGCGCGAGACGCGCTCGATCACCGCCTCGCTGAGCAGGTAGGACTTGGCGAGCTCGGCGAGCGCGTCCGCGGCGATCGGCTCGCGCCGCTCCGCCGGGTACAGCGCCGCATCCACCAGCGCCTGCCTGAGCATGAACTCGTTCAGCTCGTGCTCGTCCTTGAGGTAGCGCTCGTCCTTGCCGAGCTTCGACTTGTAGAGCGGCGGCTGCGCGATGTAGATGTGGCCGCGCTCGACCAGCTCCGGCATCTGACGGTAGAAAAAGGTCAGCAGCAGGGTCCGGATGTGCGAGCCGTCGACGTCCGCATCCGTCATGATGATGATGCGGTGATAGCGCAGCTTCTCGGGGTTGTACTCTTCCTTGCCGATGCCGCAGCCGAGCGCGGTGATCAGCGTCGCAACCTCCGCCGAGGAAAGCAGCTTGTCGAAGCGCGCGCGCTCGACGTTGAGGATCTTGCCCTTGAGCGGCAGGATCGCCTGGAAACGCCGGTCGCGCCCCTGCTTGGCCGAGCCGCCGGCCGAGTCGCCCTCGACCAGGTAGAGCTCGCACGCCGCCGGATCGCGCTCCTGGCAGTCGGCGAGCTTTCCTGGCAGGCCCATTGAGTCGAGCACGCCCTTGCGGCGCGTCATGTCGCGCGCGCGGCGCGCGGCCTCGCGCGCGCGCGCCGCGTCGATGATCTTCGCGGTGATCACCCGGGCATCGTTCGGCCGCTCCTCGAGGAACTCGCGCAGCTTCTCGGCCACGATCTCTTCCACCACCGGGCGCACTTCCGACGAAACGAGCTTCTCCTTGGTCTGGGAGGAGAACTTCGGCTCCGGCACCTTCACCGACAGCACGCACGCCAGACCCTCGCGCATGTCGTCCCCGGTCGGCTCGACCCTGGCCCGCTTGGCGGATTCGTTCTCCTCGATGTACTTGTTGAGCACCCGTGTCATCGCCGCGCGCAGGCCGGTGAGGTGCGTTCCGCCGTCCTTCTGCGGAATGTTGTTGGTGAAGCACTGCACCGACTCCTGGTAGGAGTCGTTCCATTGCATCGCCACCTCGACGACGATGTTCTCCTTCTCGCCGCATCCCCAGAACACGTTCGGGTGCAACACTGTCTTGGAGCGATTCATGTATTCGACGAATCCCCTGACCCCGCCGGAGAACTCGAAAGATTCCTCCTTTCCGGCGCGCTGATCGACGAGCATGATCTTGACGCCGTTGTTCAGGAACGAGAGCTCGCGCAGGCGCCGCGCCAGGATGTCGTAGTGATAGTCGACGGTGCCGAAGATCGCCCGCGACGCGAGAAAGTGCACCTCAGTTCCGCGCTTCTCGGTGGCCCCCGCCACGCGCAGCGGCGCGACCGCCGCGCCGTCGCGGAACTCCATCTGGTGCACGTGGCGTTCGCGCCAGATCGTGAGTCGCAACCACTCCGACAGCGCGTTCACCACGGAGACGCCGACCCCGTGCAGGCCGCCCGAGACCTTGTAGGTGTTGTTGTCGAACTTCCCGCCGGCGTGCAGCTCGGTCATCACGATCTCCGCCGCGGAGCGCCGCAACTCGTCGTCCTCCTTGATCCCCGTCGGGATGCCGCGCCCGTTGTCGAGCACCGAAATCGAGTTGTCGGTGTGGATCGTCACGACGATTTCGTCGCAGAATCCCGCCAGCGCCTCGTCCACAGCGTTGTCCACCACCTCGAACACCATGTGATGCAGGCCGGTGCCATCGGAGGTGTCCCCGAGGTACATTCCCGGGCGCTTGCGCACGGCTTCAAGGCCCTTCAGGACCTTGATGCTGTCGGAATCGTAGCCGTTCGCCTGGGATGTTTGCTGTTCCGGTTCGCCCACTTGGTGCTTCCTTTCCTGGCCGCTGGATCTTGGGATGCGCTCGCGCGTCGCTAGATGCGCATCGGCATGACGACGTAGCTGAACTCCGGCTCGCTCGCGAAGGTCATGAGCGCGCTCGACGCGGAATCGCCGAAGCGGCACTCAACTTGCGCGCCCGGGACATTGTTGAGCACGTCGAGCAAGTAATTCACGTTGAACCCCACGTCGAGGGCGTCGCCCTCGTACTTCACTTCGAGCTCCTCCTGGGCCTCCTCCTGCTCCGCGTTGGAAGAAATGATCTTCAGGCTGTTGTCGGTGACCACCCAGCGCACGCCGCGGAACTTCTCGTTCGAGAGGATGGCCGCGCGCTGCAAAGCCTGGCGCAGGGCGTCGCGCTCGACCGAGAGCAGATTCTTGTGTTGCGTCGGGATGACCCGCGTGTAATCGGGAAACTTGCCGTCGATCAGCTTGGAGACGAGCTCCACGCCGTTGAACGAAAAGGCGGCCTGCGTCGAGGACAGCTCCACCCCGACCTCCTCTTCCCCGTCGGTGAGAAGCTTGAGCAGCTCGAGCACGGTCTTGCGCGGAACGATCACTTCCTGCCGTGGCAGATCCGTTTCGAGCGCCATCGCCGCGTAGGCGAGCCTGTGGCCGTCGGTCGCAACCAGCTTGAGCTTGCGGTCCTCGGCGATCATGAGCAAGCCGTTCAAGTAGTAGCGGATGTCCTGCTGCGCCATCGCGTACTGCACGAGCGCGAGGAGTTTCTTGAGCGCCTTTTGCGGCAGCGCGAAGCGCGTGACCTCGCCCGCCGGCTTGCCGAGACGGGGAAAGTCCTCCGCCGGCAACGTCTGAAGGGAAAAGCGGCTCTTGCCGGCGCGCACCTGCAGCCTCTTGTCGTGCTGCTGCAGGCTGACCTCAATGCCTTCCGGCAGCGCACGCAGAATGTCGAGCAGCTTGCGCGCTCCGACCGTCAGCGCCGGCGGCTCACCCTGGAGCGCGATCCCGGCCCGGGCGGTGATCTGGATCTCGATGTCGGTGGCGAGGAACGACAGCGCGTCGCCGTCACGACCGATCAGGACGTTCGACAGGATGGGCAGCGTGTGGCGCCGCTCGATGATGCCGCTCACAGCGGAAAGAGGGACCAGGATGTCGTCGCGTTTTGCCTTGACCAGAACCATTAGCTCTTCCTTAGTAATAGTTAGTAGAGCGTCTGCACCTTCTGGATAACCCGAATTTACGCGTCGCTACCGTCGGTTGCGCGGGCAAAGTCCTGTGGACAAGCTGTGTGGCGAGCGGGAACAGATGTGAATCGTTGGCGCTCGCCGTGCGGCGCGCGGAGTTACCCACAAACGATCCTGCCTCTGCGCACAGGGTATTCATGCGCTAGCCCTTCAGGACCTGCTCGAGAACGAGGTAATCGCGGTTGAGCGCCTGGTCCTGTTTGCGCAACGTGGCGATCGTGCGGCAGGCGTGCAGCACCGTGGTGTGATCCCGGTTGCCGAACGCCTCGCCGATCTCCGGCAGGCTCATCTGGGTCAGGTCCTTGGCAAGCGCCATGGCGACCTGCCGCGGGCGCGCCACGTTGCGGCTGCGCTTCTTGGAGTGCATGTCGGAGACCTTGAGCTTGAAGTACTCGGCCACGGTCTTCTGGATGCCCTCGACCGTGACCTGCCGGTTGGCTACGCTGAGGATGTCGCGCAGGGCCTCCTTGGCCAGATCGAGCGAAAGTTCGCGGCCGGTAAAGCGCGCGAAAGCGAGCACTTTCTTGAGCGCGCCCTCGAGCTCGCGTACGTTCGAGCGGATGTGCTTGGCGATGAAGAACGCGATCTCCTCGGACAGCGCGACTGCCTCGGCCTCGGCCTTCTTGAGAACGATGGCCACCCGCATCTCGAGCTCCGGGGGCTCGATCGCGACGGTCAACCCCCAGCCGAAGCGCGAGATCAGCCGCTCTTCCATGCCCGCGATCTCCTTCGGGTAGGTGTCGCAGGTGATCACGATCTGCTTGTGGGCCTCAACCAGCGCGTTGAAGGCGTAGAAGAACTCTTCCTGGGTGCGGCCCTTGTTGGAGAAGAACTGGATGTCGTCGATCAGCAGCAAGTCGAGCGAATGGTAGTAGCGCTTGAACTCGTCGAACGACTTCTGCTGGTAGGCTCGCACCACGTCGGTCACGTATTGCTCGGCGTGCGTGTAGCGGATGCGCGCCTGCGGGCGATGCTCGGCCACGTAATTGCCGATCGCCTGCAGCAGGTGCGTCTTGCCGAGCCCCACGCCGCCGTAGATGAACAGCGGGTTGTACGAGATTCCCGGATTTTCGGCGACCTGAATGGCGGCCGCGCGCGCGAGCTGGTTTGCCTTGCCGGTGACGAAGCTCTCGAAGCTGAAGGCGCGGTTGAGGCGGCGGCGCTCCATTGCGGGCGGGGCGTCCCCGACCTCCCGCGCGGCCGCCGAGGGCTGGGGTCGCGCCGGGGTTTCCGCGGCGCGCGCGAGCACGAGTCTGAGGCCGAGCTCGCGGCCCGCGGCCTCCGCCGCGAGCTTCTCGATGCGCGCGGCAAAGCGCTCGCGCACGAGCTCGAGCACAAAGCGATTCGGGGCCGCGAGCACGAGCGTGTCCGAGCCGGCGGCGCTCTGTTCGGCTGCCAGCGGGCGGATCCAGGTATTGAATTGCTGCGCAGGCAGCTCCTGCTCCAGGCGGCGCAGGCAGGCGTGCCACAGGTTCTGCATCGTGTTGACTTCGTTCTTCGGCGCGCTTTTCGAGGCTCGCCGAGCGCGCCGATAAAGCCTGAATTTTAGCGCGAGCGCGATGAGTTATCCACAGCCCCGCCGAGAAATTTCCTTCGATTTGACAATGCCGAGGCGCACGGGCTCTAATACCGCCCTTTTTTGGGATCGACCCGTCCATGAAGCGAACCTATCAGCCGTCCAAGACGCGGCGCGCGCGGCGTCACGGCTTCCTCGTGCGCATGCGCTCTCGCTCCGGACGCGCGGTGATCCGCGCGCGGCGCGCGCGCGGACGTCGCCGCTTGGCGGTGTAAGGTCGCCCCGAGGCGTGCGCAGCGGCGCTGCGCGGCGGGCACGGCGCAGGTTCGGGCTCGGAGCAGATCGGCGGCTCTCGCGGCGCGCGGACTTCGAGCTGCTTCTTCGCGCGGGCGTGCGCCGCAGCTTCTCGGGGTATACCTTCTACGTCGCGCGGCGACCGAGCGGGGCCCCGCGCCTCGGGATCCTGATCTCCCGCAAGCACGCCCGGGAAGCCACGGTACGCAATCGCATCAAGCGCTACATTCGTGAGGCATTTCGCCAGGAGCAGGAAGCCCTCGGGGGGCTCGACGTGCTAGTGCGACCGCCGTACGGCGCGCGCCCGGGCCCGGCCATGATGCGGCGCCTGCGCGAGCTCTTCGCGAAGCTCGGCCCATGAGGGAGCTGGCTCGCCTCGCGGTGCGCGGCTACCGCTATTTCCTCAGCCCTCTCTTGCCTGCTTCCTGCCGCTTCTATCCCAGCTGCTCCGCCTACGCCGAGGAAGCCCTGGCCCAGCACGGTCTGCTGCGCGGCGGCTGGCTGACGGCCACGCGCGTATGCCGCTGCGGGCCTTGGCACCCAGGAGGCTACGACCCGGTACCCGCGCCGCGCGAACGCGGCTGAGGCCCCGCCAGCACCCCTATGGACACTCAAAGACTGATCCTGTTCGTGGTCTTCAGCATCTCCGTGCTGTTGCTCTGGGAGAACTGGCAAAAGGCGAGCCTTCCCAAGCAGGAGCTGCCTACGCCGGCGGCGCAAAGAGCCTCGGGGGTGCCGACGCCGAGCGCCCCGCTGTCCGGCGCTGCGCCGACGGGAACCCCCTCCGCCAGCGCCGGCGCGCCGCGCGCGACCGGGGCAGCCCCGGCGCTAAAGGGCGCGGCGGTCACGGTGCGCACAGACCTGATCGTTGCCCAGATCGACACCCTGGGCGGCAGCCTCACGCGGCTCGAGCTACGCAAGCAGAAGTCGACCGAAGACCCGCACAAGAACTTCGTGCTGCTCGATTCGCGGTACGACTACAGCGCGGAGAGCGGCCTGATCGGCGAGGGCATGCCGAATCACCGCAGCCTGTGGCGGCTGCTGCCGGGACCTCTCAGCCTCGCGCCCGGGAGCGACACGCTGGAGGTGCGCTTCGCAGCCCAGGGCCCGGGCGGCCTCGCGGTGGAAAAGGTCTACACCTTTCATCGAAACAGCTACGTGATCGACGTCGCGTTCGTGCTCAGGAACCAAGGCACGGCGACCGTGAAGCCCGACGCCTATTTCCAGCTGGTGCGCGATGACAAGCCGCCGGAGGGCGAGGGCTCGTTCATGCAGCACCGCGAGTACTACGGCCCGGCGATCTACACGAAGGAGCACGCCTATCACAAGCTGGATTTCGCCGATATCGAGAAAGGCAAGGCGGAGTATCCGAAGCAGGCGCGCGATGGCTGGATTGCGATGGTGCAGCACTATTTCGTTTCGGCGTGGATTCCGGCCGCCAACACGCAGCGCGAGTACTTCGTCAAGCGCTTGCCCGACGGTCTGTACTCGGCTGGCGTGATCCTGCCGGTACCGCAGGTGGCCCCGGGGGCGACGGTAAGGGTCGATGCGCCGCTTTATTCCGGCCCGCAGGAAGAGGAGCGCCTCAAGCAGGCGGCACCCGGCCTCGACCTCGTGGTGGACTACGGCTGGCTGTCGATCATCGCCTGGCCGCTGTTCGCGGTGCTGCGCTTCTATCATCATTGGACCGGCAACTGGGGCGTCGCGATCATCCTGCTCACGGTGAGCGTGAAGCTGCTGTTCTTCCCCTTGTCGGCGGCGAGCTACCGGTCGATGGCGAAGATGAAGCTCGTCACGCCGCGGATGCAGAAGATCCGCGAGATGTACGCCAACGATCGCGCCAAGATGAACCAGGCGATGATGGAGCTGTACAAGACCGAGAAGATCAATCCGCTCGGCGGCTGCTTGCCGATCGCCGTGCAGATCCCGGTCTTCATCGCGCTCTATTGGGTGCTGTTGTCGTCCATCGAGCTTCGCAACGCGCCGTTCATCTTCTGGATCAAGGACCTTTCGGCGCTCGATCCGTACTACGTGCTGCCCGTGCTGATGACGATTTCGATGGTGGTGCAAACGCGCATGAACCCAAAGCCGCCCGATCCGGTGCAGGCGAAGGTCATGACGTTCATGCCGTTCGTCTTCAGCGTGATGTTCTTCTTCTTCCCGGCCGGCCTGGTGCTGTACTGGCTGGTGAACAACATCCTGTCCATCCTTCAGCAGTGGCAGATCCAGCGCATGTTCGAGCGCGGCAAGGCTGCCCATGCCAAGAAGCGCTGAGGCGCCGGGGCCGCGGCGCGAGACCATTGCAGCGGTAGCCACGCCGCCGGGCCGCGGCGGCATCGGCGTGGTCCGGGTCTCCGGGGATCTCGTTCCCGAGGTCGCACGGCACCTGCTGGGGCGCCTGCCGGCGGCGCGCCGCGCGAGCCACTGCGTGGCGCGCGACGCGGCGGGCCAGAAGATCGACGAGGGCATTGCGCTCTATTTCGCCGCGCCCGCCTCGTATACGGGTGAGCCGGTCCTCGAATTCCAGGGGCATGGCGGACCGGTGGTGCTGCAGGCGGTGCTCGCGGCGTGCCTCGATGCCGGCGCGCGGCTCGCGGCGCCGGGCGAATTCACGCAGCGCGCCTTCCTGAACGGCAGGCTCGACCTGGCCCAGGCCGAAGCGGTCGCGGATCTCATCGACGCGGCGAGCCGCGAGGCGGCGCGCTCTGCGCTGCGTTCGCTGCAAGGGGAGTTCTCGGCGGCGATCGAGGCGCTGGTGCGCAGCCTGACAGAACTGCGCGCGCTCACCGAGGCGATGCTCGACTTCCCCGAGGACGAGGTGGACGAGTTGCATCGCGACGACGCGCTCGAGCGCCTGGCGCGCGTGCGCGCCGCACTGGAGGACGTGCTCGCCAGGAGCCGCCAGGGCAGCCTACTGCGCAGCGGCATCAACGTCGTGCTTGCCGGTCGGCCCAACGTCGGCAAGTCGAGCTTGCTCAATCGCCTCGCCGGCGAAGAGCGCGCCATCGTCACGCCGGTCGCGGGCACGACGCGCGACGCGCTGCGCGAGGCGGTCCAGATCGAAGGCGTGCCGTTCAACGTGATCGACACGGCGGGCTTGCGCGAGTCGCGGGACGAAGTCGAGCGGCTCGGCGTCGAGCGCGCCTGGCGAGAGCTCGAACGCGCCGACGTCGCGCTGGCCGTATTCGAGGCCGACCGAGGCATCGGTGAGGAGGATCGTCAGCTGCTCGCGCGCCTGCCGGTCACGGCGCACCGACTGCACGTGTTCAACAAATGCGACCTAGTGCCCGGTTCAATGGCAGGGCGTCGACCTAGCGAGCCGGGCGAGGTCTGGGTCTCGGCGAAAACGGGTGCCGGCCTGGACGCATTGCGAAAGGCGCTCCTCGAAGCCGCAGGCTGGCGGGGTGCGGGGGAATCCGTGTTTCTCGCGCGCGAGCGGCACATCAGGGCGCTGCTGCGAGCCGCTACTCATCTCGGGGCCGCTGCAGAGCAGCACAAGCAGGCGGAATTCTTCGCCGAGGAGCTGCGCCTGGCGCAGCAGGCGCTGACCGAGATCACCGGGGAGCTCACGCCGGACGATCTCCTGGGCGAGATCTTCGCGCGTTTCTGCATAGGAAAGTGAGCCGGCGCGGGGCTGGGCGCGGACCGGTGCCGACTCCTTGGAGAAGCGGCGAAAATGCTTGCCTCCGGAGCCGAGTGGCAGCCGATTCGACCAGGTCGCAACGGAAGGCTAGAATCCCCGCCACATCCCTTCGCATCGAGCCGGCCCGAAAAGGTAACTGGGCCGCTTTTCCTTTCAGGAGACCGCGGCATGAGCGATCGGCGTTCTCTTCCCAGCGATCCCAGCAGCGCTCCCGGTTGGGTGCGCCACGAAGGCCTACGGCGATGGGTCTCGGAGATCGCTCGCCTCGTGAAGCCGGAGCACATCGTGTGGTGCGACGGCTCGGGCCAGGAGTACGACGGCTTGTGCGCCGACTTGGTCAGGGCGGGCACCTTCGTGAAGCTGAGCGACAAGCTGCGGCCGAACAGCTACCTCGCGCGCTCGCATCCGACGGACGTGGCGCGCATGGAGGACCGGACGTTCATCTGCAGCGCGCGCAAGGAAGATGCCGGACCGACCAATAACTGGGTGGATCCCGCCGAAATGCGCGGCACGCTCCGGCGCCTGTTCGAGGGGTGCATGCGCGGCCGCACGATGTACGTGATGCCCTTCTCGATGGGGCCGATCGGCTCGCACATCGCGCAGATCGGCGTGCAGATCAGCGATTCGGCCTACGTGGCGGTGAACATGCGCCTCATGACCCGCATGGGGCGGGCGGTCGCCGACTGGCTGGGCGAGGACGGCGACTTCGTTCCGTGCGTGCATTCGGTCGGCGCGCCGCTCGCCGACGGAGAGCGGGACGTGGCCTGGCCCTGCAACGAGAAGGAGAAGTGGATCGTCCACTTTCCCGAGGCGCGCGAGATCTGGTCGTACGGCTCGGGCTACGGGGGCAACGCGCTGCTCGGCAAGAAGTGCCTGGCGTTGCGGATCGCCTCGGTCATGGCGCGCGACGAGGGCTGGCTCGCCGAACACATGCTGATCCTCGGCGTCGAGTCGCCCGACCGCCAGAAGAGCTATATCACGGCGGCCTTCCCGAGCGCCTGCGGCAAGACCAATCTGGCGATGCTGATCCCGCCGCCGGCCTTCAAAGGCTGGAAGGTCACCACGATCGGGGAGGACATCGCCTGGATCAAGCCCGGGCAAGACGGCCGCTTCTACGCGATCAATCCGGAGGCGGGCTTCTTCGGCGTCGCGCCCGGAACCTCGGAGGCGACCAATCCCAACGCGATGAAGATGCTGCGCGAGAACGTGATCTTCACGAACGTCGCGCTGACGCCCGAGGGGGATGTCTGGTGGGAGGGCATGACCGAGCAGCCGCCCGCGCGGCTGATCGACTGGCAGGGCAAGGAGTGGAAACCCGGGAGCGGACATCCGGCCGCGCATCCGAATGCGCGCTTCACGGTCGCCGCGGCGCAGTGCCCCTCGATGGACCCGCGCTGGGAGGACACCGGCGGCGTGCCGATCTCGGCGTTCATTTTCGGGGGCCGGCGATCCACGACGGTGCCGCTCGTCGTCGAGGCGCCGACGTGGGAAGACGGCGTGTACATGGGGGCGACTCTGGGCTCGGAGACCACTGCCGCCATTACGGGCAAGGTGGGCGTCGTGCGCCGCGACCCGATGGCCATGCTCGCGTTCTGCGGCTATAACATGGGCGATTATTTCGCGCACTGGCTGAGGATGGGCAAGGCCGTGCATCACCCGCCCAAGATCTTCCGCGTCAACTGGTTTCGGCGCGATGCCGGTGGCAAGTTCATCTGGCCCGGATTTTCGGAGAACATGCGCGTGCTTTCGTGGATCGTGGAGCGCTGCCACGGGCACGCGCAGGGCAGCGCGACGCCGTTGGGCATTGCACCGCGCTACGAGGACCTGAACTGGGCGGGGCTGGAGAAGTTCACGCGCGAGCGCTACCGCGAGCTGGCGCAGGTCGACGGCGCGTCCTGGAAGGCGGAGCTCGCCTCGCACGACGAGTTGCTCGGCAAGCTCGGTGCGCACCTGCCGGGCGAGCTGGAGAGGCGCCGCACCGCCTTGCACGAAAGCCTGGCCGCTTAGGGACCCCTGCGGCGCGCGTGCTATATAAGAAAAGATATAAAACGCCGGTCGCGCTAGAGCAGTATCAGGGCAAGCGCGCTCGCCGCAAGTGACGCGCTGCCCGCCGCGGCGAGCACGACCGGAGCGTGCGCATGCGCGAGCATCCAGCCCCCGGCGGCGATCCCGAGCCCCACGCCCGCGAGCAGCCCGGTCGCCGACCAGGTGAACGCCTCGGTCGCATGGTGTGGTGAGGCGATTTTCGCGACCAGCATCGACTGGATGGCGAGCACGGGCGCCACCACCAGTCCCGCCACGACGCTGAGCACGACGAACAGCAGCAGCTGCGACGCGAGCGCGAGCAGGGCGGCACCCAGGCCCATGAGGAACAGCCCGGCTGCGAACTGACGCCGCAGCGGCAGGCGCCACGTGCGGCTGCCGTAAACCAGGCCACCGAGGACGCTGCCAACGCTCATCAGCCCGAGGATCACGCCGGCGAGCGCGCGCCGCCCGGCTTCCGCGGCGGACGCGGTCACTCCAATCTCGATCAAGCCGAACGCGATCGAGTAGCAGGCGATCACGGCGAGCAGCGCGAGGAAGCGCCGCTCCGCCAACGGGCCGAAGAGGCTCGGATGCGCACGCGGCTCGACGCGCCAACGGGCGAGCACCGGCGAACGGGCGAAGAGCAAGGCGCCCGCAAAGCCGCAGGCCGCTGCGAAGCCCACCGCGAGCGCCGCCGAAGCGAGCGCTACGAGAAGCGCCACCAGCATCGGCCCGACGATGAAGATCGTCTCGATCAGCACCGATTCGAGCGAATACGCGGTGGCCAGCAGCGGGTCGTCGCCGAGGCGGCGCTTCAGGAAGCTTCGCATGCACACCGTGACGGGCGGAAGACTCGCACCGGCCATGGCGGCCAATGCCAGAACGCCCCAATAGGGCGCCGAGCCACGGACCGCCAGCAGCAGCCCGAACATGGCGCTCGGGTAAAGCACCGCGGAGCCGAGCAGCGGCCATCGCGGGCCCCGGCGGTCGATCAGGCGGCCCACGACCGGGGCCATGCAGGCCAGCCCGGCGACATAGCAGGCGCTGGCCGCACCGGCGCGGCCAAAGGAATGGCTCGCGGCCTGAACGAGGAGCAGCACCGAGAGTCCCGCAACGCCCACCGGCAGGCGGCCGAGAATCGACGCGAGAATCGTGGCTCTGAGCCCTGGGATGCCGATCAACTCGGCGTAGCGAGCGAAGGACATCATTGGGGGGCGAAAGGCGCGCGATTGTCGCACGCCGACGCCTGCGAACTGCGCGCGGACATTCTGCGAAAGAGGCCGAGGCCGGCCGCACCGGCGGAGTTTCACGTGGAACACCGAACGCTCGACCGGTGGTGTCCTGTTCCACGTGGAACGCGGCACGCGCGGCTGGTTTCGCGGGGGTCGTTCGCGTATCATTGCGCCTCCCCGCGCCTCGCAGTGCCATGCGCTTTCCGCAAGAATTCGATGTCATCGTGGTCGGCGGCGGCCACGCCGGCACAGAGGCGGCGCTCGCTGCGGCCCGGATGGGCTGCCGTACCCTGCTGCTCACGCACAGTCTGGACACACTCGGCCAGATGTCGTGCAACCCGTCCGTCGGCGGAATCGGGAAGGGGCACCTCGTCAGGGAGATCGACGCGCTGGGCGGCGCCATGGCGCTCGCGACCGACGAAGCGGGGATCCAATTCCGCACTCTGAACTCGTCCAAAGGCCCCGCGGTGCGCGCGACGCGCGCGCAAGCGGACCGGGTGCTCTACCGCCGGGCGATCCGCGCTCGCCTCGAGCGCCAGCCGGGCCTGACCTTGTTTCAGCAGGCCGTCGACGATGTCGTGGTAGAAGGCGAGCGGGTCAGCGGTGTCGTCACGCAACTCGGGATCGTGTTCGGCTCGCGAACCGTGGTGCTGACGACGGGAACGTTCCTTTCCGGACTGATCCACGTCGGTCTGCAGAGCCACCCCGGGGGGCGGGCGGGTGATCCGCCCGCTACGACCCTTGCGGCGCGCCTGCGCGAGCTGAAGCTACCGGTGGGACGGCTCAAGACCGGGACTCCACCGCGCCTCGACGGGCGGACCATCGACTACTCGGGACTCGAGGTGCAGCCGGGCGATTCGCCCGAACCCGTATTTTCGTTCATGGGGCGCCGCGAGATGCACCCCGAACAGCGCCCCTGCTGGGTGACGCACACCAACGCGCGCACGCACGAGATCATTCGTGCGGGCCTCGACCGATCCCCGATGTTCACCGGAGTCATCAGGGGCGTCGGCCCGCGCTATTGCCCTTCGATCGAGGACAAGATCCATCGCTTCGCGGACAAGGCGAGCCACCAGATCTTCCTCGAGCCCGAAGGACTTGCCACGAGCGAGATTTATCCGAACGGGATCTCGACGAGCCTGCCCTTCGACGTCCAGCTGGCGCTCGTGCGGTCGATCAGGGGCCTGGAGAACGCGCACATCCTCCGGCCGGGGTATGCGATCGAATACGACTACTTCGATCCGCGCGGCCTCAAGCACTCGCTGGAGAGCAAGGCGCTCTCCGGGCTTTTTCTGGCGGGCCAGATCAACGGCACGACGGGGTACGAGGAGGCCGCCGCGCAGGGCTTGCTTGCCGGCGTCAATGCGGCACTGCGCGCGCGCGGAAAGGATCCATGGTATCCAGGCCGCGGCGAGGCCTACCTGGGCGTGCTGGTCGACGACTTGGTCACGCGTGGCGTCACGGAGCCGTACCGCATGTTCACGAGCCGGGCGGAGTACCGGCTCATGCTGCGCGAGGACAACGCTGACCTGCGGTTGACCGAAGTCGGTCGCACCCTCGGCTTGGTGGACGACGCGCGGTGGGAGACCTTCGCCCGCAAGCGCGACACTATCGGGCGCGAGCAGGAACGGCTGCGCAGCACGTGGGTCGGCCCACGCACCGTGGGTCAGGCTGAAGCCGAGCGTGTCCTGACCAAGCCGCTCGAACGTGAGTACTTGCTTTCAGAATTGCTCAAGCGCCCAGGGGTCGCCTATGCGGCCTTGACGACGCTTCCCGGGGCTGCCGGCCCGGGGCTGGACCCTGATGCAGCGCAGCAGGTGGAAATCCAGGCGAAGTACGAGGGCTATATCGAGAGGCAGCGCGACGAAATTGCGCGACGCGCGGCGGACGAACGGCTCGAGCTGCCGGCGGACCTGGATTACGCCCTCGTGCGGGGTCTCTCGGTCGAGGTGCGCGAGAAGCTTGGCCGCCACCGGCCCGAGACTATTGGACAAGCGGGCCGAATCTCGGGCGTCACGCCCGCGGCGATCGCGCTGCTTCTGGTTCACCTTAAGCGCGGCGCCCACCGCGAGGACCACGGCGTGGCGCAGCCCACCCACCGGCAGGCGCGCGAGCCCCGAACCGGGGCGTCGCAGGCGGTACCCCACAAGAAGATGGCATGAGTCCGGAGGCCGCGCTCGATCGCGGGCTGGGGGAGCTGGGACTTGGACTGCCGGCGGGCGCGCGCGGCAAGTTCTTGGCGTATCTGGGGCTGCTGGCCAAGTGGAACCGGACCTACAACCTCACGGCGATCCGCGATCCCCTGCAGATGGTAAGCCATCACTTGCTGGATTCGCTCGCCGTCGTGCGGCATTTGCGCGCGGGCCGACTGGCCGACATCGGCTCCGGAGCCGGCCTCCCCGGCATCCCGATCGCCATTGCCGAGCCGGAGCGCCTGGTGGTGCTGAACGACAGGAGCCAGAAGCGGGCCGCGTTCCTGCGCCAGGCCGTGATCGAATTGCCGCTGCCGAATGCGCAGGTGCACGCCGGGCGCGCCGAGGCCTGGCAGCCGCTCGAGCGCTTCGCGGTCGTGATCTCCCGGGCCTACGCCGAGCTGGCCGAGTTCGTTGCCGCCTGCAGGCACCTGGTCGCGCCGGGTGGCGTGCTCGCGGCGATGAAGGGGGTGTTTCCTGCGCGCGAGCTGGCGCGCGTCCCGCCCGATGCCGGCTGTGGCGAGGTGATCCGTCTCTCGGTGCCGCTGCTCGGCGAGGAGCGCCACCTCGTGCTGTGCCGGGGAGCCTGACGTGGCGCGCATCCTGGCGGTGGCCAATCAGAAAGGCGGGGTGGGCAAGACCACCACGTGCGTCAACCTCGCCGCGGGCCTGTCACAGGCCGGTCGGCGCGTGCTGCTCGTCGACCTGGATCCGCAGGGCAACGCCACGATGGGAAGCGGGGTGGACAAGCGCTCCGCGGCGCGCACTGTGTACCACGTGCTGCTCGGGCTGGCCGAGCTGGCGAAGGTTCGCACGCGCTCCGCGAGCGGCCACTACGATCTCCTGCCCGCGAACCGCGAGCTTGCCGGCGCCGAGGTCGAGCTGGTCGAGCTTCCGGACCGGGAATACCGCCTCAAGCTCGCGCTCGCCGAAATCGAGGGCGATTACGACTTCATCGTCATCGATTGCCCGCCTTCGCTGTCGCTGCTCACGATCAACGGCCTGGTCGCAGCGCAGGCAGTGCTGATCCCGATGCAATGCGAGTACTACGCGCTGGAGGGGTTGTCCGACCTCGTCGGCACGATCAAGCGCGTGCGCGCCCACCTCAACGAGCAGCTGGAGATCGCGGGGCTGCTGCGCACGATGTACGACCCGCGCAACACGCTGTCGCAGCAGGTCTCCCAGCAGCTCGAGTCGCACTTCCGCGAGAAGGTCTACCGGACGCTCGTGCCGCGCAACGTGCGGCTCGCCGAAGCGCCGAGCTTCGGAGCGCCGGCGGTGGTCTGGGACCCGAGCTCGAAGGGCGCGCAGGCGTACCTGGCCCTGGTCGAGGAGATTCTCGGCCGTGAGCTGCAAGCCGCGGCCCCCGAAAGCGTCGCTTCGTCCGAGGGCGCCTAAACCGATCGAATCCATGCACGAACAACGACCATGATCAGGCCCAAAGGACTCGGCCGCGGGCTCGACGCGCTGCTGGGCGGAGAGGAACCCGCGCCGCGCGAGACGCTTACGCAGCTGCCGCTCAATCGCATCCGGCCCGGCAAGTACCAGCCGCGCACGAAGATGGACCAGGAGGCGCTCGCCGAGCTCGCCTCCTCCATCAAGTCGCAGGGGCTGATGCAGCCGATCCTCGTGCGGCCCGTCGAGCGCGATCGCTACGAGCTGATCGCCGGCGAGCGGCGCTGGCGCGCCGCGCAGATGGCCGGTCTCGACGAAGTGCCCGCCCTGGTGCGCGAGGTTCCCGACGACGCCGCGCTCGCCATGGCCTTGATCGAGAACATCCAGCGCGAGAACCTCAATCCGCTCGAGGAAGCGGCGGGCCTGCAGCGCCTGATCGACGAGTTCAAGATGACCCATGAGCAGGCGGCCGAGGCCGTGGGACGTTCGCGCAGCGCCACCACGAACCTGCTGCGCCTGCTCAAGCTCGCGCGCCCCGTGCAGGGCATGGTGATGGAAGGCGTGCTCGAGATGGGCCACGCGCGCGCGCTGCTCGCGCTCGACGGCGCGCGCCAGATCGAGGTCGCGAATCGCATCGCGGCGCGCGGGCTGTCGGCGCGCGAAACCGAGGCGCTGGTGCAGCGCCTGCTGCGCGGCGGCGGAACTCGCCGCCGCAAGAAGGTCGATCGCGACCTCGCGCGCCTCGAAGAGGAGATTTCCGAGCGCCTCGGCACGAGCGTCGAGATCCGGCCGGGGCGCAAGGGAACCGGCAAGCTCGTCTTGCACTACGCGAGCCACGAGCACCTCGACCAGCTGCTGCGCAAGCTGCGGTGAGGGCGCCTGCAGGTCGCATTGGTGCACTGCGCAACGTTGACCTGTGCGGCGCGTCACGGCTATACTCCGCCGGTTTCGCGGGCGCGGGTGCCCGGTGATGCCGAGGCTCGAGCGCGGGGTGCGGCGAGTTCTCCTGCTGCAGCTCTTCGCCACGGCCCTCATCGCGTTGCCCCTGCTCCCGCTGAAGGGGGTTCAGGCTGCTGGCTCAGCGGCTTTGGGGGGCGCGATCGGTTTCCTGTCGAGCCTCGCTTACGCGCTGCGCATGCGCGCGCCTAAGTCTGCCGAACCGCGGGATTTGCTCAAGGCGCACGTGCGCGCTGAGGCATACAAGCTCCTCACCACCGCTGGATTGCTCGCAGCCGTGTTCATCTTCCTCAAGGAAGTCTCGCCGCTGCCGCTGCTGCTGACGTTTATCGCGACGCTGGCCGCTTACTGGCTCGCGTTGCTGGTCGCGAAATAGGGATTCGGTTCTCGCCTCATGTCCGAAAGCGCCGCGCTCACCCCCAACGAGTACATCAGCCATCACCTGAGCTACCTGCAGGTCGGCCAGGGCTTCTGGTCGCTCAACGTCGACACGCTGATCATGTCCGGCGCCGTCGGCTGCGTCGTCTTCGGGCTCATGTGGCTGACCGCGCGGCGCGCCACCGCGGGCGTGCCCGGCAAGCTGCAGGCCTTCGTCGAGATCGTGATCGGCATGGTCGATCAGCAGGTGCGGGACACGTTCCACGCCAAGAGCAAGCTGGTCACGCCGCTCGCGCTCACGGTGTTCGTCTGGGTCTTCTGCATGAACGTGATCGACCTGATCCCGGTCGACTTCCTGCCGATGCTCGTGGAGAAGGGCTTCGGCGCGGGGCATTTCCGGGTGGTGGCGACCGCCGACGCCAACGCCACGTTCGCAATGTCGCTCACCGTGTTCGCCCTGATCCGCCGCTGCAACTTCAAGTTCAAGGGCGTGGGCGGCTTCATGCACGAGGTCTTCGCCTCGCCCTTCGGAATCTGGCTCGCCCCGGTCAACTTCGTGCTGCGCCTCATCGAGGAGTTCGCCAAGCCGATTTCGCTCGCGCTGCGGCTCTTCGGCAACATGTTCGCCGAGGAGGTGCTCTTCATCCTGCTCGCGGTGCTCGGGGCCTCCTGGCAGGTGCACGGCGTCGGCAGCTTCTTCGCGAGCAGCGCGAGCCTCGCCGGCCAGGTGATCCTGTCGCTCGGCTGGGCGATCTTCTCGTGCCTGATCATCACCCTGCAGGCCTTCATCTTCATGATGCTGACCATCGTGTACCTCTCGATGGCGAGCGAGTCGCACTGATCTGTTTCATACCCTAGCTGCCACCCACTCAAGGAGAACATTGATGGAAGCTCTTGCAGTCTTCTTCGGCCAGACGCAGATCGCGGCCGCGCTGCTCATCGGCATGGGCGCGCTCGGCACCGCCATCGGCTTCGGCATCCTCGGCGGCCGTTTCCTCGAGGGCTCCGCCCGCCAGCCGGAAATGATCCCGACGCTGCAGGTGAAGATGTTCATCGTCGCCGGCCTGCTCGACGCGTTCACCGCCATCGCCACCGCGATCGCCATTCTCCTGCTGTACGCGAACCCTCTCGTCTCGGCGGTCAAGGGCGGCTGACCGGGCTTCCGGGCCTCATCCCCTCGTCGGGAGGCTAGTGTGAACATCAACGCAACCCTGATCGGCCAGGCCATCTGGTTCGCGCTCTTCATCTGGTTCGTGATGAAGATGGTCTGGCCGTATTTCCAGCGCATCATCGCCGAGCGCCAGAAGGAGGTCGCCGACGGGCTCGCGGCCGCCGAGCGCGGCCGCCAGACTCTCGAGATCTCGACCCGGCAGGCCGAGGAAGAGGTGAAGCGCGCCCGCGAGCGCGCTGCCGACATCGTCGCACAGGCCGAGAAGCGCGCGACCCAGATGGTCGATGAAGCGCGCGGCGCGGCGCGCGAAGAAGGGTCGCGCGAGAAAGCCGCCGCGCAGGCCGAGATCGAGCAGCAGTACGCGCGCGCGCGCGAGCAGCTGCGCGAGCAGGTCGCGATGCTGGCGGTGGCCGGCGCCGAGAAGATCCTGCGCCGCGAGGTCGACGCGCGGGCGCACGCGCAGCTGCTCGAGTCGATCAAGGCGCAGCTCTAGGGCCATGGCCGAGCCGAGCACCATCGCGCGCCCCTACGCCGAAGCGGCCTTCAGGCTCGCCGACGAGGCGGGCAAGCTCGCCGAGTGGTCGGCGATGCTCGCGGCGCTCGCGCAGGTCGCGGCGAGCGAGCGCGTCCAGGCCGCCCTCGGCGATCCGAACCTGCCCGCGCCGAAGCTCGCCGGGGTGTTCCTCGGAATCCTCGGCGGCAAGCTGAGCGCCGCGTGCGAGAACTTCGTGCGCGTGCTGGCCGAGAACCGCCGGCTCGAGGTCCTTGCCGAGATCCGCGCCCAGTTCGAGGCCCTCAGGAACGAGCGCGAGGGCGTGGTGGAGGCCGACGTGTACAGCGCGCTCGAGCTCGAGCCCGCGCAGATGGCGGACCTCGTGGCGCGCCTGGAGAAGCACACCGGCCGCAAGGTCAAGGCGAAGCTCAGCCTGGACCGCGAGCTGATCGGGGGCGTCAAGGTCGTGATCGGCGACAAGGTCATCGACGCCTCCGCGCGCGCCCAGCTGACGGCGCTCGCGAACGCACTGAGGACATAGCGTAACGGGCGCAGGGCGAGGCCGTCCCGCACCCCATCCAAGCTTAGGAGCAGCCATGCAACTCAACCCGTCCGAGATTTCGGAACTCATCAAGAGCCGCATCGAGAACCTCGAAGCGGGCGCCGAAATGCGCACCCAGGGCACCGTGGTGTCGGTCACCGACGGCATCGTGCGGGTGCACGGGCTGTCCGATGTGATGCAGGGCGAGATGCTCGAATTCCCGCAGAACACCTTCGGCCTCGCGCTCAACCTCGAGCGCGACTCCGTCGGCGCGGTGATTCTCGGCGAGTACGAGCACATCACCGAGGGGGACACGGTGAAATGCACCGGCAAGATCCTCTCGGTGCCCGTGGGTCCCGCGCTGCTCGGGCGCGTGGTCAACGCGCTCGGCCAGCCGATCGACGGCAAGGGCCCGATCGACGCCACGGAGACCGACGTCATCGAGAAGGTCGCCCCGGGGGTGATCTGGCGGCGCTCGGTGTCGCAGCCGGTGCAGACCGGCCTCAAGGCGATCGACTCGATGGTGCCGATCGGCCGCGGCCAGCGCGAGCTCATCATCGGCGACCGCCAGACCGGCAAGACCGCGGTGGCCGTGGACACGATCATCAACCAGAAGGGCAAGGACCTGCTGTGCGTGTACGTCGCGATCGGGCAGAAGGCATCGACGATCGCGAACGTGGTGCGCAAGCTCGAGGAGCACGACGCGATGCAGTACACCATCGTGGTCGCCGCCTCGGCCTCCGAGTCGGCGGCCATGCAGTACATCGCGCCCTACTCCGGGTGCACCATGGGCGAGTACTTCCGCGACCGCGGCCAGGACGCGCTCATCATCTACGACGACCTGACCAAGCAGGCCTGGGCGTACCGCCAGATCTCGCTGCTGCTGCGCCGCCCGCCGGGACGCGAGGCCTACCCCGGCGACGTGTTCTACCTGCACTCGCGGCTGCTCGAGCGCGCCTCGCGCGTCAACGAGGACTACGTCGAGCGCTTCACCAAGGGCGGGGTCAAGGGCAAGACCGGCTCGCTCACCGCGCTGCCGATCATCGAGACCCAGGCGGGCGACGTGACTGCGTTCGTGCCTACCAACGTCATCTCGATCACCGACGGCCAGATCTTCCTCGAGACCGACCTGTTCAATGCCGGCATCCGCCCGGCGATCAACGCCGGCATCTCGGTGTCGCGCGTGGGCGGCGCGGCGCAGACCAAGATCATGAAGCGCCGCGACACCGGCGGCGGCGTACGCCTCGCGCTCGCCCAGTACCGCGAGCTCGCCGCGTTCGCGCAGTTCGCCTCCGACCTCGACGAGGCGACCCGCAAGCAGCTCGAGCGCGGCCGCATGGTGACCGAGCTGATGAAGCAGCCCCAGTACCAGCCGCTCGCGGTATGGGAGATGGCGCTCACGCTGTTCGCCGTGAACAACGGCTACTTCGACGACATCGACGTCAAGAAGGCGCTCGCCGCCGAGAAATCGATGCGCGCGCACCTGCGAGCCAGGCACGCCGAGCTCGTCGGGCGCATGGAGGACAAGAAGGACCTCGCCGCCGACGACGAGAAAGCGCTGCACGAGGCGATCAAGGAATGGAAGAAGAGCGAGCGCGACAACTTCTGATGCGCGCGTCGCCGAGCACGAGGGCGGAGTAAGGCCATGCCGGGAACCAAAGAGATCCGCGTCAAGATCCGTAGCGTGCAGAACACGCGCAAGATCACCAAGGCGATGGAGATGGTCGCGGCCTCCAAGATGAAGCGCGCCCAGGAGCGCATGCGCGCGGCGCGACCCTACGCCGACAAGATCCGCAACGTGGCGGCGCACATCAGCCACGCCAATCCGGAGTACCGCCATCCGTTCCTCGTGGCGCGCGACACCGTGAAGCGGGTCGGGGTGATCCTGATCACCACCGACAAGGGGCTGTGCGGCGGCCTCAACACGAACGTGCAGCGCCTGCTGCTCGGCCAGTACAAGGACTGGCAGGCGCAAGGCGAGGAGATCGACGTCTGCTGCATCGGCAACAAGGGCCTGGGCTTCATGCAGCGGCTGGGCGCGAACGTCGTGTCGCACGTCACGCAGCTCGGCGACCGCCCGCAGCTCGAGCGGCTGATCGGCGCGGTGAAGGTGATGCTCGACGGCTACATCGAGGACCGCTTCGACCGCGTCGTGCTCGTGTACACGCGCTTCGTCAACACCATGAAGCAGGAGCCGGTGCTTGAGCAGCTGCTGCCGCTCGCCGGCGAGCGGCTCGGCTCGCCGGAAGGGACCTGGGACTACCTGTACGAGCCCGAGGCGAAGGCGGTGCTCGATCAGGTGCTCACGCGCTACATCGAGGCGCTCATCTTCCAGGCGGTGACCGAGAACATGGCTTCCGAGCAGTCGGCGCGCATGGTGGCGATGAAGGCGGCCTCGGACAACGCAGCGACCTTGATCGACGAGCTGACGCTGATCTACAACAAGAACCGGCAGGCGGCGATCACCAAGGAGATCTCGGAGATCGTGGGCGGCGCCGCGGCCGTCTAGGCCACGGCGCGCCGCGTACGGACCAAACGGATTCTGAATCGAACGCTTAGGAACAACCCATGGCACAAGCACAAGGCAACATCGTCCAGTGCATCGGCGCGGTCACCGACATCCAGTTTCCGCGCGCGCAGATGCCGAAGGTGTACGACGCTCTGGTGCTCGAGGCGAGCGGTGAGCAGGGCCTGGCCGAGAAGGGCCTCACCTTCGAGGTCGAGCAGCAGCTCGGCGACGGCATCGTGCGCTGCATCGCCCTCGGCTCCTCCGACGGCCTGCGGCGCGGCATGAAGGTGCGCAACACCGGCCAGCCGATCAGCGTGCCCGTTGGGCACGGCACGCTCGGGCGCATCATGGACGTGCTGGGGCGGCCGATCGACGAGGCGGGCGAAGTGACGGCCGAGGAGCGCCGGCCGATCCACGCGCCGGCGCCGAAGTTCGACGAGCTCTCGCCCTCGGTCGAGCTGCTCGAGACCGGCATCAAGGTGATCGATCTCATCTGCCCGTTCGCGAAGGGCGGC
>JAKALD010000020.1 GCA_021813275.1 Pseudomonadota bacterium | reverse complement strand
CGCCCGGGCGCGCTCGACGAGGCGCTCGCGCGCCTGCCGCGGCCCGCGCCGCACCGCTGGACGGGACCGTACGACCTGCTCGTCGCCGGCGTCGGCGGCACCGGCGTCATCACCGTCGGCAGCGTGCTCGCGATGGCCGCGCACCTCGAGCACAAGCACTCGAGCGTGCTCGACTTCACGGGCTTCGCGCAGAAAGGCGGCGCGGTGCTCTCGTTCGTGCGCCTGGCGAAGGAGCGCGCGCGGCTCAACCAGGTCAGGATCGACGCGCAGCAGGCCGACGCGCTGCTCGCCTGCGACCTGGTAGTCGGCGCCTCGAACGAGGCGCTGCAGTCGGTGCGCCGCGCACGCACGCGCGTCGTCGCGAACCTCCACGAGATCCCGGTCGCAGGGTTCCTGCACGACCCGGACGCGGACCTGCGCGCTCCGCAGCTCGCGGAGAAGCTGCGCTTCGCCGCCGGCCCCGGCCATCTCGAGTCGCTCGATGCGCAGGCGCTCGCGGAGCGCCTGCTCGGCGACTCGATCGGCGCGAACGTCCTGGTCGCGGGCTATGCCTGGCAGCGCGGGCTGATCCCGCTCGGCCTCGCCTCGATCGAGCGCGCGCTGGAGCTGAACGGCGTCGCGGTGGAGATGAACAAGCTCGCCTTCGGGCTCGGGCGGCTCGCCGCCGGCGCGCCGCAGGCGCTCGCGGAGCTGATGGGAAACGACGGCCCGGCGGCGCCGCGCGATCTCGAGGCGCTGATCGCGCACCGCGAGCGGCTGCTCACGGCATACCAGGACACCGCGTACGCCGCGCGCTACCGGGCGTTCGTCGAGCGGGTGCGCGCCACGGAAACGCGGCTCGGCGGCTCGCTTGCGCTCACCGAAGCGGTCGCGCGCGCCTACGCGAAGCTCATGGCCTACAAGGACGAGTACGAGGTCGCGCGCCTCTACACCGACGGCGAGCTCGCCGCGCAGCTCGCGGCGCAGTTCGAAGGGAACTATCGGCTCGAATTCAATTTCGCGCCGCCGCTGCTCTCCCGCCCCGGCCCGCACGGCGAGCCGCCGAGGAAGCTGCGCTTCGGCCCGTGGATGCTGCCGCTTTTGCGGCTGCTCGCGAAGGGCAAGCGCCTGCGCGGCACCTGGCTCGATCCCTTCGGCCGCACGTGCGAGCGCCGCACCGAGCGCGCGCTCGTCGCCGCTTACGAAGCGCGCGTCGACGAGTTGCTGGCGCAGCTCTCGGCTGAGAACTTGTCTCTTGCGGTAGAGATCGCTTCGCTGCCCGAGAGCATCCGCGGCTTCGGCCATGTCAAGCTCGCGAGCCTCGCGCTCGCCCGCGCTCGCGAAGCGGAGCTGCTGCACCGCTTCGCGCCGAGCCGCTACCCGGCGCCGCTCGCGGGCGGCACGGGCGCGCCGGCGCCCGGCATAATCGCGGCGTGAACGCCGCCGGGCCGTCCGAGCAGATCCACGTCCAGTCGCTGCGCCTCGCCTCGGGGAGCGAGGCGCTGGTGGCGCGCGTCGTCGCGCGCGACGGCGTCGCGGGATTCGGCTTCACGCTCGGGCCCGAGGCCTATGTGGCGCGCGAGCTCGCGGCATGGGACGCGCGCGCGCGCCGGGCGAGCGTGCCGCTATTTCGACTCTTGGGCGCCGGCGAAGCGCGCAGCGTCGCATTCCGCTCCGACCCACAGCCGCCCTTCGCCCCGGATTGGCATGCGCTCGAGCAGGCGCTCGCCGAACGCCGCCTCCCGCGGCTGAGCGTCGATCTCTGGGCCTGGGGCGGAATCGCGCCGGCACAGCGCGCGGCGACGCTCGCCGAGCAGGCCGGGATCGAAATCTCGTTCGTCGCCCCGCACGCGCATCCCTGGGAGATCGCGGTGTGCGCGGCGCTTGCGGCCGCCTGCTCCGGGTCTGCCTGTGTCGCCTTCGCGGCCGGGGATCCTGCGCCGATCGCCGTGCCGCAGGCGCCGGGGCTCGGGGTGGGGTGGGAAATCGAGGCGGGGTTTGCGGCCTTGGAGTGGTGAGCGCATGGCCGGCGGATGCGTCCGCCGCGGACTGTTCGCTTTCGGCGGGCGGCCCGGCCCGGCGCTTGTGCATCCCATGGGTTGGCCGCCGTATTGACCAACGTCCTGACCACGGACACATTACTGGCCAACTTTGGCCGGTCCTTCTGGAACGCTAACCTCACATGCGTACCATCCAAGCTTCGGAGTTCAAGGAGCGCTGCATTGCGCTCATCGATCAGGTCGCCCGGAGCGGCGAGCCGATCCTGATTACGAAGAAAGGCCGGCCGGTCGCCGAGCTGCAACCGCACCGCGGTCGACGCGCGAGCTCCCTGCTCGGCTTGCACAAGGGCCGTATCAAGATTCGGGGCGATATCGTCGCCCCGGTCGGAACCGAGCTCTGGGAAGCCCTGCGCTGATCCTCCCGGGCGCGCACATCCTCATTTCGGCAATCAGCCGGACATCATGGATTTCGCGTGACCCGAGAAATCCGTGAAGCAATAAAGGTCAGACCTGGAGCGCCTGCAGCGCCGTCAGCAAGTTACGCCGGAATCGCCGTCGACTGCCAGGCGACGAACTTCCAGGCGCCCGCCTGCCGCACCCAGACGTTCAAGTACCTGAGCTTGAGCGACTTGGGCTTGCCGTCCACCTCGACCTCGATCGCGGCGCGCCCCGTGACGAGCGCGGTGTCGCCGTAGACGCGCACCCGCTCCTCGGCGCGCTCGATCTTGCGATAGCGGAACTTGCCCGAGCGGATGCCCTCGACGTAGCTCTGCTTCGTGTCCACGACCGCGCTCGAGTGCGTGTACACGAGGTCGTCGTGCAGCAGCTGCCCAAGCCCCGCCGTGTCCTGCGCGGTCATCGCGCCGTAGCGCCTGCTCTCCAGTGCGAGGATGTCCTGTTCGATCGTCATCTGCGTTCTCCTATGGCGTTTCAACCCCAGACTTCGCGCGCGACCTCGACGACGCGCTCGAGCTTTCTCCACTGCTCGTCCTCGCTGAGCGCGTTGCCGTGGTGCGTGCTCGAGAACCCGCACTGCGGCGACAGGCACAGGTCCTCGAGCGGCACGATGCGCGCGGCTTCGTCGATGCGCCGCTTGAGCGCGTCCTTCGACTCCAGCTCGCCGACCTTGGTGGTCACGAGCCCCAGCACGACCTTCTTGCCCCGCGGCAGCGCGCGCAGCGGCTCGAAGCCGCCCGCGCGGGCGCTGTCGAATTCCATGAAGTAGCCATCGAGCTCGGTCGAGAACATCGCCTCGGCCACCGGCTCGTAGCCGCCCTCGGCCACCCACGCGCTCCGGAAGTTGCCGCGGCATGTATGCATCGTGATCGTCATGCCGGGCGGACGGTCCTCGAGCGACGTGTTGATCGCGTCGGCGTAGGTGCGCGGCAGCCGCTCCGGGTCGTCGCCGTTCTTCGCGCAGCTCGCGCGGATCTTCGGGTCGCACAGATACGCGAACGACACGTCGTCGAGCTGCAGGTAGGTGCAGCCGGCGGCCGCGAGCTGCGCGATCGCCTTGCGGTAGGCCGCGGCCACGTCCTCCCAGAAGGGCTCCAGGTCCGGATAAGCCGCGCGCGAGATCGATGCCCGCCCGCCGCGCAGGTGCAGCATGGAGGGCGAAGGAATCGTCATCTTGGGCGTGCGCCGCGTGACCGACTTCAGGAACGCGAAGTGATCGACCATGATCGGCTTCGAGCAGCCCACCTTGCCGGCGACGCTCGCGATCGGCGGCTGCTCGCCGCTCGCGCCGAACTTCGGCCCCGGGTTGGCGGTGGTCGTGACGCCGTCGAGCTGCGCGAGAAAATCGAGGTGCCACCAGTCGCGGCGGAGCTCGCCGTCGGTGATCGCCTGCAGGCCGATCGCCTCCTGGCGCGCGACCGCCTCGCGGATCGAGCGGTCCTCGATGTCCCTGAGGGTCGCGGCGCCGAGCTCGCCGCGCCTCCGGCGCTCGCGCGCGCCCGCGAGCTCCGGCGGGCGCAAGAGACTCCCGACGTGATCGGCGCGAAACGGGGACTGCGCGCTCATCGCGCTCACGCGGCACGCGCCGCCCGCGCGGCGCGCTTGAGCACGAAGTCGTAGCGGATCTCGTATTCGCCCGAGGCGTTTTTCGCGAAGTCCACCACCAGCGAGTCCTTCACGCCGAACACCGCGTCCGAGTCCAGGTACTCGTCGCCGCGCACGAAGAGGTGCGTCACCAGCGTGTCGCATCCCGGCGCCGCGATCTTGAAGTGCAGGTGCCCGGGGCGCATCGGGTGCCGCCCGGTCGCGACCAGCATCCTGCCCACCGGTCCGTCGTGCGGCACGGGATAGCTCTGCGGCTTCACGCAGCGAAACCAGAACCTGCCGTCGCGGTCGCTGCGAAAGCGCGCGCGCAGATTGGTGCCCTCGGCCTTCTGCACGTCGTAGAAGCCGTCGCCGCCCGCCTCCCAGACGTCGAGCAGCGCTCCCGCGATCGGCTTGCCGTCCAGCCCCGCCACGCTGCCGCGCACCACGCAGGGCTCGCCGGGGGTGCCGGGCTTCGCGATGTTCGCGCCGAGCGCCATCTCGGGGGCGCCCTCGACGAAGAACGGCCCGAGCACCGTGGACTCGGTCGCGTTGCCGGTCTTGCCGTAGTTGATGAAGTCGACCAGCATCGACACCCCGAGCGTGTCCGACATCAGGATGTATTCCTGGCGCTTGTCGTCGCACCAGTGGCCCGTCTCGGTGAGGAAACGGATGCCGGCGAACCACTCCTCGGGCGTCGGGCGCACCTCGCGCACGAAGGCATGCAGGTGCTTGACGAAGCTCGTCATGACTTCCTTCAGGCGCGGATCCGGCGTCGCCTCGAGGCGGCGCAGCACCTCCGCGGTGAGCGTCTGTTCGTCGAAATTGCGGATCGGCATGCGCGCCTCCTGCGGGTCCCGCCCGGAGGGCGATGCTACCATCGGCCGCGTGCCCGATGCCCGCACACACAGCATCGCCTTCGTCGCGCCGGGTGAGGATCCGGCGCGCTGGATGCCGGCGCTGCGCGCCGTGCTGCCGGGCGAGCGCATCCACGTCTGGCCCGACATCCCCGATCCCGCCGCGATCGACGTGGCCCTCGTCGCGCAGCCGCCGGCGGGCGCGCTGCGCCCTTTCGCCAACCTGAGGCTCATCCAGTCGCTGTGGATGGGGGTCGACGGGCTGCTCGCCGACGCCACGCTGCCGCGCGGCGTGCCGCTCGCGCGGCTGGTGGATCCGGGCATGCTCGCGGCGATGTCCGAAACGGTGCTCGCCTGCGTGCTCGACTGGCACCGCAAGCACTACCGCTACCGCGCGCAGCAGCGCGAGCGGCGCTGGCGGCCGCTGCGGCAGGCGCTCGCGTCCGACCGCACGGTCGGGCTGCTGGGTCTCGGCGAGCTCGGGCGCGACGCGGCGGCCAAGCTGGCCGCGCTCGGATTCGGGGTCTGCGGCTGGAGCCGCCGGCCGAAGGCGCTGGCGGGCGTCGAATGCTTCGCCGGGGAAGACGGGCTGCGCGCGCTGCTCGCGCGCAGCGGCGCGCTCGTATGCCTGCTGCCATTGACCGAACAGACGCGCGGCATCCTGAACACGGAAGCCTTCGCGCGGCTGCCCGAGGGCGCCTGCCTGATCAACGTCGGGCGCGGCGCGCACCTCGTCGAGCGCGATCTCATTGCCGCGCTCGACTCCGGGCACCTCGCGCACGCCTACCTCGACGTCTTCGCGACCGAGCCGCTGCCCGCGGATCACCCGTTCTGGGCGCACCCGGGGATCACGCTCACTCCGCACGTCGCCGCGCTCACCGAGCCGCGCACCGCCGCGGCGGTGGTCGCCGAGAACGTCCAGCGGGTGCGGCGAGGGCAAACAGCGCGCGACCTGGTCGATCTTGCGTCAGGCTATTGAGCGCTTCGTGCTACCATCTAGCTAGCTAGATGGTGGAGGATCGGGATGGACATCGGGATCTACGAGGCGAAGTCGAAGCTCTCCCGCCTGGTCGAAAAAGCGGAGGCCGGCGAGGAGGTCGTCCTGACTCGTCGCGGACGGCCGGTGGCGAAGATCGTTGCTGCCGCACCCGCATCGAGACGCGACCGTGTGTCGCTGCTCCGCGAGATCAGCAAGCTCGCGCGGCGCGTCAAGATCCCGAGGGAAGTCTCGATCGCGGAGATCGTGTCCGAGGGCCGGGACTGAGTGGCATTCATCGCCGACAACTCCGTCATCATCCCCTGGTTCTCGCGCAACCAAGCGACGCCGTATACGGACAGGCTCTACAAGCGGCTCGAAAAAGACGATCTCATGGTTCCTTCCGTCTGGCCGTACGAGTTCGCCAACGCGCTTGCGGTGCTCGAGAGACGGAAAATCGTCTCTCGCACGCTCGTAGACGAGGTCGTCGCGCGCGCGGCGCGCCTCGTGACTCGGATCGACGCGCCGCCGGCTGCACCCTCATTGCTGCTCTCCCTCGCGCGACGGCACGGACTGTCGGCCTACGACGCCGCGTATCTCGAGCTTGCGCAGCGTCTCGCCACTCCCCTTGCGACGAGGGATTCGCCGCTCGCGGCCGCTGCCAAGCGGCTCGACCTTCTTGTGGACTGATTACCTGGCGAGGTAGCCGCTGTCCACCGGCAGCGTCACGCCGGTGATGCAGCGCGCCGCGGGGCTCGCGAGAAAGAGGATCGCCGCGGCGATGTCCTCCGCCTCCGGCAGCACGCCGAGCGGCGCGTGCTGCATCACCTTCGCCAGCACTTCCGGGTTGGAGAAGATCGGCGCCGTCAGGTCGGTGCGCACGAACGTGGGCGCGACCGCGTTTACGCGGATCCCGCGCTCGGCCCATTCGAGCGCGAGCGCGCGCGTGAGGTTCACCACCCCGCCCTTGGAAGCCTGGTAGGAGGCGTTCGGGAAGATGCCGCCCGAGAAGCCCATCACCGAGGCGACATTGACGATCGCGCCGCCCGCCTTCATGTGCCGCGCCGCGATCCGCGCGCCGGCGAACACCGCCGTCAGGTTCACCTCGATCACCCGGCGCCAGTTCTCGAGCGGGATCTCGAGCGCCGGCTTGCGGATCGCGATGCCGGCGTTGTTGACGAGCACGTCGGGCGCGCCGAGCTCGCGCGCCACGCGGGCGAACGCGTCCTCGACGGCGCGCTCGTCCGTGACGTCGCAGGCGATGCGCAGGCCCTCGCCCGCGCCCGGATCGAGATCGAGCACTGCGATGCGCGCACCGGCTTGTGCGAACAGCCGCGCGGTCGCCGCGCCGATGCCGCGCCCGCCGCCGGTCACGACCGCGACCTTGCCGTTCAGTTCGAAGATCTGCATGGCGCCGTCAGTATACTGGGCGCCATGCACGATCCCGTCCCCTGCGGCGCGCTCGCGGCGGACCGCGCCGCCTGACATGGCCGAGGCCCGCTGGTCGGCCACGCCGCTCGTCGACTGGCTGCTGCGCAAGGGGCGCATGCTCGGCAAGCCCGACGCGCTCGTGCGCGAGCTGTGCGAGCGCCTGCGCGCGCTGGGCATGCCGCTCGATCGCGTCGGTTTCTTCTTCTGGACGCTGCATCCGCAATACGGCGGAGTCGCGATGTTCTGGGATGGGCACCTGGTGCAGGTGGTGCGCGGCGGCCGCGACGTGCGCTCCTCCAAACAGTACCTGGACAGCCCGATCGCGCGCATCGCCGCCGGCGAGCGCGTGATCCGCCGGCGCGTGGAGCGCCCCGACTGCCCGATGGACTTCCCGCTCCTTGCGGAGCTCAAGGCCGAGGGCGTCACCGACTACGTCATGGTCGAAGTGGTGTTCAGCAACGGCCGGCGCAACGCGGTGAGCCTCGCGACCCGCCGCGCGGGCGGCTTCGGCCTCCACGACATCGCGGAGGTGCAGCGCCTGCTGCACCCGTTCGCGCTGGTGATGGAGACCTTCATCGTGCGCGAGACCGCGCGCACCCTGCTCGCCACCTACCTCGGGCGCGCCTCCGGCGCGCGCGTGCTCGAAGGCCAGATCGCGCGCGGCGACGGCGCGGAGATCGACGCCGTGATCTGGTTCTCGGACCTGCGCGAGTCCACCGCGCTGGCGGCGCGGCTCGGCGAGCGCGGCTACCTCGAGCTGCTGAACGAGTACTTCGAGTGCACGGCCGGCGCGGTGCTGGCGCACGGCGGCGAGGTGCTGCGCTTCATCGGCGACGCCTCGCTGGCGGTCTTTCCGCTCGCCGCCGGGCCGGCGGCAGCGGTGCGGCGCGACGCCTGCGAGCGCGCGATCGCCGCCGCGCGCGAGGCGCGCGCGCGCACGAGATCCGCCAACGCGCGCCGCGCGGGGGCCGGCCTCGCCGGCTTCGACTTCGGCGTCGCGCTCCACCTCGGGCGCGTGCTCTACGGCAACATCGGCACCGCGGAGCGGCTCGAGTTCTCGGTGATCGGCGCCGCGGCGAACGAGACCGCGCGCATCGAGACGCTCTCCAAGGTGACCGGGCACGACGTCGTCGTCTCGAGCGACGTGCACGCGGCGCTCGGCGCGCGCTGGCCGAGCCTGGGGAGCTTCGAGCTGCCCGGGGTCGGGCGGCCGATCGAGGTGTACGCGCTGCCCGAGGATGGGCCAGGGTGACGGAGCTTCTCGCGATACGCCTTCACCGAGCACCGCACCATCATGGCCGCCACGGTGCTCAGCTCCGCGCGCGCGACCGAGGTGGGCCTCTATGTCGCACGAGCGTTCGTGCGCCTCCTCGAGACGCTCGGCGCGCAGAAGAACCCCGCCGCCACGCTCACCCTACAGAAAAAGAGCGAGGCGCCAGCGCACAAACACAACAGCTTCTCCGCTGACACGCGCCTCCCAGTGCCGCAGGTCGTGCAGATCGCTAAATCTCCTCGGTGAGCCGGATCGATTTGTAGCGAAGGTCACCTCCTGTCGCAGCAAGTGCTCGCGCCAAGGTCAACGTCTCCGATGCCCGGATGTCCGGGCGGGACACTCGCGAGAGTACGACACGTCCACTGATCATCTTCCCCTGCAATTGCTTACTCAGCCTGCCAAGACTCTCTCGCAGTTGTCCAACAGCCTGGCGCAGATGGTGGCCCTTCAGCTCTACCAGGTAAACCTTCTGTTCATGTGGGATGCCCAAAAGATAATCGCACGCTTTTTGGCTCGCGACGTCGAGCAATTCGCCATCGACCCTGTATCCCACCAATCTCTTACGCGACGGATTGCGAGCCTCGTATCGTCGGTGCAATTCTGAGAACGCCACAGTTGGGCGATCATCATCAAACCTCAGCCCGCGCTCGCCCAGTTCTGCCCGCATTCCCGTGCTCTCGCTCAATACTCAACAAAGACTCCATCTCCTCGTTCATACCTTCCGATGCTCCGTCAAGCATCTCATTACGTAGAAATGGACCCGACCTCCCCTTTAAGGGCTTGACATGCCCATCGGCAACGAAATATCCACCTACATTTGCCGGATCCAATTGCACCTTAGCATCTACAATCTTGTCCACGCTGTCCCCTACTTTCTTTCTTAGTTCGTGCGCATAGATGAGATTGTTAATCCGCGCCAATATGTATGGCGAGTGCGTCGTAATTACGACATCGCAACCTATTCGATTGTAGACATACGCAATGAACTCGATCATGTCTTTCTGCGCATCTGGAAACAAATGCGCCTCAGGTTCCTCAATGGTTAGCAAGGCTTGCGCGTTCTCCAACACCAAGAGGAAAAGAGACAACAAGATCCAGACGGACTCCTGCTGCCCAGAAGATGCGTAATTGATCTTAATGAAGTTACTAGAGTCAACAAAAATCTTGCCGCCCTCCTTGTCGAAGCGATATTCTCCACGGAGGATCTTGTAGACGAATTCCTTCGCATCTCTAATCGCTGAAAGATGAAGCCTATCCGTTGTTAGCGCGCGCTTTGTAGTAACCAAATCGTCTAAGGATTTGTCAAAAAAGACTCTAGTTCGATTTACGCTATCGACAAATCTTCTCATTGGATAGTCCAGCAGATGCGGATGAATGTACTGGATCTGGTCCGAAAGCGTGGAGAGAATGCTTCGTCCGGCTGGGACAAAAAGCAGCTCTTTGTCGTACCCAAAAATGCGATTGCATCTTTCACGAATAAGCTCAACGACACCCCGCGTGGTTTGCTCTGATGCAATTCTTCCGACGGAAGAAATAAGTGCGGTTGGCTCGCGACCCTTGTCAAGGGTACGGCGAGCTTCCTCTATAAGGGTCTCTACCTGAGCAGTTAACACGGGCGCAAGTTGCGGCTCTACGTATTTGTGATCCTTCCGCAGCTGCGTTACCTTGAGTACGAGTTCACTTGCATACTCACACGTGACAGACGTGTTGGGCAATGCACGCGCCGGCCCAAAAAATTCCACAAAGCGCGATCGAAGAGCCTTCGTCAACCGCAGTGAGATATCCTTGCGGTCTCGTCGCGGGCTTTGGCATTCGGCCAGAACAAACTCCGTAACGTCGTCGCGAACCTGAAGGAAGAAGTAGGCCAGTTTAGCGAGAGTGCTCTTTCCGGAGGACTGTGGCCCGATCAGGACCATAAAGCGGGACATCGCCATGTCCGCGCGCTTAATGGGCCCGAAGTTGGTAACCGAGATCTTCAGCATACGAATGTCCCGCAGTAACCTGCACAGCTTAACAGTGAAACTGTGCTCTCGTGAGTTGGCGGAAGTTTAAGCTGACGCCCGGATTTGGAGAAGGAGTGCGGACGACGACTCCACCTCCAAGCCAGCCTAAGGGCGCCCGAGATGACGTTGCTCGATTCGGGCTATCCGCCGACCCGGCGAAGGGGCGAGCCCCCGAGGCACAAATATGGCACCGCGGTCCGCCAGGGCGGCGCGCGCTCAACCCGCCAGCGCCTGCAGCACCAGCCACCCCCCCGGCGAGCGCGAGCGGTGCGCCGGCGAAGCGTGCCCGGCTCCTGAGCGCAAGCCCGAGGCCGACGCCGGCGACGTGAAGGAACACGGTCGGGGCTAGAAAGCCGATCGCGTAGCCGGCTGCGGAATCGTGATGCGGAATCCCGAGCGCGTGCGCGACGCCGTGAAAGAGCGCGAATAGCGCGATCAGTACGACGCCCGGCGCCTTGCGCTGCACGGCGAAAGCGATCAGCAGCCCGAGCGCAAGCACCGAGGCCGCGATAATCGGCTCCGCGAGCGGCGGATGCAGCCCCGCGAAGCCCAGCAGCCCGCCCGCCGCCATCGAACCGACGAAGGTCGCGGGCACCGCCCACAGCGCGCGCCCGCCGAGCTGCGCGGCCCACACGCCGACCGCGAACATGGCGAGCAGGTGGTCCAGTCCCGCCAGCGGATGCGCGAAGCCGGCCGCGAGGCCTTGGAGAGAATCGGCTGTCATGGCGTGGCTCCTTGAGTGTCAAGCATGCCCTGCGTCTCGACGAAGCGGATCACCGCCTCGAGCCCTTGGCCGGTCTTGAGATTGGTGAACACGAACGGGCGCTCGCCGCGCATCTTCTTCGCGTCGCGCGCCATCACTTCGAGCGAGGCGCCCACCAGCGGCGCGAGGTCGATCTTGTTGATCACCAGCAGGTCGCTCTTGGTGATGCCGGGGCCGCCCTTCCGCGGGATCTTGTCGCCGGCGGCGACGTCGATCACGTACAAGGTGAGGTCGGAGAGCTCCGGGCTGAAGGTCGCGGCGAGGTTGTCGCCGCCGGACTCGATCAGCACCAGCTCCAGGTCCGGGAAGCGCCGCGTGAGGCGCGCGACCGCCTCGAGGTTGATCGAGGCGTCCTCGCGGATCGCGGTGTGCGGGCAGCCGCCGGTCTCCACGCCGATGATGCGCTCGGGCGCGAGCGCCTCGTTCCGCACCAGGAACTGCGCGTCCTCCTCGGTGTAGATGTCGTTGGTCACCGCGGCGATCTCGTAGCGCTCGCGCAGGCTCCGGCACAGCGCGAGCGCGAGCGCGGTCTTGCCGGAGCCGACCGGCCCGCCGATGCCCACTCGCAGCGGTTGCGCGCTCATGACCTGAAGAGCCGGCTGTACTGCGTCTCGTGGCGCGCAGAGAGAAGCGCCAGGCCGGGGGCGAAATTGCACAGCTCGTCGTCTTCGAGCGTGGCCGCGCGCGCGACCGCGCCGCCGATGCGCGCGCCGAGCGCGAGCAGGATCTTCTGTCCCTCGGTCTGGCCGAGCGGCACCGCTTTCAGCGCCGCCATCGCCTGGTTCTCCAGCCAGGCCCACAGATAGGCGGTGAGCGCCTCGGCCGGCTCGATGCCCCAGTGCGCCGCCGCGCGCGCGAACGCCGCCGGAAAGGCGACTTCCTCGAAGCCGATCGACGGCACGCCCAGCTCGGGCAGCAGCCGCGCGAGCGAATAGCCCATCTGCGCGGTCTCGGCGCGCAGCTCCGCGGTCTCGCGGCTGGCGAGAAAGAGCGCGTTCCAGCGCTCGGCGGCCGCCGCGTCGCCTTTCCGCCATGCCGCGTGCAGCCTGAGCAGCACCGGCGCCTCCATCTGCGCGACCGAGTATTCGAGCACGTCGCCGATCCAACGCGCGGCGCTCGCCGCATCGCGCACCACGCCGGCTTCCACCGCGGCCTCCAGGCCCTGCGAGTAGCTGAACGCGCCCACGGGCAGCGCGGGGCTCGCGAGCTGCAGCAGGCGCGCGAGGCGCAGGTCGCGGGTGCTCAATCGTGCTCCCGATGGCGGTGATGCGCGTGGTCATGGCCGTGATCGTGGTCGTGGTCGTGATCGTGCCCATGCTCGTGCCCGCACGCGGCCGCGCCGTGCTCGTGGATGCGCGCGCCCTGCGTCGCGGCGCTGTGTTGATGGCCGGCCGCGTAGGCGCCCGCCTCGGGCTCGAACGGCGCGTCGATCGCGGTGAGGCTCGCGCCCAGCCCCTTCAGCATCTCCTCGAGCACGTGGTCGGCAGCGATCCGCAGGTAGCCCTCGCCCACCTCGACCGGCACGTGGCGATTGCCGAGGTGGTAGGCGGCGCGCGCGAGCGCCGCGGGCGAGGCGCACTCCACGTGCAACACGCGCTCGGGCTCGGCGAGCACCTCGATCACGCGCCCGTCGGAGGCGACAAGCAGGTCGCCGCCGCGCAGCCACTCGCCGCGCGGCAGCACGAGCGCGACCTCCTCGCCCGAGACGAGCCGCGCGCGCTGGCGGCTCTTCTGGCGAGCTTCGAACGGCAGGCGCAGCGCGCCGCGCACCTCGAGCCGGTAGGCGCCGCGCCGAACCTTGAGCCTGGACTTGATCTCGAGCATCAGAAGAGGAAATAGCGTTGCGCGAGCGGCAGCACCTTGGCGGGCTCGCAGACGAGCAGCTCGCCCTCCGCCCTCACCTCGTAGGTCTCCGGGTCGACCTCGATCCTCGGCTGCCACGCATTGTGCACCATGTCGCGCTTGCCGATTCGGCGGGTGTTCCTCACCGCCTCGAGCGGCCGGGCGAGCCCGAGCTGCGCGAGCGCCGGGTCCTCGAGCGCGGCCCGCGACACGAAAGTCACCGCCGTGCGCAGCGCCCTGCCGAACGCCCCGAACATCGGCCGGTAGTGCACCGGCTGCGGCGTCGGGATCGAGGCGTTGGGATCGCCCATCGCCGCGGCCGCGATCATGCCCCCTTTCAGCACGAGCGCGGGCTTCACGCCGAAGAACGCAGGCTTCCACAGCACGAGGTCCGCGAGCTTGCCCTCCTCGACCGAGCCGACCGCATGCGCGATGCCGTGCGCGATCGCCGGGTTGATCGTGTACTTCGCGACGTAGCGCTTGACGCGCGCATTGTCGCTCGTCTTCGGGTCGCCGGCGAGCGCACCGCGCTGCAGCTTCATCTTGTGCGCCGTCTGCCAGGTGCGGATGATGACCTCGCCCACGCGCCCCATCGCCTGCGAGTCCGAGGACATCATGCTGAAGGCGCCGAGGTCGTGCAAGATGTCCTCGGCGGCGATCGTCTCCTTGCGGATGCGCGACTCGGCGAAGGCGACGTCCTCGGCGATCGCCGGATCGAGGTGGTGGCACACCATCAGCATGTCGAGGTGCTCGGCGATGGTGTTCGCCGTGTAAGGGCGCGTCGGGTTGGTCGAGGACGGCAGCACGTTCGGCTCGCCGCACACCCGGATGATGTCCGGCGCGTGACCGCCGCCCGCGCCCTCGGTGTGGAAGGTGTGGATGGTGCGGCCCTTGAAGGCCTTCACCGACGCCTCGACGAAGCCCGACTCGTTGAGCGTGTCGGTGTGGATCGCGACCTGCACGTCCATCTCGTCGGCGACCGCGAGGCAGTTGTCGATCGCCGCGGGCGTCGTGCCCCAGTCCTCGTGCAGCTTCAGGCCGATGGCGCCGGCGCGCACCTGCTCCCTGAGCGGCTCGGGGAGCGAGGCGTTGCCCTTGCCGAGGAAGCCGAGGTTCATCGGGAAGGCTTGCGCCGCGGCGAGCATCGACAGGATGTGCCACGGTCCGGGCGTGCAGGTGGTCGCGGCGGTGCCGGTGGCGGGCCCCGTGCCGCCGCCGAGCATCGTGGTGACGCCGCTCGCGAGCGCCTCCTCGATCTGCTGCGGGCAGATGAAGTGGATGTGGCTGTCGATGCCGCCCGCGGTGAGGATCAGCCCTTCGCCCGCGATCGCCTCGGTGCCGGCGCCGATCGGGATCGTCACGCCGGGCTGGATATCGGGGTTGCCGGCCTTGCCGATCTTCCAGATGCGCCCGTCCTTGATGCCGACGTCGGCCTTGACGATGCCCCAGTGATCGACGATCAGCGCGTTGGTGATGACCGTGTCGGCCACCTCGGCTGAAACTCTCTGGCTCTGGCCCATGCCGTCGCGGATCACCTTGCCGCCGCCGAACTTCACCTCCTCGCCGTAGACGGTGAGGTCCTTCTCGACCTCGATCCACAGCTCGGTGTCGGCCAGGCGCACCCGGTCGCCCACCGTCGGCCCGAACATCTCGGCATAGGCCTGGCGCCCGATCTTCATTTCAGTCTTCCCATCACCTTGCCGGTGAAGCCGTACACTCTGCGCGCGCCGGCGAGCGCCACGAGCTCCACCGTGCGCGTCTGGCCCGGCTCGAAGCGCACCGCGGTGCCCGCGGCGATGTTGAGGCGAAAGCCGTAGGCCTTCGCGCGCTCGAAGCGAAGCGCGCCATTCGTCTCGTAGAAGTGGTAGTGCGAGCCGACCTGGATCGGGCGGTCGCCCGTGTTGGTGACTTCGAGCTTCACCGTCTTGCGGCCCTGGTTCAGCTCGATCTCGCCCGCCGCGACCTGCATCTCCCCGGGAATCACGCCGCCCTCACACGATCGGGTTGTGGACGGTGACGAGCTTCGTGCCGTCGGGAAAGGTCGCCTCGACCTGGATCTCCGGGATCATTTCCGGCACGCCATCCATGACCTCGTCGCGAGCGAGCAGCGTCGCGCCCCAGCTCATCAGCTCGGACACGGTTCGCCCTTCGCGCGCACCTTCGAGGATGGCGGCGGTGATGAGCGCGACCGCCTCCGGGTAGTTGAGCTTCAGGCCCCTCGCCTTGCGCCGCTCGGCGAGCAGCGCGGCGGTGAAGACCAGCAGCTTGTCCTTTTCGCGCGGCGTGAGTTCCATGGCTCGGCTCCGGACGGGTCCCTTGCAAGGACGATGCCTGCGCTCGTCCCGCACGCAGGCCGTGCATCCCGCACCAAAAGAGTGAACCGCCGGCTGCGATGCACCGCTTGGGGGCGCGCGGTGCTGCATAATCGGGCGCGGATGGACACCAAGATGAACCGGCGCGTGCTCCTGGGGATGCTCACCCCCTCCTCCAACACCGTGCTCGAGCCGGTGACCGCGGCGATGCTCGCGGGGCTGCCGGAAACAAGCGCGCATTTCGGCCGCTTCAAGGTGACCGAGATCGCGCTTTCGGAGCGCGCCCTCGGTCAGTTCGACGACAGCGAGATCCTGAGGGCGGCCGAGCTGCTCGCGCACGCGAAGCCCGCCTGCATCGGCTGGAACGGCACTTCCTCCGGCTGGCTCGGGTTCGAGGCCGACGAGCGCCTCTGCCAGCGCATCACCGGCGCGACTGGCGTCCCGGCCTGCACCTCGGTGCTTGCGCTCAACGAGATCTTCCGCGCCACCGGCGTCGCGCGCTTCGGACTGGTCACGCCCTACCGCGCCGACGTGCAGGAGAGAATCGTCGCGAACTACGCCCGCGCGGGGTTCGAGTGCGTCGCCGAGCGCCACCTCGGGCTGCAGGACAACTTCTCCTTCTCCGAGGTGGGCAGCGAGCAGATCGGCGCCATGGTGCGCGAGGTCGCGAAGGCGCGGCCGCACGCGATCACCATCTTTTGCACCAACCTGCGCGGCGCGCCGATCGTCGAGGCTCTCGAGCAGGAGCTCGGAATCCCGATCTACGACTCGATCGCGACGGTGGTCTGGAAGTCGCTCAAGCTCGCGGGCGCCGACCCCCGGCGCGTGCACGGCTGGGGCCGGCTGTTCCGCGAAGTGCGCTGAGGTCGACCAGTGAGCACGCTGGACCTCGTCATCCGCCGCGCGCACGTCGTCACCGCCACCGACGACACGCGCTGCGACATCGGCGTGGCCGGCGGGCGCATCGTCGCGCTCGGCGAGAGCCTGCCGCGCGCGGCGCGCGAGATCGACGCCGGCGGGCGGCTCGTGCTGCCCGGCGGGGTCGATGGGCACTGCCACCTCGACCAGCCGATGCCCGCGCCGATGAAGATGGCCGACGACTTCGCCTCCGGCACGCGCTCGGCCGCCTGCGGCGGGACGACCACGGTGATCCCGTTCGCCGCGCAGGCGAAGGGCGAGTCGCTCGCAGCGGCGGTCGCGGACTACCACCGGCGCGCCGAAGGCAAGGCGTGCATCGACTACGCCTTCCACCTCATCGTGAGCGACCCGACGCCTACGGTGCTCGCGGAGGAGCTGCCGCGCCTCATTCGCGACGGCTACACCTCCTTCAAGATCTACATGACCTACGACGACCTGAAGCTCTCGGACCGCGAGATCCTCGAGGTCATGGACCTCGCGCGCCGCGAGGGCGCGATGGTGATGGTGCACGCCGAGAATTCCGATGCCATCGCGTGGCTGACCGAGAAGCTCCTCGCCGCCGGGCGCAGCGCGCCGGCGTACCACGCGGCCGCGCGCCCGGCGCCGGTCGAGCGCGAGGCAACGCACCGCGCAATCACGCTCGCCGAGCTCGTCGACGTACCGATCCTGATCGTGCACGTCTCGGGCGGCGAGGCGATCGAGCAGATCCGCTGGGCGCAGGGGCGCGGGCTCAACATCTACGCCGAGACCTGCCCGCAGTACCTGATGCTCACCGCGGAGCACCTCGGCGGTCCGGGCTTTCACGGGGCGAAGTGCGTGTGCAGCCCGCCGCCGCGCGACAAGGCGAGCCAGCGGCAGGTGTGGGAGGGGCTCGCGAACGGGACGTTCCACGTCGTCTCCTCCGATCACGCGCCGTTTCGCTACGACGACCCGCAGGGCAAGCGCCTCGGCGGCAAGGAGGTCGCGTTTCCCCACATCCCGAACGGCATTCCGGGCCTCGAGACGCGCCTGCCGGTCCTGTTCTCCGAAGGCGTGGTGAAGGGCCGCATCGATCTGCACCGCTTCGTCGCCCTCACGGCGACCAATCCGGCGCGCCTGTACGGGCTCTATCCGCGCAAGGGAACCATCGCCGTGGGAAGCGACGCCGACCTGGTCGTGTGGGACGAGACGCGGCACGCCGTGATTCGCAACGATCTGCTGCATCACGCGGTCGACTACACGCCCTACGAGGGGATCGAAGTGACCGTGTGGCCGGCGTTGACGCTATCGCGAGGAGCAGTCGTGTGGGAGGACGGGACGTTTCGCGGTACCGCGGGCAGCGGGCGGTTCTTGACGTGTGGCCTGCCAGAGCCGGCGCGGGGACGGCGGGTGGCGGCGAGAATTTGGGAGTAGCGCCGGCCATAAGAACCGCAGCATGCTTGTTCGATCGCCTGCAACACCCGCCTTGTTTCATGGCAGGCGGGCAGAAGCGGCGTAATAGGATCAACGTCGATAATGAGCGAGCCACGAGATGGCCGCACCGTTTCGCCTCGCTCATGACGGCTTCCGACCGGCTTCCGACCGGCTGCCGCCGTTCGTCGTGGAAACCATCACGTTTTCGAAACGGATTGCAGCACGGCGTCGAGGATCTGCTGCGAGAGCGCAGGATCGTCCACGGCACGCGCCATGATCATCGCCCCGATCAAGCTTGCGTAGGTCGCGATGGCCTTCCGCCTTCTGAGCGTTTTCGAGTTCCCCGTGACCAGCCCGGTGAGGAGATCGAAGGCGGAACGTAGATACTCCGTGACCGCGCGCCGCACCGCGGGGCCGTGTCGCGCGACATCGGGACCCAGCGCGGCGAGAAGACAACCCGCGCCGGGATTGTCGCGATGCCTGCTCGTTAAATAGACGCTGGCGATCGCCGCCACCGGGTCGTCGGGCGCACGCTCGGCAAGCTTGCTCCAAAGCGCCAGCGAGCGCGCCAGCGCGCGGGCGGAGGCCTGCGCCATCAGGTCCTCCTTCGAGCCGAAGTGGCCGTAGAAACCGCCGTGGGTCAAGCCCGCGGCCTTCATCAGGTCTGCAACCCCGATCCCTTCGAAGCCACGCTCCCGGAAAAGCTGCGCTGCGGCATCCACGATGCGCTCCCTGTTCTGGGCGGCCTGTTCCCTGCTGACCTTCATCGCGATCTCCTTGCCGTCACCTCCCGCTTGACAGTATAGATTACGATCATCATATAATCCAGTGGCGCGTGCGTCACGCACAGATCGCAGCGCAGGCGTTACCGGGTCTTCTTCCGCGGGCCGCCAGGGACAATCCGAGCTTTCCGCTCCTGATGCCCCTGGCGCCTGCTCTTGAATGGGACGGGAATGGCGAAACCAGCTCGCGGCAGTGGATTGATCGTGACCCTCGCGGCCGCCGGCATCCTGATGGTGACCATGGGCGCCCGCCAATCCCTGGGGCTCTTCGTCTCGCCCCTCAACAGCTCGACCGGGCTCGGGATCACCGCGATCAGCTTTGCGCTGGCGGTCGCACAATTGATGTGGGGCGTCGTGCAACCGGTCGCCGGTGCCGTCGCCGACCGTTACGGTTCCGCGAAGGTATTGTTCGCCGGGCTCGTCGTGCTGTCGATCGGGACGGCGATTACGCCGTTCATGGGCTCGACCTTCGGTCTTGTCATGTCGCTCGGCCTGTTGTCCGCCATCGGGTCGGGCGCGGGCAGCTTCTCGGTATTGATCGGCGCAGCCGCGCAGCGGCTGACAGCGCACGAGCGCGGCAAATCGGCGGGCATCATCAACGCCGGCGGCTCGTTGGGGCAGTTCGTTTTCGCGCCGCTCTCGCAAGCGCTGATCCAGCTGCTCGGATGGATGGGCGCGATGTGGTCGCTGGCGCTGATCACGTTGGGCGCACTGCCCCTCGTCCGCGTAGTGGGCCCGCCAGCGTCGGTGCCGCACGACTCGCACCCGGCCCGATCGAATCCATGGCGCGCCGTGCGGGAAGCGATGCGCGACCGCAGCTATCTTCTGCTGCACGCGGGATTCTTCACGTGCGGCTTTCATATTGCGTTTCTCGTGACGCACTTGCCCGGAGAGGTCGGTCTGTGCGGCCTGCCCCCGGCCGTGGCGAGCTGGTCGCTGGCCCTTATCGGCCTGGCGAACATCGTCGGCAGCCTCCTCGTCGGATCGTCGGTTGCACGCTTTCGCAGCAAGTACATTCTTGCCGTGATGTACGGCTCGCGCGCGTTGCTGATCGCCTGGTACCTCACGGCACCGAAGACCGCATGGACGTTCTATATCTTCGCCGTCGGCTTGGGCCTCACGTGGCTCGCAACGGTGCCGCCCACCGCCGCGCTCGTCGGCAAGCTGTTCGGTATCCGCTATCTCGCCACGCTGTTCGGTCTCACGCTGCTGTCGCATCAGATCGGCGGCTTCTTCGGCGCATATCTCGGCGGGATCGCCCTCGCCCGGTCGGGTGACTATCACTGGATGTGGTACGCGGACATGGCGCTCGCGGCCGCCGCCGCGGTCATCAACCTGCCGATACGCGAGGCACGCATCGCGCCGGTGGCACAGGCTGCGTGAAGCCTTCGCGGCGACCGGCCGCGACGTTTGCCACGCCGAAGTCTGCCTCGATGGAGATAGCCGAAATGACCGAGCGGTACCTGGAAGATTTTCAAGTGGGACAGACTCTCGGCGGGCCCGCGCTCATGCGCATCGACGAAGAGCGTATCCAGAGCTTCGCCGCGGAATTCGATCCGCAGCCGTTCCATCTCGATGCAGGAGCCGCAGGCGCATCCCTATTTCGAGGGCTCGTAGCGAGCGGCTGGCACACCGCGGCGATCACGATGAGGCTTCTGGTCGAAAGCGACCTGAAGCCGGCCGGTGGCATCCTCGGCGCCGGCTTCGACGACTTCCGCTGGCCGCGACCGGTGCGCCCGGGCGATGAGCTGCGCGTCGAGAGCGAGGTGCTCGAAGCCCGGCCTTCGAAGACCCGACCGCTTCAAGGATTGATCAAAGTGAGAGTGACGACGTTGAATCAGAATGGAGAGGCCGTTCAGATCTACGTCGGTAATCTGATCGTTCCGCGTCGCGAACGCGCCGCGGGCAACGCCGCGACGACGCCGGCGTAACCTTGCGCGCCCCTGGGCCATTCGCTGCGGCGTGACGCGCCACTACGTGGCCGGTTCGCAGTCAGGTCCGCCAGATTCTAGGCTCGATCGCCTCGCGCCCGAGAAGCGCCGGGCGCAACACGCGCCACAGCGCGATGAACCAGTTGCGAGCGGGCTCGCTCGAGGCACCGACATAGCGCGCGACGAGCAGCCCCGGGAGACGCGTCACCGCGCCCTCGCCCGCGGCCGGGTGTAGCTCGCGACACGCGGCGAGCACGGAATCGTCGATCGACGGCGCCGCCGCGAGCAGCGTACCCGCGACGGGCTGCCCTCCGAGTCCCGCCGGCGAATCTAGCATCGCAGACCCGCCCTCGATCCGCCCGCGCTCGTGCCACAGCATTCCGCCGTCGCGCTCGATCCCGGTCGCGAGCCGGCACGCGCCGCGCGCGAAGCGCTCGCCCGAGCCCGTGCGCCCGAGGCAAAGGATCTCCCAGCCGATGAAGCGCGCGCCGCGTTCGAGCCGCACCTCGGTGCGCATCTCGGCGAGCGCGCCGTCGAACACGATCGTTTCCTGCGGCAACCACTCGAGGCACGCGCCGCGCGCCACCTCGAACCCGATGCTCTGGCGCGCCCAAGCGCCCGCCGAGCGGTACCACTTCCCCGCCCCCGGCGTAGTCAGCAGCGCGTGCGCGCCCTCGCCGACGCGTGCCGATATCTCGAGCTCGTCGCCACCCGCGATGCCCCCGGGCGGATGGAGTACGATCGCGTGGCACACGCCCTCGCCTTCCGGATAGAGCGGCTTCTGCACCTCGAGCGGGCCGTCGTGGCGGCGCGCGGCAAGGACGCTCCTCGCGCCGCGGCGCTCGAAGCCGAGCGCGAGCTCGGCGCGCCAGCCAGTAGTGAGCGGTTCGGCAAGTTCCACGACACCATCATAACCTCGGCGAGCGACCTGCGGCGCACCGCGCAGCGGCTTTGACCGGCGCGCCGCGAGCATGATAGATTGGTCATAATTCTGACCAATCCGCCGAAGCCCATGAAGACCCTCCCGCTGTCCGAAGCGAAGAGCAAGCTGAGCGGTCTCGTCGAGCGTGTAAGCGCCCTCGACGAGGAGATCGTGATCACCAAGAACGGCCGGCCGGCGGCGGTGCTCGTGAGCCCAGAAGAGTTCGAGAGCTGGAAGGAAACGGTCGCGATCCGCGCGGACGCGGCGCTCATGAAGTCGATTCGAAAAGGTCTCGCGGCGCTCAAGTCGCGCAAGGCGGAGCTCTACACGCTGGACGAGCTGCTGGGCTGAGCAGCCCGTCGTCCTGCCGGCGATGAAGGCCGTCCACCGGTACCGCGTGCCTGCGGAGGCGGCGCGGCTCATTCGCGGGCTGCATCCACAGATCAAGCGCAAGGTGCGCTCGGCGCTCGATCTTCTCGCGCGCGACCCGCACGCCGGGAAGGCGCTGCACGGCGAGCTCGAGGGACTGCACAGCCTCCGTGTCGGCGGTTTCCGCATCGTCTATCGCACGGCCGCTCGCCGGATCATCGAGATCGTCGCAGTCGGCCCGCGCGAGACGATCTACACGGAGACGCTGCGACTGGTCAGCAAGATCCGCGGACCGCGTTGACCGACCGCGGGCTTTCACACCACCAGCCGCTCGCGCACGCGGTCGACGTCCATGTCGGCGCCGGCACCGCTTGCCACGATCTCGCCACGGTCCATCACGAGGTACTGGTCGGCGAGCGAGCGAGCGAAATCGTAGTACTGCTCGACCAGCAGGATCGCCATGTCGCCCGCCGCCGCGAGCGCGCGGATCGCGCGCTCGATGTCCTTGATGATCGAGGGCTGGATGCCCTCGGTGGGCTCGTCGAGGATGAGGAGCTTCGGCCCCATCGCGAGCGCGCGCCCGATCGCGAGCTGCTGCTGCTGGCCGCCGGAGAGGTCGCCCCCGCGCCGCCTGAGCATCTGCTTCAGCACCGGGAACAGCTCGAAGATGCGCGCGGGCAGCCTCGTGCCGCGCGGCCGGCTGGCGAGCCCCATCGCGAGGTTCTCGGCCACGGTGAGCCGCGGGAAGATCTCGCGTCCCTGCGGCACGTAGCCGATGCCCGAGCGCACGCGCGCGTAGGGGGGCGCGGCGCCGAGCTCGCGCCCCTCGAAGCGCACGCTGCCGCTCGCCGCGGGCACAAGCCCCATCAGCGTCTTGAGCAGCGTCGTCTTTCCCACGCCGTTCCTGCCCAGCAGCGCGGTCACCTTGCCCTGCGGCACCTCGAACGACAGGCCGCGCAGGATGTGGCTGCCGCCGTAATACTGGTTCAGGTTGAGAACGGTGAGCATTCGTTATCGACCCAGATACACTTCGATCACTCGCGGGTCGTTCTGCACCTGCTCGTGCGGGCCCTCGGCGAGCACGCTCCCCTCGTGCAGCACGGTCACCTTGCGCGCGATGCTCGCGACGAACGCCATGTCGTGCTCGACCACCACGAGCGAGTGCTTGCCAGCGAGCGACAGGAAGAGGTCGGCAGTGCGCTCGGTCTCCTCGTCGCTCATCCCCGCCACCGGCTCGTCGAGGAGCAGCAGCTTCGGCTCCTGCATGAGGAGCATGGCGATCTCGAGCCACTGCTTCTGGCCGTGCGAGAGCAGCCCGGCGGGCCGGTCGGCGCTCTCGGCGAGGCGCACGCGCTCGAGCATCGCGGCGATGCGGTCGCGCTCCTCCGACGAAAGCCGCGCGAAGAGCGTCCGGCGCACGCGCTTGTCGGCCTTCATCGCGAGCTCCAGGTTCTCGAACACCGAGTGCTGCTCGAAGATCGTCGGCTTCTGGAACTTGCGCCCGATCCCCGCCTGCGCGATCTCGGCCTCGGTGAGGCGCGTGAGGTCGATCGTCTGGCCGAAGAACGCGCTGCCCGCGTCGGGGCGCGTCTTGCCGGTGATCACGTCCATCATGGTGGTCTTGCCTGCGCCGTTCGGCCCGATCACGCAGCGCAGCTCGCCGACGTCGATCGAGAGCGAAAGGTCCTTCAGCGCCTGGAAGCCGTCGAAGCTGACGCTGACGTTCTCCAGGTAGAGGATCGCGCCGTGCGAGGTGTCCAGCCCGCCGCTCGAGACGTGGCCGAAGGCGGCGTCGCCCGAAGGCCCGCCGTCGAGCGCGCTGGTGAAGGCGATCGTGGTCACGATGCCGGCCGTCCGCGCAGGCGGCGCAGCGCGCCCGCCACGCCCTGCGGCATGAGCAGGGTCACCAGCACGAACAGCAGCCCGAGGAAGTAGAGCCAGTAGTCGGGGAACTGCTGGGTGAAGAAGCTCTTCGCGCCGTTCACGAGCAGCGCGCCGAGGGCGGCGCCGACCAGCGTGCCGCGCCCGCCCACCGCGACCCAGATCGCGATTTCGATCGAGTTCGCCGGCGACATCTCGCTCGGGTTGATGATGCCGATCTGCGGCACGTACAGCGCGCCGGCGACGCCGCACAGCACCGCCGAGAGCGTCCATACGAAGAGCTTGTAGTTCGCCGTGTCGTAGCCGCAGAACATGACGCGCTGCTCGGCGTCGCGGATCGCGGCGAGCACGCGGCCGAGCCGGGAGGTCACCACCCAGCGCTCCAGCAGCAGCGTGCCGACGAGCGCCGCCCCGGAGAGCGCGAACAGCGCCACGCGCATCTGCGGGGTGGCGATCGGGATGCCGAGGATGCGCTTGAAGTCGGTGAAGCCGTTGTTGCCGCCGAAGCCGGTCTCGTTGCGGAAGAAGAGCAGCATCGCGGCGTAGGTGAGCGCCTGCGTGATGATCGAGAAGTACACGCCCTTGATGCGTGAGCGGAACGCGAACCAGCCGAACACGAAGGCGAGCAGCCCGGGCACGAGCACCACGAGGGCCGCGGCGTACCAGAAGTGCTCGGTGAAGCTCCAGTACCAGGGGTAGGCCTTCCAGTCGAGGAACACCATGAAGTCGGGCAGCCGGCTGTGGTAGACCCCGTCCAGCCCGATCTGGCGCATCAGGTACATGCCGATCGCGTAGCCGCCGAGCGCGAAAAACAGGCCGTGCCCGAGCGAGAGGATCCCGGCGTAGCCCCACACCATGTCCATCGCCACCGCGACCATCGCGTAGCACAGGATCTTGCCTCCCAGGCTCACCCAGTACTGCGACAGGTGCAGGGCGCTGCCGGCCGGCGCCGCGAGCGCGGCGAGCGGTACCGCGACGAACAGGAGCAGCGCGAACGCGCCGAGCGCGGCCCAGCCTCCCGGCCCGTACAGCCGCGCGAGCGAGCTCGCCGGCGCCGCTGCGGGTCGCTGCAGGTGAGCCGTCGGCTCGGGCGCAACCATCTCACGCCTCCACAGCTCGGCCTTTGAGCGCGAACAACCCCTGCGGGCGCTTCTGGATGAAGACGATGATGAACGCGAGCACCGCGATCTTGGCGAGCACCGCGCCCGACCAGGACTCGATCAGCTTGTCGACTACGCCCAGGCCCATGCCCGCGTACACCGTGCCGGCGAGCTGGCCCACGCCGCCCAGCACCACCACCATGAACGAGTCGACGATGTAGCCCTGGCCGAGCGCCGGGCCGACGTTGCCGATCTGCGAGAGCGCACAGCCGGCGAGCCCCGCGATGCCGCAGCCAAGGCCGAAGGCGAGCGTGTCGACGCGCGCGGTGGGCACGCCGACGCAGCTCGCCATCGCGCGGTTCTGCGTCACGCCGCGCACGAAGAGGCCCAAGCGCGTGCGCGTGAGCACCAGCCACATCCCCGCGACGACCGCGGCGGCGAAGGCGAGGATG
>JAKALD010000019.1 GCA_021813275.1 Pseudomonadota bacterium | reverse complement strand
GAGCAGGCCGTGCGTGCCGTGGACGAAGGCCGGCGCGTGCCCCGCGAGCACGTAGAGCGTACCCATGCCGAAGAGCGCCGTGGCGGCCACCAGGCCCAGGCCGAGATAGCTCGTGTATCCCGGATGCAGGATCGCGAGCGCGAGCGCCGTGAGCCCGACAGCGGTGGCAAGGACGCGATGCGCCGCCTCCGGGTCGCCGCGCAGCATGAGCACCACGATGTTGCGCGTATACGGCCAGCGCGTGCCGAGCGAAAGCCCGTAGCCGAAACCCTCGACGACGCTGCCAAGGAGAATCAACGCCGCCGCGAACACCACCTCGGCGAGCGTCAGGCCGGCGGCGACGGCGTCCTTTCCGGGGAGCGCGCCGGTCGCGCCGCGCCACACGCCGAGCCCGATCGCGAGCAGCACCATGGCCGCGATCCCCAGGCCGATGACGCGTACCGTGAGCGTGATCTCGGCCTCGACCGCGTGGTGCTCCCGCGCCGCGGAGGCAGATGCTGCCGGTTCCATGAGGCCGCATTGTAGCCGGGACGCTCGCGCTCCCGGCGGCGCTCGGGCAAGCGGGACGCACCCGAGGAGGCGCGCGGTTTGGCTTGACGCACATCAAGGTCGCCCGCGCTTCGCGCTGCGGACAATCCGGCCCACACGACCACGCGAGGGCGCCATTGTGAGCCTGGCAGCATGCCTTGCGGAGCATCATCGGCAATGCGACCGGCTCTTCGCGGCAGCGCGCCGCGCGGCCGCCGCCGCCGATTGGCCGGGCTATGCGCGGCAGCTCGCCGCGCTCGCCGAAGCGCTCGACCGGCATTTCGAGTTCGAGGAAGGCGCGCTGTTTCCCGCCTTCGAGCAGGCGGGCGGCCCGCGCGGCGGCTCGACGCAAGCGATGCGCGAGGAGCATGCCGAGATGCGCGCGCTCATCGAGGCGCTCGGCGCGGCGGCGCCGCGCCTCGATCCGGAGGGCTGTCGCGCGGAGCTGGAGCGCCTCTGGACGCTGCACGCGCAGCACAACGCAAGGGAGGAGGCAGTCCTGTATCCGGCCTGCGAGCGCCTGCTCGGCGAGCGCGCCGAGCTCCTCGCGAGCGCCCGGGCGCTCGTCTCCCCGGCGCCGCCGGATGCGCCGCGCGAGCTCGACGTGCGCGGCCTCGAGCCGCCCGAGCCGTTCGTGCGGATCCTGGAAGAGCTCAGGCAGTCGCCGGCCAGGCCGCTGCGCGTGCTCATCCATCGCGAGCCGCTGCCGCTCTACGAGGCGTTGCGCGAGCTGGGCTTTCGCTGCCGCGCCCAGCCTCGCGAGGGCGGCGGCTTCGAGATCCTCATCGAGCGCGGCTAGCTTCGGGCGCGCGAAGGCCGATGCGCGCGGGCTTGATCCGCGTCAAATGGGCGCGGGGCCCAGGCGGGACACTGCGCGGCAAATGCTTCGCCGCCTTCAAAGGTTCCTGAGCGCGCTGGCGCTCGCATGCGCCGCCGCGGCGGCGCATGCGCAGGCGGTCGACGCCCTCTACCCGCAGGCGAGGACGTTCTTCCCCGAGGCCGAGCGCTTCGGCGCGCTCGAAGGCAACCCGCGCGCCGCACCCGTGTACGCCGGCGACAGGCTCCTCGGCTACGTCTTCGCCACCCAGGACGTGGTGCGCATCCCGGCGTACTCGGGCAAGCCGATCAACAGCCTGGTCGGCTTCGACCTCGCCGGGCGCATCCGCGGCATCGCGATCGTCGGGCACGAGGAGCCGATCCTCGCGGTGGGCGTGAGCGAGGAGCGCCTGAAGGCCTTCGCGGAACAGTACCGCGGCAGGAGCGTGTTCGATCGCATCGCGATCGGCGGCGGGCGCCCCGGCCCCGCTTCGATCGACACCATCTCGGGGGCCACCATGACGGCGATGGTGGAGAACGCGACCGTGATGCGCGCCGCGCGCCTGGTGGCCGAGTCGCGCGGCCTGCGGGCGCCGGGCGCGCAGGCCGCGCCGGCGGGCCCCGAGGAGCCGCTGTGGGTGGCGGCGTGGCGGCAGAGCAAGGCGCGCATCGCGCTGCTCGTCGCGGGGCTCGCGCTGCTCACCCTGATCCTGGTGCTGCAGGACTGGCTCGCGCGCAAGCCGACCTTCCTCGGCACCCTGCGGCGCGGGTTCCTCCTCTACACGCTCTTCTTCATCGGCTGGTACGGCCTCGCCCAGCTCTCGGTGGTGCACGTGCTCACCTTCGTGCAGGCGGCGGTGCACGAGTTCAAGTGGCAGAGCTTCCTCATCGACCCGATGCTGTTCATCCTGTGGAGCTTCGTCGCCGTGACGCTGCTCCTGTGGGGGCGCGGCGTGTACTGCGGCTGGCTGTGCCCGTTCGGCGCGCTGCAGGAGCTCGTGCAGCAGGGAGCGCGGCGCCTCGGAATCCGGCAGCTCGAATTCCCCGACGTGGTGCACGAGCGCCTCTGGGGCCTGAAGTACGTCGCGCTGCTCGTACTGTTCGGGCTTTCGCTGCAGTCGATGGCCGACGCGGTGCGCTACGCCGAGATCGAGCCCTTCAAGACCGCGATCACGTTGCGCTTTGCGCGCGAGTGGCCGTTCGTGCTGTACGCAGCCGTGCTGATCGCCGTGTCGGCGATCAACCGGAAGTTCTTCTGCAAGTACCTGTGCCCGCTCGGCGCGGCGCTGTCGATCCCGGGGCGCTTTCGGGTGTTCGACTGGTGGCTGCGGCGCCGCAAGGAGTGCGGCCGCCCGTGCCAGACCTGCGCGAACGAGTGCGAGGTGCGCGCGATCCGCCCCACCGGGGAAATCAACGCGAACGAGTGCCATTACTGCCTGGACTGCCAGGTGACCTATTACAGCGACCGCAAGTGCGCGCCGCTGATCGAGCGCCGGTTGCGCCTGGAGCGGCGCGGGCGCGCCCAGCCGGGCAACGCGCCGGGCCCCGCCCGCCCGAGCGAACTCGACAAGGCTTGATGTACGTCAAGTTGACGTCAGGTCGGTCGACCTAGATTCCCACGCTGGGTCCATGGATGTCCGGAACGATTTGGGAATGGGGAGCGCTATGAACAGCCGCAAACACGCGCCACGGGCACTGCTCGCCGCCGCCGTGGCGTTGGCAGTGAGCACGGCCTACGGGCAGAAGAACGAGGAAAAGCCGGTCCACCCGGGCACGCCGCCTTCGGAGCTCATGTACAAGGGGGCGCCGATCCCGATCAAGCCCGAGGAAGCCGCCGAGCCCAAGGCGCCGCCGATGACGAAGGAAGAGCTCGAGATCGGCAAGAAGATCTACTTCGAGCGCTGCGCCGGCTGCCACGGGGTGCTCCGCAAGGGCGCCACCGGCAAGCCGCTCACCCCCGACATCACGCTCGCGCGCGGCACCGACTACCTCAAGGTGTTCATCAACTACGGCTCGCCCGCCGGCATGCCGAACTGGGGCACCTCGGGCCAGCTCACCGAGCAGCAGGTCGACATCATGGCGCGCTTCCTGCAGCAGCCGCCTCCGGTGCCGCCCGAGTTCGGCCTGGCCGAGATGAAGGCCACGTGGAAGGTGCTGGTGCCGCCCGGCGAGCGCCCGAAGAAGAAGATGAATGCGCTCAACCTCGAGAACCTGTTCTCGGCGACGCTGCGCGACGCCGGAGAGATCGCGCTGATCGACGGCGACTCGAAGAAAATCGTCAGCGTCGTCAAAACCGGGTACGCGGTGCACATCTCGCGGCTGTCGTCCTCGGGGCGCTACCTGTACGTGATCGGGCGCGACGCGCAGGTGAACCTCATCGACCTGTGGATGGAGAAGCCCGGCAACGTCGCGGTGATCAAGGTGGGGCTCGAGGCGCGCTCGGTCGACACCTCCAAGTACAAGGGCTGGGAAGACAAGTACGCGATCGCCGGCTCGTACTGGCCGCCGCAGTACACGATCATGAAGGGCGACACGCTCGAGCCGCTCAAGATCGTCTCGACGCGCGGCATGGTCGTCGGCACGCAGGAGTACCACCCCGAGCCGCGCGTCGCCTCGATCGTCGCTTCGCACCTGAAACCCCAGTTCGTGGTGAACGTGAAGGAGACCGGCGAGACGCTGATGGTCGACTACTCCGACCTCAAGAACCTCAAGGTCACCGCGATTGACGCCGCGCGCTTCCTGCACGACGGCGGCTGGGACTCCACCAAGCGCTACTTCCTGGTGGCGGCCAACACCTCGAACAAGATCGCGGTGATCGACGCCAAGGACGACAAGCTCGCCGCGCTGGTCGACGTCGGCAAGATCCCGCATCCGGGCCGCGGCGCGAATTTCGTCGATCCGAAGTACGGGCCTGTGTGGGCGACCGGCGACCTGGGCGACGAGGGCATCGCGGTGATCGGCACCGACCCGAAGAAGCACAAGGCGAGCGCCTGGAAGGTGGTGAGGACGCTCAAGAGCCAGGGCGGCGGGTCGCTGTTCATCAAGACCCACCCGAAGTCGCACCATCTGTACGTCGACAACGCGCTCAACCCGGATCCGAAGGTCAGCAGCACGGTCGCGGTGTACGACATCCGCAACGTCGAGAAGGGCTACACGGTGCTGCCGATCGCCGACTGGAGCGGGATCAAGGACGGCCCGCGGCGCGTGGTGCAGCCCGAGTACAACAAGGCGGGCGACGAGGTCTGGTTCTCGGTGTGGAACGGCAAGGAGCAGGAATCGGCGATCGTGGTCGTCGATGACAAGACGCTCAAGCTGAAGGCCGTGATCAAGGACAAGCGCCTGATCACCCCGACCGGCAAGTTCAACGTCTACAACACGCAGCACGACATCTACTGAGGAGCCACGCATGAGCCGAACCCTCGCAGCACTGGTCCTGGCGCTCGGCGCGGGCGCGCTCGCAGCGGCGAGCGCCGCGCGCGCGGACGAAGCCATGGCGAAGAAGTACAACTGCCTGGCGTGCCACGCGGTCGACAAGAAGGTCGTCGGGCCCGCCTACAAGGACATCGCCAAGATGTACGCCGGCCAGGCCGGCGCCGAGGCGAAGCTCGTCGAGAAGGTGAAGAAGGGCGGCGCCGGCGTCTGGGGCCCGATCCCGATGCCGTCCAACACGGCGGTGCCGGATGCCGACGTCAAGAAGCTGGTGGAGTGGGTGCTGAGCCTGAAGTGACGCTGCGCGCCGGGCGCGTGCCCGGCCGGGTCAGTGGCTCGTTCCGTCGGAGCGGGTGATCTTGTTGTAGACGTTGTACTTGCCCGAGGGCTTGTTCATCGGCAGGCGCTTCACCTCGCGGAGCGTGCGCGCGTCGTAGACCACGATCGCGCCGTCCTTGTCCCAGATGCTGGCGAGCGCGTAGCGGCCGTCGCGCGTGAACTCGACGTGCGCCGCGGTCTTGCCGGGCGCCGGGCGCAGCCAGGCGACGACTTCGAGCGTCTCCTTGTCGATCACCTGCAGGGTGTCGCGCGCCGGGCTGTTGAACGAATCGACCCAGGCGTAGCGCGAATTCTCGTGGCTGCGCAGGAAGAAGCCCGGCCCGAGCGTCGGGATCTGCTTCACCACCTTCCAGGTCGAGGTGTCGATCACCGTGACGAGCGGCTCCTTCAGGTTGGGCGTCGCGAGCACCGCGTGCCCGTGCCAATTCCAGGTGATGCCCGAGGCGAGGTGCGGCAGCCCGGGGAGCGGGATCGACTCGATGCGGCGGCGCACGTTGAGGTTCACGACTTCGCCGGCTTTCGCGCCGCGCGCGGCGCCGATCACGTTGTCGTAGCCGCGGTCGAAGAAGAAGTCGTCGAGGTAGTCCTCGGTGGGGATCACGCGCACCGGGAACGGCCCCGGCTCGGCGAGCCCCTCGCCCATGCGGTAGTCGTGCACCAGCCCCGCGTACACGGGCCCCGTCTTCGGCCCGTAGGGAATCTCCCAGATCTCCTTCAGGTCCTTGAGCGCGGCGATGAAGCTCTGGCGCGGCGCCGCGTCGTAGACCGCCGACACGCGCGAAGAGCCTCCCTGCGCGTCGCGCACCGGGATCACCTTGAGCGGCTCGAGCGTGGCCGCGTCGAGCGCGACCAGCGTGTGCGGCAGGTAGTTCGCCACCATCACGAAACGGCCGTCCGAGGACACCGCGATGTTGCGCAGGTTGATCCCGGCGCGCACCTCCTCGACCAGGCGCAGGTTGTAGAGGTCGTACTTCGAGACCCAGCCGTCGCGCGAGCCGAAGTAGACGAAGCGCCCGTCGGGCGAGAATTTCGGCCCGCCGTGCAGCGCGAAGCGCGTCGCAAAGCGCGCGAGCGGCTCGAAGCGCTCGCCGTCGAGGATCGTGGCGTGGTGATCGCCCGTCTCGACCACGACGAACAGGTTGAGCGGGTCGGCGCGATAGACCGGGCGGTCCGAATCGGGCTTCGCCGCCGGATGGACGACGCGCGAGGCGCGCACCTCGTCGATCCCCCAGCGCGGCTCGGGCGCAGGGGTGTAAATGTAGTCGGCGAGCGCGCGGATCTCCCCGGCCGAGAGCTTGTCGCCGAAGCCCGGCATCTGCGTGGCGGTCCTGCCCTTCGCGATGACCGCGAGCGCCTCGCTCGGCTTCAGCCGCTCGAGGTTCTCGGGTAGCAGCGCCGGGCCGGTGAGCCCGAGGCGCGCCGGGCCGTGGCACGCCGCGCAGTGCATCGCGTAGAGCGCTTCGGCCGGCTGCGCGCGCAGCGCCGGCGCGGCGGCGGCGAGCGCGGCCGCCGCGAGGGTCAGGCGGAGCGTACCCACCTCGCCGCCTTGCCGCGGTAAGGCAGCACCGGCACGCGCTCGCCGGGCGCTGCCGCCCCGATCTCCTCGTCCGTCAAGTAACAGCCCGGATCCTCCTCCCAGGCGTCGCCGGTGAGCTGCAGCGCGCGCACGCGGGTGTTGCCGCCGCAGATGTCGAAATACGCGCAGGCGGCGCAGCGCCCCTTGACGCGGCGCGGCCGCGCCTTGAGGCCGGCCATCAGCGGGTCGCTCGTGTCGCGCCAGATCTCGGAGAATGGCCGCGCGCTCACGTTGCCGAGCGAATGGCTCCACCACATGGTGTCCGGGTGCACGTTGCCGAGGTTGTCGATGTTGGCGACGTTCACGCCGGAGGCGTTGCCGCCCCACCCGGCGAGCCTCGCGCGCAGCTGCGTCTCGCGTTCGGGGAAGTTGCGGCGCACCCAGTAGAGCAGGTACACGCCGTCGGCGTCGTTGTTGCCGGTGACGAGCTCCTTGGCGATGCCGCGGCGCTGATAGTCCCAGGCCGCGTCGAAGAGCAGGTCCATCGCGCGCCGCGTCGTCCGGAAGTGCGCGTCCGCGGCGCGGTTCCTGTTGCCGCGGCCGGCGTAGTTGAGGTGCGAGAGATAGAACTTGTCGATGCGCTCCTCGTCGGCGAGCGCGATGAGCGCCGGCAGGTCCGCGGCGTTGTCCTGCGTGAGGGTGAAGCGCAGCCCCACCTTCACGCCCGCGTCGCGGCACAGCCGCGCGCCGGCGAGCGAGGCGTCGAACGCGCCCGCCTTGCGGCGGAAGCGGTCGTGCGTGTCCTTCAGGCCGTCGAGGCTGATGCCGACATAGTCGAACCCGATTTGCGCGATGCGGCGCGCGAGCGGCGTGTCGATCAGCGTGCCGTTCGTCGAGAGCCCGACGTAGAAGCCGAGCGACTTCGCGCGCGCCGCGATCTCGAAGAGGTCGGGGCGCAGGAGCGGCTCGCCGCCCGAGAGGATCAGCACCGGCACGCGGAACGCCTTCAGGTCGTCCATCACGCCGAACACTTCGGCGGTGCTCAGCTCGCCCTTGAAATTGACGTCCGCCGAGATCGAGTAGCAGTGCAGGCAGGCGAGGTTGCAGCGCCGCACCAGGTTCCAGATCACCACCGGCGCGGGCGGACTGCGGCGCGGCGCCGCGGGCGTTGGCCGCGCGATTTCCTGCATGAATTGGGAGACCCGGAACACGAGGGGAGGTTAGGGCAGCGCCGGCAGGCGGGATTGACCCATGTCAAGAACCGAACCGCAGCCCGGTCTTCTTCAGCACCCGGGTGCTGTAGAGCACTTCGTGCGCGCGGCAGGTGCCCCCCACTAGCGCCGCGATCCGGCCGACCTTCTCTTCCACCTCGGCGCGCGCGCGGCCGTGCGCCATCGCGAAGAGGTTGTACGGCCATTCCGGCGGGCGGCGCGGGCGGCGGTAGCAGTGGGTGACGAAGGGCAGGGCGCCCACGCGCGGGCCGAGCTCGCCGATCGCCGCGTCGTCGATGTCCCACACCGACATGCCGTTCGCCGTGTAGCCGAGCGCGTAGTGGTTCGGCACCGCGCCGATGCGGCGGATGCGGCCGTCGGCGAGCATCGCCGCGAGGCGCGCCATCACCTCCTTGGGCGCGACGCCCAGGCTGGAGGCGAGCGCATGATACGGGCGCGGCACGAGCGGCAGCCCCGCCTGCGAGACGCGCACGATCGCGAGGTCGAGCGCGTCAGTCATGCGGGAAGCTTCAGCTCGACGAAGTACTCGTCGAGCCTCGGCAGGTCGAGCACCGGGTAGCCAGTCGCGGCCTCGATGCGCGCGATGGTCGCCGGAATCGCCCCGCGCGTCTCGGTGGCGAGCACGAACCAGAGGTTGTAGCGGTGCGCGCGCTCGTAGTGGTGCGCCACTTCGGGGAAGCCGTTCACGATCGCCGCGACGCGCTCAACTTCCGCGCCCGGCACGGCGAGCGCGCACAAGGTGAAGGCGCCGCCGAGCGCCTCGGCATCGAAGAGCGGCCCGAAGCGGGTCAGCACACCGCCCTCGAGCAGACGGTTGATGCGCTCGATGAGCGTCGCCTCGTCGGTGCCGAGCGAGGCGGCAGCCTCGGCGAAGGGCCGCTCGCAGACCGGGAAGCCGCCGTGCAGGCCGTTGACGATCGCGCGGTCGAGCTCATCCATCGGGCGTTTCTCCCGCATAGCGCGCGCCGCGCTGCTTGAAGCAGCGCCGGCTGAAGAGCACGTCGTGAGCGCAGCGCTCCAGGCCTTCCTCGCGCGCCAGGCGCGCGAGCTGCGTCTGCACCGCCGCGCGCTCGCGCCCGTGGATCATGCAAAAGAGGTTGTAGGGCCACGCTGGCAGGGCACGCGCGCGCCGGTAGCACAGCGTCACTTCCGGGCGCTGCGCGAGCCGCGCGCCGAGCCTCGCGACCTGCGCATCCGGCACGTCCCAGACCGCCATGGCGTTCGCGGTGTAGCCGAGCCTGCGGTGATGCAGCACCACGCCGACGCGCCGCGCGACGCCGCGCGCGAGCCACTCCTCGAGCGTCGCGATCACCTCGGACTCGGCGAGCCCGGCCTGCCGGCCGAGCGCGGCGTAGGGCCGCGGCACGAGCGCGAGTCCCGGCTCGAGCGCCGCGAGCAGGCGCCGCTCGCGCTCGCCGAGCGGCCCGCGCGCCGGCACTCGCCGCGCCGCGCGCGGAGCACCGCCATCCGCCAGGTCGAAGCCCAAGTCGATGTGGTATTCCTCGAGCAGCGGGAGCGAGAGCACCGCATGGCCGCTTGCGCGCGCGATGCGTTCGAGCGCGGCGTCGACCGCCCCGGCAGCCGCCGCGGTGACGACGAACCACAGGTTGTAGCGGTGCTCGCGCTCGTAGTTGTGGTTCACCTCGGGCTGCGCGCTCACCAGGCGCGCCACGGAGACGAGCTGCGCGCTCGGCAGCGCCATCGCCGCGAGCGTGCTCGCGCCGACAGCGCCCGGAGCGAACACCACGCCGACGCGGCTGATCGTGCCGCGGCTCGCGTGCTCGCGAACCGCCTCGAGCACCGCGGCTTCCTCGAGCCCGCAGCGCCGGCCGACCTCCTCGAAGGGCCGCGGCACGAGCGGGAAGCCGCGCTGAAAGCCGTTGAGCAGCGCGAGCCCGGCGCTGAGCGGCGCGGCGGCGGATGCGCTCATGCTAGAAGCCGGTCGCGAACGCCCGCGCGCTGAGGAAGATCCCGCTCGGATGATCGACCTTCAGGCGCGCGAGCAGCGCGAAGCTCTCGGGATCGTAGACGCTCACCGTGTTGTCGTCGCGCGCGGAAATCCAGACCTGGTCGCCGCGCGGCGTGAACTCCATGTGCAGCACGGCGCGCCCCGGTTTGAGCGTCGCGACGATCCTGCGGCTCGGCAGGTCGATCACCTGCACGGTGTCGTTGTCGGGAAAGGCGAAGTTGACCCACACGCGCCGCCCGCCGGGCTGCGCGATCGCGAACACCGGCTGGCCGTGCACGGCGATGCGCGCGACCTCTGTCCAGTCGCGCTTGTCGACCAGCAGCACCTCGTGGTGGCCGACCGCGGGTAGCACCGCCAGGTCGCCCGCCACCGCCCAGCCGCGCAGGTGCGGCATCTTGTACACGGGCAGGCGCTGCTCGCCGCGCCCGTAGCGATCGAGGATGCGGCGCACGCCCGCCTCGGGGTGCCACAGGTCGAGCAGCGCGAGCCCGTCCTCGCCGAAGAGGCCCGCGACGTAGTAGCGGCCGTCGGGCGTGATCAGCCCGTCGTAGGGCTCGCGCCCCACGCCTTCGAAGCGCGTGACCCGCGGATGGCGCGGGTCCTTGGCGTCGACCAGCCAGATCTCGCCCGCCTCGAACAGGCTGAAGACGAAGCGCTCGCCCGGCGCGTCGGCGATGCCGACCACCTTCGCGCGGCGCGCGCCGCCGTCGAACCTCGCGGGAATGTCGGCGAGCGGCGCGAGCGTGTCGGCGTCGAACAGGCGCACCCCGCCGGGCACGTAGTTCGCAACCGCGATCACGCGCCCATCCTGCGAGATCGCGCCGCCGATCGAATTGCCCGCCTGCACCACGCGCGCGGCGATGCGCGCGCGCAGCATGTCGAGCTTGGTCAGCCCGCCGTCGCGGCCGAAGACGTAGGCATAGCGGCCGTCGCGGGAATACACTACCGAGGCGTGCGACAGGTCGCCCAGCCCCTTGACCGTCGCATACGCGCTGCGGCCGGTGGTCTCGATGAGCGTGACCTGTCCGGTCGCGCGCTCGATCACCAGGCCGAGGTCGCCGGTGCCGCGCAGCGGCGGAGCCGGCGCGCAGGCGGCCAGCGCGAGCGCGAGCGAGGCCATGAGCACTCTAGCGAGCATGCGGAACGCCCTTCTTGAGCAGGTCGATCATCCAGCGCGCCTCCTCCGGGCTCAGGAACGGGCGCCACGGCGGCATGGGCGTGCCGGGTCGCCCGTCGAGAATCACGCGGCTGAGCGCGCCGCTGTCCCGCCCGGCGAGCGAGCCAGGCAGAAGCGGCGGCCCGAGGCCGCCCTTCATCGTCATCCCGTGGCAGGACCCGCAGTCCTCGAGCAGCATGTTCACGAGCTGGCTGCGGCGCGGCTCGGGGGGCGCCGGAGCGTCATCGCCTGCGCTCGCCACGCTCGCAAGCGCCGCGAGCCACGCCGCCAGCACGGCGCAGGCGGTTTGCTTCATGCTTGCAGAGTGCCCGAGCACGCGGGTCCCGAACTTAACCTAGATCAAAGTCCCGGGCCGCTGCGTCTCGTAGGGTTTGGCGCAGAGGATTCCGTTCGTACCCCATGAGCGCACCGAAGAGCGATCCGCCGACCGCCGACCGCGCCTATTTCGCCGCTTTTCTGGACCTGCGCGGCAAGCCCGCGGTCGTGGTCGGCGGCGGGCCGGTCGCGGCGCTCAAGGCCGAGACGCTGCTGCGCTCGGGCGCGCGTGTCACGCTGATCGCGCCGCAGGCGTGCGCGCGCGTCGCGGAGCTCGAGCTTGCCGGCGCGCTGCGCCACATGGCCAAGCGCTTCGAGCCCGCCGACCTCGCGGGCGCGGACATCGCGATCGCCGCCACCGACGACCAGGCGGTCAACGAAGCAGTCGCGCGCACCGCCAGGGGGTTGCGGATCCCGGTGAACGTCGCCGACAACGCCGCGCTCTCGAGCTTCATCATGCCCTCGATCGTCGACCGCTCGCCGCTGCAGATCGCGATCTCGAGCGGGGGCGCCTCGCCCGTGCTGGCGAGGAAGCTGCGCGCGATGATCGAGGCGCTGGTGCCGTTCGCCTACGGGCGCGTCGCGGCGCTCGCGGGGCGCTTTCGCGCCGCCTCCAGGCGGCGCTTTCCCGACCCCGAAGCGCACCGGCGATTCTGGGAGGAAGTCCTCGACGGGCCGGTCGCCGAAATGGCGCTCGCGGGGCGCGAGCAGGCCGCCGTCGACGCGCTCGAGAAGCTCGTCTCGGGTGCGAGCGAGCAGCCGATCGCGCAGGGCATGGTCTACCTGGTGGGCGCCGGGCCGGGCAATCCCGAGCTGCTCACGCTGCGCGCGCTGAAGGTGATGCAGCAGGCCGAGGTGGTGCTCTTCGACAATCTGGTCGCGCCGGCGATCGTGGAGCTCGCGCGGCGCGACGCCGAGCGCCTGTACGTCGGCAAGCAGCGCGACCGCCACGCGCTCGAGCAGGACGAGATCAATGCGCTGATGGTGCGCCTGGCGAAGCAGGGCCGGCGCGTGGTGCGCCTCAAGGGCGGCGATCCGTTCATCTTCGGGCGCGGCGCCGAGGAGATCGAGACGCTCGCCGCGCACGGCATCGCCTTCGAGGTGGTGCCGGGCATCACCGCGGCGAGCGGCGCGGCCGCCTATGCGGGGATCCCGCTCACGCACCGCGATTGCGCGCACTCCTGCGTGTTCGTGACCGGGCACCTGAAGGACGGCACGCTCGCGCTCAACTGGGACGCGCTCGCGCAGCCGCGGCAGACGCTGGTGGTCTACATGGGCGTGCACGGCCTCGCGCCGCTGTGCGAGCAGCTGATGGCGCACGGCCTCGCCGGCTCGACCCCCGCGGCGCTCGTCGAGAACGCGACGTTCGCCAGTCAGCGGGTCGTCGCCGCGACGCTCGCCGAGCTGCCGGCGCGCGCGGCCGAGCAGGGCGTGCGGCCGCCCGCGCTCGTGATCGTCGGGGAAGTCGTGAGGCTGCGCAATGCGCTCGCCTGGTACGAGCCCGGCGCGCGCGGCGAGCCGCAGCCTGCCGCGGAAGGCGCGGGAGTTGCGAGCGGTTGAGGCGCGTCGCATGCATCCGCGCAACCGGCTGTTCGTCACCCTGGGCCTGATCTACGGTCTGCTCGGGGGGCTGCTCGCGCTCGTGTGGCTCGCCGACCCGGCGCTGCTGCCGGGCGACGTGGCGCGCGCGCACGCGCACCTCATGCTGCTCGGCCTGGTGCTCATGAACATCTACGGCATCGGGCTGCACGTGCTGCCGCGCTTCGCCGGATATGCGCTGCGCTCCGAGCGCCTCGCCTGGGTCCAGTTCTGGCTCGCGAACGCCGGGCTGCCGCTGATGGTCGCGGGCTGGCTCGCGACGCTGCCCTCGCTCGTGCTCGCGGGCGGCGCGGCGAGCGCCGCCGCGATGCTCGCCTTCGGTCTGAACGTGATGTTCACCGTGCGGCTGCGCGCTCCGGGAGAGGCGCCGTCGTGAGCGAATACCGCGGCTGCGAGCTGCCCGAGGATCGCTGGTACGACCTCGACTACTGCTGGGTGAAGCCCGGGCCGGACGGCAGCTTCCGGGTCGGCATCACCGATCCGGCGCAGACCATGGCCGGGCGCGTGCAGCACGCCACCTTCCGCCCGGTGGGATCGCACCGCGCCAAGAGAAAGCCCGTGGCGCGGCTCGAGTCGGGCAAGTGGGCGGGCGGCGTTGCGGCGCCGTTCGACGGCACGGTCGTGGCGATCAACGAGCGCGTCGCCGCGGAGCCCGGCCTGATCAACGTCTCGCCCTACGAGGAGGCGTGGCTGGTGCTCATGAAGCCCGACGATCCCGAGCGCGCGCTCGCCGAGCTCGCGCGCGGCGAGGCGGCGCAGGCGGCGCTGCGCGCCTGGATCGACCGCTACGACGTCGACTGCATGCGCTGCGCCCAATGACGATGCGCGTCGAGCTGCTCGTCTCCGAATGGTGCGCGACCTGCCCGGCGGCCGAGGCGGTCTGGCGCCGCGTCGCCGGCGAGAAGCAGATCGAATTCGCGGTGCTCGACCTCGCACAGGCCGAAGGCAAGCGGCTCGCGCGCACTCTGCACATCCGCAACATCCCGGCGCTGGTGATCGACGGCGAGCTGAAGGCGGTGGGCGTCGTGCCCTTTGCGGAAGCGCGCGCGCTGGTGGCCGCGGCGCCCGCGCGCGAGCGCAGCGCCGCGCGTTACGCGGGCATGCTGCTCGCGCGCGAGGACCGCTGGTTCATCCAGTCGTTCGCGCTGTGGCTCGCGGCGAGCGGCCTTGCGCTCGCCGCGCAGGGCTCGTTGCTCGCGCCGGGACCGCTCGGCGGAGCGGGCATGCATCTGTTCGGCGCGGCGGTGCTGTGCCTGATCTACGGCCTCGGGGCGCACATGCTGCCGCGCTTCACCGGGCATCCGATCCGCGCCGGCGGCCTGGCGATCGCGCAGCTCGCCTGCGCCAACGCGGGCATCGCGCTGCTCGCGTCGGGCATGGCGCTCGAGCTGCATGCGCTCGCCGTCGCGGGCGGCGCGCTGCTGTGGGCTTCGCTCGCGCTCTTTACTCTACGGCTCTGGCCCGTGCTGTGGCCGCGCGTGGCGGCTCATGGTGCGCGCGCGGCCTCGGCTTGAAGCTCGCCGCGCGCACGTGCGAAGGCGCGCAGCACCCTGAGGAGGTTGGCTTCGAGCAGCACGCCGCTCGCGGCTAGCGCGAGCGCGGCCGGATAGACGAGCGTCGCGGGCCAGGCCCACGCGGCGACGAGCAGCGCCAGCGCCGCGACGTGGGTCCGGAACTGCAGGCGCTGCGCCGCGACGCCGAGGATCTCGCTCGTGTTCGGCGCCCTGGCGCCGCCCGCCGCCTGCAGGTGGAACCAGGCGAGGAACGGCGCGATCTTGTAGAGCATGCCGGTGATGATCGAGCCCGCGAAGCCGACGAGCGCGAGCAGGCCGATGAGCACGTCGGCGCGCTCCGGGAGGGCGGCGGGCGCCGCGATGCGCAGCGCCCAGAGGGCATTGGCCGCGATCAGGCTCGCCATGCCCAGCCGCCAGCAGGCGAGCGTGACGTCGGCCTGCCGGCGCCTGCGCCGCCGCTGCAGGACGATCGTCACCGCGCCGAACGCGACGTAGGCGCATGCCAGCGCGAGCGCGCAGAGATCGGCGAGCCACTGCACGCCGCCAAGCCACGAAGCACCTGACCACAGGATGAGCAGCCCGAAGACGGTCGCCGCGCCGGCGCGCGCGAGCGCGCGCGGATAGGCGGGGGTGAGCTGGAACATGGGCACCACCTGGTAGGCGACGCCGAGGGCGAGCAGTCCCGCCCAGCCGAGGAGCGCCCAGGCGGGGTGCAAGCCGGCGAAAGCGCTCGGCAGCGCGATCCCCCAGCCCCAGCGCGAGGCGAGCGCGACGCCGAGCGCCGCAGCCGCGGCGAGCGCAACGAGCGCGAGCTTGAGCGCGCGCACGGTCTGGCTGCGCACGCGCGAGCGCCACAGGCTCGCCCCGGCCGCGCCGAGAAAGACCGCGAAGGCCGTTGCGAGCAGCGCGGCCGCGGCCTTGAACAACGGCGCTGCGCCGAAGGCGAAGCCGCCCGCGAGCGCGAGCGTGCCGAGGACGAGCGCCGCGTGCACCAGCGTCGCGACCGCTCGCGGGCGGGCGAGCGGCGCGCCGGCGAGCACGGGCAGCAGCTGCAGGAGCGCCCCGAGCATGACCATCGACATGAAGCCGAGGGTGAAGAGATGCGTCAGCGCGAGCGCCGCGGGAGCGAGCCGCCACGCGAGCGCCTCCGGCCCGCGCCACGCGAGCAGCGCCGCGGCGAGCACGAGAAACGGCGGCGCGCCGAGGAAGAAGCGAAACGGCACCGAGACGGGCGGCGCCTGATCGAGCCGCAGCGCGGGTTGGATCACGCCGCCGCGCGCCGGGCGGGCGCTCAGGCCGCCGCGCTTTGCAGCTGCCCGAGGAGCTGTCCGGCCTCCTCGCCGAGCGCCTGGTCGAGCATCGGGTACATCATGCTCTCCTCCTTGATATTGTGCTGCTGCAGGAGGATGAGCAACGTCTCGGACGCCCCCAGGTATCGCGCGGCGTCCCGGGCCTCGAGCGCCGCGCGCAGCTGCGCGAACAGGCCGCGCATCTGCTCGTGCTCCATGCGCATGGTCGCGGTCGGCCCGCCCTGCATGCCGGTGCGCTCCTCGAAAGCGGGGAAGAGCAGATCCTCTTCCATGCCGATGTGGCGCTCCATCTCGGCGAGGAAGGCCGCGGCTTCGCGCTCGAGCCCGGGCCAGTCCGCGGCGGCCGCCCTCTCCTCGGCGCGCGCGAACGCGGCGTCGCAGTCCTTGTGATGCCGGGTCATGAAATCGCTGATCGGGTCCATGGCGCCTCCTGTGCAATGAGCGTTCCTAGGCGCGCCTGAGCAGCGGCAGCTTGTCGCGCACGCTCGCCCAGTGGCTCGCCTCGGGCAGCGGCTCGACCTTGCGCGTGATCGCCGGCCAGTCCTTCGCCAGCTCGGCGTTGAGCGCGACGTACTGCTCGAGGCCCGCCGGCACGTCGGCGTCGGCGTAGATCGCCTCGACCGGGCATTCCGGCACGCACACGCCGCAGTCGATGCACTCGTCGGGGTGGATGACGAGGAAGTTGGCCCCTTCGTGGAACGCATCCACGGGGCACACCTCGACGCAATCGGTGTGCTTGCAGTTGATGCAGGCTTCGGTGACGACGTAGGTCATGCCTTGGCTCCTTGATTCATTGCGCGCTCAGGCCGCGGCCTGGAGCGGCGCGGGCTTGGCCGGGATCGCGACCGGGCACTCGCCCCCGGCGCGGCAGGGCTCGATTCGCTTCCTGGCGAGGGTGATCGCCGACCAGCGCTTGCGCGTCGCGGGCTCGGCGGCAGCCTGCGAGGCGGCTGGGGCGATCGGCTTTCCTTCGGCGAGCAGCTTCTCGACGCGCCGCAGCCCGAGGAGCGCCGCGCCGAGCGCGCCGTTCAGCTGCCCGAGGCCGTCGGCCGCGACGTGCAGCTCGGCCTTGAGGTTGCCCTCGAGCGCCTTCACCATCGCGGCGTTGCGCGTCATGCCGCCAGTGAGCATGTAGCCGGGCTCGAGGCCGACGCGGCGCATGAGCTGCACCGCGCGGCCGCCGAGCGCGACCATCGCGCCCATCATGATGTCCTCGGCGGGCACGCCGTTCGACAGGTGGCTGATCACCTCGGATTCGGCGAACACCGCGCACACGCTGCTCACCGGCACCGGGTTGGTGGCGCGCAGCGCGTACGGGCCGATGTCGCCGGTCGTGAGACCGAGGTAGCGCGCGGTCTTCTCGAGGAAGGCGCCGGTTCCGGCCGCGCACTTGTCGTTCAGCCGAAACGCGCGCACGCGGCCCTCGGCGTCGATGCGGATCGCCTTGATGTCCTGGCCGCCGATGTCGAGGATGGTGCGCGTGTCGGGAAAGAGGTGCCCGGCGGCGTGCGCGTGCGCGGTGAGCTCGGTGAGCTGGGTGTTGCGGAACGGCACCGTGTAGCGCCCGTAGCCGGTGGCCGCCACGTAGGTGACGGCGTCGCGCTCGAGCCCCGCGTTCGCGAGCAGCTCGGCGAACACCGCTTCCGCGGCCTGGGCGAGCTTGAAGCCGGTGCGGCGCACCGCCTTGCCGAGGATCTCGCGCTTGTCGTTCACGAGGATCGCCTTGCTGTAGGTCGATCCGATGTCGATTCCCGCGACGTTGAGCATGGCCTCCTCCTAGGCGGCGAGCGCCGGCTGCGCGCCGTGCACGCGCTCGTGCGCGTAGAGCGCCGCGCCGAGCGCGCCGCAGAAATGCGCGTCCTGGCTGACGTTGACCGGCATCTCGAGCTGCTCCTCGAGCAGCCGCACCATGGCGACGTTGCGGCTCACGCCGCCCGTGAAGGTGACCTCGGAGGCGATCCCCACGCGCCGCGCGAGCGACACGCAGCGGCTCGCGATCGCCTGGTGCACGCCCATCAGCACGTCCTCGGGAAGCAACCCCTTCGAGAGGTGGCTGATGATCTCGGACTCGGCGAACACCGTGCAGGTGGTGGTGATGCGCACCGGGTTCGTGGCCTTGAGCGCGAGCGGGCCGAGCTCGGAGAGCGGCATCTCGAGCGCGAACGAGGCCGCGCCGAGGAAGCGCCCGGTGCCGGCGGCGCACTTGTCGTTCATCGTGAAGTTGAGCACCTTGCCGTCGGGTGCGACGCTGATCGCCTTGGTGTCCTGGCCGCCCACGTCGATCACCGTGCGCGTGAGCGGGAAGAGCGTCACCGCGCCGCGCGCATGGCAGCTGATCTCGGTGACTTGCTCGCGCCCGAAGGTGACCTTGTAGCGCCCATAGCCGGTACCTGCCACCCAGGCGACGTCGCCCTCGGCGATGCCGGCGGCCTCCAGCGCGGCGCGGAACGCGTCCTGCGCCACGGTCGTCATGCTGGTCTCCATGTCGAGCAGCGCGCGCCCGACGATGGCGCGGTGCTCGTCCAGGATCACGGCCTTGGTCTGGGTCGAGCCGACGTCGACCCCGGCGACGTATTTCATGCGCTCCTCCTTTGCGCCTCGGCGGCGCCGCGCGCGGGCGCCGCGCCGCCGCGCTGGCCGAGCGCCTCGAAGAACGCGTCGACGCGGTTCTTGATCTGCGCGTCCGACCAGTAGCGCGGGTCGATCAGGTCGGACTCGATGTACAGCGTCGGCACCTCCAGCCGCCGGTTGAGGTACTCGCGCGTGTCCGCCATGCCGGAGGACACGAAGCGGCAGCTCTTGATGCCGTGGAACACCACGCCGTCGGCGCCGTAGTCGCGGATCTGGCGCGCGAGGCGCTCGTGGGCGAAGAACTGGTTGGAGAGCCCCCTCTGCGCGGCGAGCGCGGTCACCTCCGCCAGGCTCTCGAGCGGCCGGGAGGTGTCGTAGAGGAGCTCCGCGGCGTCCATGCCTCCGGCGGCGAAGGTGAGGTAGTCGGAGTACGCGAACACTCCGCCCCAGGTCTCGAAGAGCTCCACGAGGCGGCGCATCGACACGTAGCACGGCGTGCCCGAGAAGAGCAGGCGGAAGCGCTCCTCGGCGACGCGCCCCTCGCCGCGCGCGACCTTCGCCTTCAAGTGTTCTTCAAGCGTGCGCATGAACTCGACGCCCTCGGGCGCGCCGCGGTAGACGTTCATGATGCCGATGAAGGTGAGGCCGTCGAGCATCGCGTTGTACGGCGCGGGACAGACGCGATTGAGCACCATGACGTTGTTCCAGTGCAGCACCATGCGGTTGACGCGCTCCTCGATCTCGGCGAGCCGCTCGAGGTCGAGCTTCCTGCCGGTGATCGCCTCGCAGCGCGCGATGAGCTCCTGGAACTGCGCCTCGACCCAGCGCGCATCCGCCGCGTGCTGCGCGTCGCCCGGGCGCACCTGCCAGCCGGCCGAGCGCTGCCCGGGAAGATCGAGCACGAAGGTCGGCGTCTTCAGCCAGCGCTCCCAGATCTCGGCCCACTTGATGAAGGTGTTGCACATGTTGGAGGCCACCGCGAGATGCGCCTTGGGGATGCGGCCCGCGGGGTGGCGGTGCTCCTTGAGGATCAGGCCCACGTCGGCCTTCACGTAGGAGCACACGTCGGGCGACATGCCGTAGTCCTCCGAGAGGCGGATGTACTCTTCGGATGCCTTGCGCACCCCGGTCTGCAGCGAGTTGATCTCGGGGAACACCAGCTTGAAGTCGAAAGCGCGCAGGATCTCGACCGCGTTGCCCATGACGAAGACGTTCGCCACGGGTTGCCCCAGCTCGCTCGCCTGCTCGAGCTCGGCGTACCACTGCCGGATCAGGCGCTGGCCCTCGACGCGCGGGTCGAACCCGGCGGCGGCGGGCGCCGGCGGCATTTTCTCGGCGACGGTGTTCATTCCGGTGTCCTCCTAGGCAAGGGCGAAGAGCAGCGACTCGGCGAAGGTCTCGACCTGCATCGCCATCTGCTCGAACGAAGTCATCTTTTCCTCGAACTCGAGCACCAGGTAGGGGATCCCGGCCTCGTCGAGGTGCTTGGACCAGGCGAGCTGGTCGTCCAGTCCCGGCTCGCAGAACTTCGCGGCGGTGAGGATCGCGGCGTCGGCGCGCGCCTCGCGCAGCATCGCCATCAGGTAGCCCTCCTTCGACTTGCGCGCGTCGTGCTGCACGGGGCTGGCGGCCGAGCGCTCGACGTAGCTCTCGGCGAGCGCCCAGATCGGGTCGCCCGTCTCCGGGACGTCGGCCGAGAGCCAGCGCAGGCCGATCAGCAGGTCGTCGTCGACCACGTAGCAGTTGTCGTCGAGCGTCTCCAGCATCTCGACCGGCGGCTGCTCGCAGAAGCCGCCCACGAACACGACGCGCGGCTTGTCCTGGGCGCGCAGGGCGCGATGGCGGACCGCGTCCAGTGCCCGGCCGAGCAGCGCGGTGTGCTCCTCGCAGGGCATGCGGGTGCGCGCGCGCGTGAGGAGGGAGGACTCGATGCAGGAGAGCTTCCAGGGCTCGTCGCGCCGCACCGCATAGAGCTCGCGCAGCAGCGCGCGGTTGTGGTTGTAGAGGCGAATGCTCGCGCGCAGCGCCTCGTCCTCGACGCGGCGCCCGGTGGCCTTCTCCAGCTCGGCACGCAGGCGCTGGTACTCGGCGGCGATGTAGCGCACCGCGCCGGGCGTGTTCACGTTCTGCGGCAGGTACAGGATCTGGGAGAGCTGCTCGGGGAAGTTGCGCGACCAGATCCCGGCGAGGTGCTTGGCGGCGTCGCAGATCGGGTGCGTCACGAAGCCGGCGAGGCCCGCGAGCGAGCCGTTCAGCCCGAGCTCCGCGGTCGAGCGGCAGATCGAGCACACGAACGAGCCCATGCGCGCGTCGGCGTGCTTCATCTCGAGCCGGTTGCCGCCGCCGAGGACGTTGACGGGCAGGAGCCCGGCGGCGTGCGCGATCTCCTCCGGGAAGTACACCGGGAAGTGCCCCAGCAGGCCGGAAAAGCCCTCGGGCAGGGCGTCCTTCGCCGGCAGCGGCGCCTGGCGGGCCGCGTTGCAGCGCTCGAGCACGTGCTCGAGCTCGGTCTCGTGGTCGTACGGCAGCTGTGCTGTCACCTCGGTCCTCCTCGCGCCTAAATACGCATTCCAGTACCGTTATACGTAAATTAGGCGGCGGCGGGTCGCGCCGCCTTGATGCAGATCAAACAACCGCTCGGGTTACTCGGGAATCGGCCGGGGGTCGAAGCCGACCGGCCTCACCAGCCGAAGCGGCGCCTGGCCTCGTCGCTCATGCGCTCCGGCGTCCACGGCGGATCGAACACCACCGCGACGTGCACCCCCGGGACCTCGGGGCAGGCATCGCGGATCGCCGCTTCGGCCTCGCCCGCGATCATGCCGCTCGCCGGGCAGGCGGGCGTGGTCATGGTGATGTCGACCTCGATCGCGCGCGGCTCGCAGGCGATGCGGTAGACGAGCCCGAGGTCGACGACATTCTCGCCCACCTCGGGGTCGAAGACCGTGCGCAGCGCCTGCCAGACCCTTTGCTCGGCGGGCGCCGCGCCGCCCGTCACGCCTGGCGCCGGGCGATCCTCACGCGCCATACTTCGGGCCCTTCCTCGAGGTACTGCCAGTCGACGCTCCCGGCGCGCTCGGCCTGCAGCTGGTAATAGAGCGGCTTGGGATCGTGGTCGTTGACGAGCTCGAAGCCCTCGCCCGCGGAGAGCGCGTCGAAGGTGCGGAAGATCAGCGGATGCCGCTCGCGCGGCACGATGGTGCGGACGTCGAGCACGGATTGCGCCATGGATGCCTCCTTGAAGTGGTAAGATGTACGGGACATGCAGCTTTACGCTAGCACGCCGGGTCGCTAAAAGCAATATGGCAAATACATCTTTAAGGCCGCCATGCGCCTGACCACGTTCACCGACTACGCGCTGCGGGTGCTGATTTACCTCGGCACCGCGCCCGACGGGTTCGCCACGATCGAGCAGATCGCGGGCGGCTACCGGATCTCGGCGAACCACCTCATGAAGGTGGTCCACCAGCTCGGCCAGCTGGGCTACGTCGCCACGGTGCGCGGCAAGGGCGGCGGCCTGCGCCTGGCGCGCGCGCCCGAATCGATCAACGTCGGCGAGGTCGTGCGGCGCACCGAGGACGGCTTCGCGATCGTCGAGTGCTTCGAGAAGGGCGCGCGGAACTGCGCGATCGCGCCGAGCTGCGTCCTGAAGCATGCGCTGCACGAGGCGCTGGACGCGTTCCTTGAGGCGCTCGATCGCTACACGCTGGCCGATCTGCTCAAGCCGAGGAAGCCGCTCGCGCAGGTCCTGAGGATCGCACCGCCGGCGCGGGCGCGCGCAACCGCGGCGCCGGCACGGTAGCCGGTGCGGCGTCGCGCGCGTGGCGCGACACGAATCCAGATTCATTGACCGAGGAGGCAGAGGAAACGATGACGGAAGCGCTTGAACGGGAGCTTCACGACGAGGAAGGCTATCTGGTCGAGCCGGAGCACTGGACCGAGGACCTCGCCCGCCGGATCGCAGCGCGCGAGGGGCTCGCGTTGACGGACGAGCACTGGAAGATCATCGGCTTCATGCGCGAGCGCTACGCGGAGCGCCAGGTCGCGCCGGATGCGCGCTTCGTCGTCAAGTTCATGGCCGACGAGCTCGGCTACGGCGCGCGCGCGAGGGCGCGGCTCTTCGAGCTCTTTCCCTACGGCTACGTCAAGCAGGCGTGCAAGGTGGCAGGGATGAAACGCCCGCGGGCGTGGAGCACTGGTTAGCTCCGGGGCGGGGCGTCGGGCGGCGCGTCGGCCTCGAACAGGACCGCCTGCCGGCGCGACTCGTTCACGTGCAGCGTGAACACGTCGGGCCGGGCGTAATGGCCGACCGGGTCGAAGTCCAGTTTCGCGCGCGTGATCTCGTCCAGATCGATCTCCGCGGTCAGGATGCACTCGCCGTCGTAGTTCGGCCCGGCGAGCAGCTGTCCCAGCGGCCCGACGATGCAGCTTCCTCCGGGTGAGAGCACTGCGTCCGGGTCGCGCGCATCGATCGAGTAGTCGGCGGGATAGTCCGAGCGCCTGGCGAACTGGTTGCAGGACAGCACGAAGCAGCGCCCTTCGAGCGCGATGTGCTGCATGCTGGGAATCCACGTGGGCCGTCCGTCCGCCGTCGGCGCGCAGTAGACCTGAACGCCTTTGGCGTACATGGCCGTGCGCAGCAGCGGCATGTAGTTTTCCCAGCAAATGACTGCGCTCAGCCTGCCCACCTGCGTGTCGAGGACCGGGAGCGTCGAACCGTCGCCGAAACCCCACACGAGCCGCTCGCTCGCCGTGGGCATCAGCTTGCGGTGCTTGCCGAGGCACGTTCCGCTCGGCCCGAAGAAAAGCGCCGTGCAATACAGCGTACCCGCGTTGCGCTCGATGACCCCCACGACGAGATGCAGCGCATGCTCGGCCGCCACCCCGGCGATGAAATCCACGTCGGGTCCCGGGACGTCGATCGACGAGTCGTAGTAGCGACGAAAGTCCTCGCGCCCCGCCGCGGTGCGGCTGCCCACGCGCGCGCCGAAATCCAGGCCGCGCGGGTACGCGGAGACGAAAGCCTCGGGGAACAGCGCGAGCCGTGCGCCCCGTGCGGCGGCTTGAGCGGCGAGCCCGCGCAGCTTGTGCAGCGTGCGCTCCCTGTCGAAGGCGACGGGTGCCGCCTGGACCACCGCCGCGACGAACTTGCTCATGCGTCTTCTCCGGATGTCGGCGCGATCGCTTCCCAGGCTGCCTCGCCCTGCGCGTCGCCGGCCGCGGCAGGGAACTGCGCCGCAGGGCGGCCCTCGAACGCGATCGGCTGCAGGCGGGCGCGATTCACTTTGAGATCGAACACGTCGAAGCGGTTGTAGCCGCCGACCACGTCGTGAAACTGCTTGGGCTCGACGCACAGTCCGACGTCGATGTCGTGATACAGGATTCCCTCGGCGTCGCTCAGCATCGCGCTCACCGCCTCGCCGCTCGGCCCGGTCACTACCGATACCCCGCGTGGGGTCGCGTCCAAAACCGCGGCGACCGCCGGGTCGGCGTCGACCAGGCAGGCGCGCATCTTCGCGTCCATGAAGCCCGAGGCAACCACGTTGAACGCCTTGGCCTCGAACGAGTGCGCCCCGGCGCGCAGGCGAATCGCCGCGGCGAGGTCGTAGTTGCCGCCGCCGCGCGGGTCGCGCGTCGGCCACACCGGCGGATAGGTCGAGACGTGCACCTGCTCGCCCTGGGCCATTAGGGTGTAGCGCGCGAGCGGATTCGTGTTCTCCCCGCAGATCAGCGCCCCGATTCGCCCGATGCGCGTCTCGCACACCTTGAGCCCGGCGCCGTCCCCGTTGGCCCAGACGAGCTTCTCGTAGAACGTCGGCACCAGCTTGCGGTGGTGATTGAGCACGCGGCCGTCGTCCCCGATGAGCAGGTTCGCGTTCCACACGCAGCCCAGGCTGGCGGTGCTGCGCTCGTTGACGCCGATGGAGACGAACACAGCGTGCCGGCGCGCCGCGTCGCACAGGCGCGCAAGCTCGGGACCCGGAAGCACCAGCGACTGCGCGGCGAGCCGACGGAAGAATTCATGATTGCGGATCGGCGCCCAGAGCGCCGCCCACACCGGAAACGCCGGGACGTAGGCTTCCGGGAACGCCACCAGCTCGGCGCCGTGGCGGGCGGCTTCTGCGATCACGTCGCAAGCTTTCGCCACCGTCGCCGCGCGGTCGAGGAAGACCGGCGCGACGTGGGCGGCCGCTGCCTTGAATCGCGGATGCCCGCTCACGGTTGCCGCGCTCGCCTTGAGGTCGGGATCAAGCCAGACGTCGCTTGGCGGCGTGGTGGCCCGTGCCTAGAGCCATCGCCGCACCGCCTCTCGGTAGGCGCGGTAACGCTCGCCGAACTTGCGCTCCAGGTATGCTTCCTCCGGCAGCGCGGCGAGATGGTGCGCGAGCAGCAGTGACACGACGACCGAGCCCAGCGCCCAGAACGAGCCTACCGCGACGGCGATCCCAGTCTGCGCCAGGGCAAAACCCAGGTAGCCCGGGTTACGCGAGAGCCGATAGGGTCCGGAGGTGATGAGTACCCGGGTCGGCGAGGTGGGATGCGGGTCGTTGCCGGCGCGCCGATGCGCCGCCACGGTCGCGGCGAAAAGGGCGACACCGACCACGCCGATCAGCGCGCCCCCCGCAACGCGCAGCGCGGTCGCGGGCAGAAAGCCCACCGCCGGCAGCGCGAAGGGCAACGGCAGCACGAGGAACTGCAGCGCGAGCGCGATCGCCAGCGGCACGACGAAGTACAGGGGCGGCAGGCCGCGCACCGCCGCCCGGTCCTCGTTCGCGTTGTCAGGTCTCATCCAGTATCACTTCCGCGCGTGCGTGCCCAGTGCGTGCAGACTACTCCGCTCGCGCGGTCCGATGCGCACGATCCGGGTCGCCTGCGGGATCCAAGTCGAGCAGGCTTTGACGGCCGTCAACGGCGTAAACCACGAGAACGTCGGGGATTTTCCAAATTCGCTCCGATCCCGCGCGACTCCGCGCCCCGACGCTTCAGGCGAGGACTTCGCGCATCATCGCCGCGGCTTCGGCAAGGGCACGCTCGCCGTTCCCGACGAACGCCGAGCCGTGCATCGCCGCGAGCACCTTCGGCTTCA
>JAKALD010000238.1 GCA_021813275.1 Pseudomonadota bacterium | reverse complement strand
GGCTACGCGGCCCAGCTCGCCTTCTGCGTGCCGTACGCGTACCTGATTTTCTTCTTCCCGGGGCTCGACGGGATCCTCCCCGCACCGCTCGCGCGTACCGGAGACTTCTCATACAGCCTGTACGTCGTTCACTTTCCGCTGCTCTTCCTCCTCCTCTCGCTCGGCCAGGACTGGATGCAGCACTCGTACGCGAGAACCGCCGCGCTGAGCGCGCTCGCGGTGGCGGCGATCGTGCCGCTCGCGTACGCGTTCGCGCGGGTCTTCGAGCGGCCGAAGAAGTTCCGCGCCGCGCTGCTCGCCGCGTTCGACGGCCTGAAGCCGGGGCACGCGTAGCGGCCCCGTGCGCCGCCTCGGTGACAAATTGGCACCAGGGTGCTACGCTTGCCGGACAAGCCCATCCGCCGAAACGGGATCGACATGACGCCATCGACCGAGGACCGCGGCCGCATTACGGCCAGGGTGCCGCAGGGGGTGCAGGACACGCTGCAACACGCCGCCGAGCTGCAGGGGGCGACGCTCAATCAGTTCGTCGTCCAGGCGGCGCTCAGCGAGGCGCGGCGCGTGATCGAGCGCGACCGGGTCATCCACCTGTCCAGCGCCGATGCCGCGCTTCTCCTGCGCCTGCTCGAGAAGCCGCCCGCCCCGACCGCGAGCCTCCGCAAAGCGCTCCGGGCCTACAAGAACAGGACGCTCGATGCTCAGCATTCGGCCTTTGACTGGGCGCCACGACCGAAGCGCGTTCGACAGCGGAAGCGCCGCGCTTGACGCCTGGCTCCGCCAGACCGCGCAGCAGCATCAGCGTAAGGGCATCTCGAGGACCTTCGTCGCGGCGCTCCACGACGCGCCGCACCGCATCCTCGGCTTCTACGCCCTGACTGCCTGCGAGGTCCTGACGGAGGAGCTGCCGGCGGATCTCGCCAAGAGACTTCCCCGCAGGATTCCCGGTATCCGGCTCGGCCGCCTCGCGGTCGACCGCTCGGTGCAAGGCCAGGGGCTCGGCGCGCTGCTGCTCGTCGACGCGATCGAGCGCAGCCGCAAGGTGCTCGAGCAGGTCGGCGTGCACGCGCTCTTTGTCGACGCGAAGGACGAGCGCGCGGCGGCCTTCTACCGCAAGTACGGCTTCAGGCCACTGGCGAGCGACCCCTTGACGCTCGTTCTCCCTCTTAGCAGCAGCCCGGCCTGACTCGACGCCTGGGCTCGCGTGCGCGCGCGAAACCGGCGCCGTCAGTGCTCCGCGCGCCGCGCCGAGGGCTTGACTTCGGCCATTATTTCCATATAATTGGAAACGTGGAAAAGCGAGCGGCCGCGGACGACAACCGGAAAGCCGTCGAGGCGCTCGCCGCCCTGGCGCAGGAATCGCGCCTGGCGATCTTCCGGCTGCTCGTCGTTCAGGGCCCCGAGGGGCTCGCGGCGGGCGAAATCGCCGAGCGGCTCGGACTGCCCGGAGCGACGCTTTCCTTCCATCTGAAGGCGCTGGTGCACGCGCAGCTGGTCGGCGCGCGCCAGGCCGGCCGCTTCATCTACTACAGCGCCGACTACGGCGCCATGAACGGCCTGATCGACTACCTGACGAGAAATTGCTGCCAGGGCGCCACCTGCGACATCGCGTGCGCCCCGGCCGCACAGCGCAAACGGAGAGCCTCATGAATGCCGAAAACGAGCTGAAGCGGATCGTCCGCGAGAAGTACGGTGAAGCCGCGGCCCGCGTGTCGCAGGGCGAGCGCAACAGCTGCTGCGGGGGCGCCCGCGCCGGCGAATGCGGCGCCGACCCGATCACCTCGAATCTCTACGATGCCGCGCAGGCGGGCGACGTTCCCGAAAAGGCCCTGCTCGCCTCCCTCGGATGCGGCAACCCGACGGCGCTCGCGGAGCTGCGGCCCGGCGAGACGGTGCTCGACCTGGGTTCCGGCGGCGGCATCGACGTCCTGCTCTCGGCGAAGCGGGTCGGCCCGGCCGGCAAGGCGTTCGGCCTGGACATGACCGATCAGATGCTGGCGCTCGCCGAGGAGAACAAGCGCAAGAGCGGCCTCGCCAACGTGCATTTCCTGAAAGGCGAGATCGAGAACATCCCGCTTCCCGACAACTCGGTCGACGTGATCATCTCGAACTGCGTGATCAACCTGTCCGGCGACAAGGATCGCGTGCTGCGGGAGGCTTTCCGGGTGCTCAAGCCCGGCGGGCGCTTCGCCGTTTCCGACGTCGTCGTGCGAGGCGAGGTGCCCGAGGCCATCCGCCGCAGCGTCGAGCTGTGGGTCGGCTGCGTGGCGGGCGCCTTGTCCGATCGGGACTACCTGGCCAGGCTCGCGAATGCCGGCTTCGAGAAGGCCGCGATCGAGGTGACCCGCGTCTACAGCGTCGAGGACGCGAGAGAGTTCCTCGCGAGCCGCGGCGAGGATGTCGCCCGTCTGGCCAGGGAGGTCGATGGCAAGTTCGTCAGCGGCTTCATCCGCGCCAGCAAGCCGGCGGCGAGCCCGCGCGCGGCATCGACGCAGGCCTGCTGCGGCCCGAGCTGCTGCAGCGCCGAGTGATGGATCGCCCGGCCGCGAAGGCGACGGCCTTGGAGACGAAGGTCTTCAACGTGCTGTTCCTGTGCACGGGCAACTCGGCGCGCTCGATCCTCGCGGAGGCCGTCATGAACAGCCTGAGCGTCAGCCGAGGGAGGTTCAGGGCATACAGCGCGGGCAGCCACCCGAAAGGGGCGATCCATCCGCTCAGCCTCGAGCTCCTGCGGCGCAATCGCATTCCGACCGAAGGGCTGCGCAGCAAGAGCTGGGACGAGTTCGCCCGGCCGGATTCGCCCTCGCTCAACTTCGTCTTCACGGTCTGCGACCAGGCGGCCGGCGAGGCGTGCCCGTATTGGCCGGGGCAGCCGATGACCGCGCACTGGGGAATGCCGGATCCCGCGGCCGTCGAGGGCACTGACGACGAGAAGCGCAGGGCGTTCGCCGACACGCTGAGGGTGCTCCGGCGCCGCATCGAGATCTTCGCGAGCCTTCCCTTCGAAAAGCTCGATCGGATCTGGCTCCAGCGGAGCGTGGCGGCGATCGGCAAGAAATGAGCGCAAGTCCTCCGGCCGGCGCGGCCGCAGCGCAGCGGCCCGGGGCCGCCCTGGGCGCTTTCGCCCGCTATCTGCCGGCGTGGGTGGTGCTGTGCATCGTGACCGGCGTGGTGCTCGGCCGGGGCGCGCCGGTCCTCTTCCAGGCCATCGGGCGGATGGAAGTGGCGCAGGTGAACCTGCCGGTTGGAATCCTGATCTGGGTGATGATCATCCCGATGCTCGTGCGCGTGGACTTCGGCGCGCTGCACGAGGTGAAGCAGCACGTCCGCGGCATGGGTGTCACGCTCTTCGTGAACTGGCTGGTGAAGCCGTTCTCGATGGCGCTGCTCGGGTGGCTGTTCGTGCGCCACCTGTTCGCGCCCTGGCTTCCCGCCGGACAGCTGGACAGCTACATCGCGGGGCTGATCCTCCTCGCGGCCGCGCCGTGCACTGCGATGGTCTTCGTATGGAGCCGCCTGTCCGGCGGCGATCCGCTCTTCACGCTCACGCAGGTCGCGCTGAACGACACCATCATGGTGTTCGCCTTCGCGCCGATCGTGGGGCTGCTGCTCGGCATCTCTGCGATCACGGTGCCGTGGGACACCTTGCTCATCTCGGTTGTCCTGTACATCGTGATCCCCGTGGCGCTCGCGCAGGCCTGGCGTCGCCTGCTTCTGGCGAAAGGCCGGTCGGCTTTCGACGCCGCCCTGCAGCGCATGGGCCCCTGGTCCGTGGCTGCGCTGCTCGCGACCCTGGTGCTGCTGTTCGCTTTCCAAGGGGAGGCGATCGCGCGGCAGCCTCTCGTCATCGTCCTGCTCGCCGTTCCCATCCTCATCCAGGTGCTCTTCAATGCGGCGCTCGCTTACGGGCTGAATCGGGCGCTGGGCGAGAAGCACAGCGTGGCCTGCCCGTCGGCGCTGATCGGAGCCTCGAACTTCTTCGAGCTGGCCGTGGCGGCCGCCATCAGCCTCTTCGGATTCGAATCCGGGGCCGCGCTGGCGACCGTGGTAGGCGTCCTGATCGAGGTGCCGGTGATGCTGCTGGTCGTGAAGCTCGTCAACGCGAGCAAGTGCTGGTACGAGCGACCGAGCGCGTGACGCGACGTCGCAGCGAGAAGCGCACCCGGTAAGCGCGCCGCGCCTCAGGACTTCGGCGCGTGCGCCTCGAGCTCCTTGCGGATCTCGCGCAGCTTCGCCTTGATCGCCGCTTCGTTTGCGCCGCCCATGCGGATCATGATCTTCTGGCCTGCCGAGAGCGCTTCGAGCTTCGGCTCGGCGTATTGGTAGAGCACCTTCGGCCGCACGAGCCGCACGGGCCCCTTCGGCTCGGGCGCGGCGAGCAGGTCGTCGATCGCGTCGATCAGCCGGTCGTTGAAGTAGCCCTTCGGGTAGCCGAGCTGCCGGTACGCCTCCTGGAAGAGCGGATAGAAGCGCACGTATAGATCCACCAGCGTCTTGGCATCGATCGCCTGCGCGAGCCGCACATAGGGCGCGTAGCGCGCCGCGTTCTGCGGCCCGATGACGAGGTCATCGCCCGTGCCGGAGATCGCGAACGCGCCCGGCACGCGCTTCAGCGGCCGCATGTTCTCGGGCGCCGTCCTGCGCGGCAGGCTGTCCACGGTGGCGACGACGCGCAGGATGATGCGGTCCGGATGGAAGAGCGCCTCGAACGCCTTCGCGCCGAAAAGCTTCTCGAGCGCGTCGCGCATCGCAGCGTCGCTCTCGCCGAGCGCGGGCAAAGGGGCCGGTGCGGCGGCCTCGAGCGGATGGCGGATCGCGGGCGCGGCGCTCGCCGCGGGCGCCGGCGCCGGCCTCGCGGGTGCAGCGACGGGCGGCGGGGGCGGCACGGGCGCAGGCCTGTGCTGCTCCCAGTAGTAGTACCCGCCGGCCGCCGCCGCGGCGATCGCCACGAGCGCGACCCACGCGAGCGCCCGGCTCCGCGGCTCTTTCCATTCGTGCCGCGGAAACGGACTGTCATCGCGGACGCGCCAAGGCTGCTCCACCGCACCTCCAGGCTGTTCTCGAAATCGAGCGCAAGGATACTCCGCGCGCGCGCGCCGCTTGTCTGTAGCGCAGCTGACGCGCGCGAGAGCCTTCTGCACTATATCCCTGCCGCGGCGCCGCGGCATGCAATTTATCTTTGATCGCCGCCGGGGAATCGGTCATATTATCCGCGCGATCGTTCGGCGGCCCGACGTCTCTCGGGCGAGAAATCGAGCGACGACCGGGACAACGAAGGTGACGAAGGAGGAGAGAATGAGCAACAAATCCGCAGCAGACGATGCCTCGCACGAGTCGCTCGCCGGCGCGCACGAGCGCACGCGCCGGCGGCTGGTGCAGGCCGCCGGAACGGTGCTCGCCGCGAGCAGCCTGCCCTTCGGGATCGCGCGCGCCGCGAGCCGCGGCGCGGCCACGCTCAAAGTCGGCTTCATCAGCCCGCGCACCGGCCCGCTCGCCGGCTTCGGCGAGTGCGATCCCTACGTGCTCGGCCTCGCGCGCAAGGCGCTCGCCAAGGGCCTGCGCGTGGACGGCAAGACCTAC
>JAKALD010000237.1 GCA_021813275.1 Pseudomonadota bacterium | reverse complement strand
GCGAGGAGCGCGCCGCCGGCGGCGAGCGGCAGCGCGGCGAGCAGCGCCGGCGGGGGCAGCGCCGCCTGCTGCTGCAGGAGCAGCACCCCGGCGGCGAAAGCGAGAAGCGCGGCGCTCATCTACAATCCCAACGCGCCGGCGCACGGCCGGCTGACCCATGCCGCGCAAGGTCCTCCGCAAATTCCTGCCCGATTCGGCGACGGTGCGCTCGCACCGCCTCGCAGCGCGCTTCGGCTCGCTGCTGCACCACCCCAATCTGTGGCATCTCAACCGGCACTCGATCGCGGGCGGTTTCGCCGTCGGGCTGTTCGCCGGGCTCGTGCCCGGGCCGTTCCAGATGCTGTGCGCCGCGATCCTGGCGGTGGCGTGGCACGTGAACTTGCCGACGGCGTTGCTGACCACGCTGTACACCAACCCGTTCACGATCGTGCCGCTCTACGTGATCGCCTACCGCTACGGCCGGCTGCTGCTCGGCGGTCACGCGGCCGCGCCGGCGATCCAGCCGTACTCGATCGACTGGTCGGACCCGGCCGGCTCGCTGCACGCCCTGCTCGACTGGACCCTCGCGCTCGGCAAGCCGCTCGCCGTCGGCCTGCCGGCGCTCGCCGTGACGCTCGCGGTGCTCGGCTACGTCGCGATGCAGGCCGGCTGGCGCGCCTACGTCGTCCTCGCGTGGCGCGCGCGGGCGAGGCGCCGCGCCCGAAAGGCGGCCCCTTGACCACCGCCGTCCCGCAAAAGCACGTCGGCCTCGCGACGCGCGCCTACCTCACTTTCCGGCTGCCGCTGCTCGTCTTCCTGCTGATCATGCTCACCGGCACCGGGGGCTACTGGCTGATCACGCACGGGCGCGCGTCGCTCCTCGACTGCGTGTACATGACGTTCATCACCATCACCACCATCGGCTTCAGCGAGGTCATCGATCTGTCGCACAGCCCGGGGGGACGCATCTTCACCATGGCGATCGGCTCGCTCGGCGTGGCCAACATCTTCTACACGACATCGAAGCTCACCGCGTTCATCGTCGGCAGCGAGCTCGACGTTCTTTTCGGGAGGCGCAGGATGCAGGATCGGATCGATGCCCTGAAGGGCCACTACGTGATCTGCGGCGTGGGCCGCGTCGGCAGCAACGTGGCGCACGAGCTGGAGGCGACCGGACGGCCCTACGTGGCGGTCGAGGACTCGCAGAGCCAGGTCGAGGCGTTCCGCGAGCACTACCCCGAGGCCCTGGTGCTGCACGGCGACTCGCAGGACGACGAGATCCTCGCGCGGGCCGGGACCGCGCGCGCAGCCGGCGTGTTCGCCGTCACCGGCGACGACGGCAAGAACCTGCTGATTGCGCTCTCGGCCAAGCAGCTCAACCCGGGAGCGCGCGTGGTGGCGCGCTGCCACGACGTCCGCAACAGCGACAAGCTGCGCAAGGTCGGCGCCGACGCGATCGTCTCGCCCGACTTCACCGGCGGCATGCGCATCGCCTCGTCGATGATCCGCCCCACCGTGGTGACGTTCCTCGACGAGATGCTGCGCTCGGAGGACCGCCTGCGGGTGGAGGAGATCCCGCTCCCGGACGCGCTCGCGGGGCGCAGGCTCGGCGAGCTGGCGCCGCACTCCGCCGAGTACATCTCGATCGCGGTGAAGAGCGCCGGCCGCTGGCTCTTCAACCCGGGACCCGATTACGCGGTGACCGCGGGCGACGTGCTGGTCGTCATGGCGACCCCGGCCGGCCGCAGCGCGCTCGAGCGGGTGGCGGCGTCGGCGTGACGAGGGCGTGACGCACGCCGGATTTATCGATCGTCTGCCGGGTGCGAAGTCCCGTCGCGCCGTCGGACGCGGGGGTGCGACCCGCCTTACCCCGCCCCCCCCTCGCGCGACGGGTGCAGCACCCCGTCGCGCAGCTCGAGCACGCGCTCGGTCCGCGCGGCGAGCGCGGGGTCGTGGGTGACGATCACGAACGCGGTGCCGCGCAGCGCCGAGAGGCGCAGCATCGCCTCGAAGACCTCGTCCGCGGTGTGCAGGTCGAGGTTGCCGGTCGGCTCGTCGGCCAGCACGCAATCGGGCGCGGTGACCAGAGCGCGCGCGAACGCGCAGCGCTGGCGCTCCCCGCCCGAGAGCTCGCTCGGCAGGTGCTCGAGGCGCCCGCCGAGACCGACCTCCTCGAGCACGCCGCGCGCGCGGCCGAGCGCCTCGCCGCGCTCCAGGCGCCGAATGAGCAGCGGCATGGCGACGTTCTCGACGGCGGTGAACTCGGGCATCAGGTGGTGGAACTGGTAGACGAAGCCGAGCGTCGCGTTGCGCACCCGCCCGCGCTCGGCCTCGTCCATCGCGGCGAATGCCCTGCCGCGCACCGTGACCGTGCCCGCGCTCGGCGCGTCCAGGCCGCCGAGCAGGTGCAGCAGCGTGCTCTTTCCCGATCCCGACTTGCCGACGATCGCGATGCGCTGGGCGGCGCGCACCTCGAGGTCGACGCCCCGCAGCACCTCGACCGCTGCGGGGCCCTGGTAGGTCTTGGCGAGGCCGCGGCAAGCGAGCACGGCTTCACTCATACCGGAGCGCCTCGGCGGGGTTGACGCGCGAGGCGCGCCAGCTCGGATACAGCGTCGCGAGAAACGACAGCACCAGCGACACGGTCGCGATGGTGAGCACGTCGCTCGCCTTCAGGTGCGAGGGCAGCTCCGAGATGTAGTACACGTCCTTGGCGAGGAACTGCACGTGGAACAGGTGCTCGATCGCCGGCACGATGGTGCCGATGTTAAGCGCGATCACGATCCCGGCCAGCACGCCGAGCAGCGTGCCGACGATGCCGATCACCGCGCCCTGCACCACGAAGATCTGCATGACCGAGCCGGGCGAGGCGCCGAGCGTGCGCAGGATCGCGATGTCGGCCTGCTTGTCGGTCACGAGCATGACCAGAGTCGAGACGATGTTGAACGCCGCGACCGCGACGATCAGCGTGAGGATCACGAACATCACGTGCTTCTCGATCTCGACCGCGCGGAAGTAGTTGGAATGGCTGCGCGTCCAGTCGGTGGCGTACACGCCCGAGCCGAGCCTGTCGAGCAGGCTGTCGGCCACCTGGCGGGCGCGGAAGATGTCGTCCAGCTTGAGCCGTATCCCGGAGACGGCATCGCCGGTGCGGTACAGCGTCTGCGCGTCCTGCAGGTCGATCAGCGCGAGGCCCGAGTCGAACTCGTACTCGCCGACGTCGAAGATGCCCACCACGGTGAACTGCTTCAGGCGCGGGATCACGCCGGCGGGGGTCACCTGCCCCTGCGGCACGATCAGCACCACCTTGTCGCCCGGCAGCACGCCGAGCGCGCGCGCGAGGTCCACGCCGAGCACGATCCCCCAGCCGCCGGGCCTGAGCGCCGCGAGGATGCCCAGGCGCATGTGGCTCGCGATGTCGGTGACCTCGCTCTCGCGCGCCGGGAGGATGCCGCGCACGATCGCGCCGCGCACGCGCTCGCCGAAGGTGAGCATCGCCTCGCCCTGCACGAACGGCGCGGCGCCGACGACGTGCGGCTGGCGCGCGGCTGTCGCGAGCACGCTCTGCCAGTCGGCGAGCCGGTTGTCCACCCCGCTGATCTGCACGTTCGAGACCACCCCCAGGATGCGCGTGCGCATCACCTCCTGGAAGCCGTTCATCACCGAAAGCACCACGATCAGCGCGGCGACGCCGAGCGCCATGCCCGCCATCGACGTCAGCGAGATGAAGCTGATGAAGCGGTTGCGTCGCTTGGCGCGCGTATAGCGCAGGCCGACCAGCAGCTCGTAGCGCACGGAAGGAGTGTGCCGGGCCTTTCCCCGGGATGACGCAGGCGGCGCGGCGCGCAGGCTGCGCAGGTTGTTGAGCTGGCGCGAGCATACCCGAAGCGCCGGATGCGGCAAAATAGCGCGCATCGTGGATGCCGAAACGCTCGGCGCGCTGGCGCGCCTCGTCCGCAAGGAGCGCGTCGCCTCGCTCGGCACGCTGCGCCAGGGCGCGCCGTTCGTGTCGCTGGTGGCCTTCCTGCCGCAGGATGACTTCGGCGCATTCCACCTGCGCGTGAGCCGGCTCGCCTGGCACACGCAGGACATGGCGCGCGAGGCGCGCGTGTCGCTCGCGATCGCCGAGACCGACGACGGCCGCACCGATCCGCAGACGCTGATGCGCGTCGCGCTGCGCTGCGAGGCGCGCCCGCTGGAGGGCGGCGCGGCGGAGCTCGAGCGCCTGAAGCGCGCCTGGCTCGCGCGCTTTCCCGCCTCCGCGGTGACCTTCGAGCTCGCCGACTTCGCCTTCTGGCGCCTCGCGGTGCGCGACGCGCGCTTCGTCGCGGGCCTCGGCCGCACCCACAATCTCGCGCCGGCCGATCTCGCCGCGGCGGCGCGCCTGTGACGCGCGCGCTGCGCGTCCTCGGCGTCGACTTCACCTCCGCGCCGCCCCAAGCAGACGCCCGAGCGCGCTGCGAGGGCTGGATCGTCTCCGCCGCCGCGTAGAATGCCGGCGTGGAAGCGTTCGCCGAATTCACCCAGGAAGCGAAGGAGCACCTGCTGCGCGAGGACCGCAGGCTGCTCGGGCGGCTGCTCGGCGAGGCGATCCGCGAGCAGGCCGGGGAGGCCATGCTCGAGCGCGTCGAGCGCATCCGCCAGACCGCGGTCGCCTTCCGGCGCGCCGAGTCCGGCGCAGGGCCCGAGGCGGGCGCGCACGAGGTCAAGGCCGAGCTCGAGTCGCTGCTCAACGCCCTCGACATCGAGCAGACGCTGCACGTGGTGCGCGCGTTCAGCTACTTCTCGCACCTGCTCAACATCGCCGAGGACGTGCAGCAGAACCGGCGGCGCCGCGCGCACGCCGAGGCCGGATCGCCGCCGCGGCCGGGCAGCCTCGCGCATGCGCTCGACCGCCTGCAGGACGAGGGCCGCGGCGGCGAGGAGCTGCTCGCCTGGCTCTCCCGGGCGCGGGTGAGCCCCGTGCTCACCGCGCATCCCACCGAGGTGCAGCGCCAGAGCATCCTCGACTGCGAGCGCGAGATCGCGCGCCTGCTCGCGGCGCCGCAGAACGCCGCACGCGACGAGGCGCTGCAGCGCGAGGTGCTGCGGCTGTGGCTCACCTCGATGCTGCGCCTCACGCGGCTCGAGGTGGCCGACGAGATCAACAACGCCCTCGCCTACTTCCGCATGACTTTCCTCGCGGAGCTGCCGCGGCTGTACGCCGACCTCGAGGCGGCGCTTCAGGCGCGCTTCGGGCTCGCGCGCACGCCGCGGCTCGCGTCGTTCCTCACGGTGGGCACGTGGATCGGCGGCGACCGCGACGGCAATCCGCACGTGACCGCCGCGGTGCTCAAGCACGCGCTCGCCCAGCAGGCCCAGCTCGCGCTCGGCCACTACCTCGGCGAGGTGAACCAGCTCGGCAGGGAGCTCTCGGTGTCGACGCGCGTGCGGGCGATCCCGCAGGCGCTGCGCCTGCTGGCGGAAGGCTCGGGCGACGACTCGCCGTACCGCCGCGACGAGCCGTACCGGCGCGCGCTCTCGGGCATCTACGCGCGCCTCGCGGCGAGCGCCGCGGCGCTCGCCGGCCTGCGGGCCGTGCCCGCGCCGGGCGCGGCGCTCGCCCCCACCGCGAGCGCCGAGGAGCTGGCCGCC
>JAKALD010000236.1 GCA_021813275.1 Pseudomonadota bacterium | reverse complement strand
GAAGGGGGAGGCCGGCGAGCAGCAGAGCCGGCGCGACGCCGAGCGCGCCGAGCGGCTCGCCCGCGAGCATTTCGTGAACCCGCAGGCGGCCGAGCAGGCCGAGCTCGCCTGGCGCGTGGCGCGCGAGCAGCTCGCCGCGGCGCGCGCCGCCCGCGAGCAGGCCGAGCAGGCGCTGCGCGACGCCGAGCTCGGGCCCGAGCGCATCAAGGCGGCCGAGGCGCAGCTCGCGGCGCTCGAGGCCGCGCGCGGCCAGGCCGAGGCGCGCATCGGCGAGATCGAGAGCGTGCTCGACGAGCTGGCGGTGAAGAGCCCCGCGCAGGCGATCGTGACCGCGCGCTTCGTCAACGTCGGGGAGGTGGTGAGCGCGGGCTCGCCGCTCTTCGAGCTGGTCGACCTCGACCGCCTGTACCTCAAGGTCTACGTGCCCGAGGCGCAGATCGGCAAGCTGCGGCGCGGGCTGCCCGCGCGCATCTACACCGACGCGTTTCCCGACCGTCAGTTCGACGCGACCGTGCGCTACATCGGCTCGCGCGCCGAGTTCACGCCGAAGGAGGTGCAGACGCCCGACGAGCGCGTGAAGCTCGTCTACGAGGTGCGCCTGTACCTGAACGAGAACCCCGCGCACCGCCTGACGCCGGGGCTGCCCGCCGACGCGATCATCCGCTGGCGCGAGGACGCACCGTGGGCGAAGCCGCGCTGGTAGGCGAGGCCGGCGCGCTGCTGCGCGTCTCTGAGGTCTGCAAGCGCTACGGCCCGCGCCGCGCGGTCGACGGCATCAGCCTCGAAGTCCGCCGCGGCGAGACCTACGGGCTCATCGGGCCCGACGGCGCGGGCAAGAGCAGCCTGCTCAAGGCGATCGCCGGGGTGCTCGCGTTCGAAGCCGGCCGCATCGAGGTGTTCGGCGTGAGCCTCGAGAGCGAGCGCGCCGCCGAACGCGTGAAGGGGCGCCTCGGCTTCATGCCGCAAGGGCTGGGGCTGAACCTCTACCCGGAGCTGTCGGTGGAGGAGAACGTCGATTTCTTCGCGCGCCTGCGCCTGGTGGCACCGGAGGATCTCGCCCAGCGCAAGCGGCGCCTCCTCGCGCTCACGCGCCTCGAGGCGTTCCGCGCTCGGCCGATGAAGCAGCTCTCGGGGGGAATGAAGCAGAAGCTCGCGCTCGTGTGCACGCTGATCCACGAGCCCGAGCTCATCATCCTCGACGAGCCCACCACCGGCGTGGATCCCGTGTCGCGGCGCGACTTCTGGGTGATCCTGTCGGAGCTGCTGCACGAGCGCGGGGCGACCGCGCTCGTGTCCACCGCCTACATGGACGAGGCGAGCCGCTTCGACCGGCTGTCGCTGCTGCATGAGGGTCGGGTGCTCGCCGCGGGCTCCCCCGAGGGGCTGTCGGCCATGGGAGGCGGGCCGACGCGCGCCGCGGACCTCGAGGACGTGTTCGTCGCGCTGCTCGGAGCCGAAGCGCGTGCCCCGCGCGCCGCGCCGCCCGTCCCCGCGCGGGGAGGCGAAGCGCCGGCGATCCTGGCGAGCGATCTCACGCGCGACTTCGACGGCTTCCGCGCGGTGGACCGCGTGAGCTTCCGCGTTCGCGCGGGCGAGATCTTCGGCCTGCTCGGCGCGAACGGCGCCGGCAAGACCACCGTGATCAAGATGCTCACCGGGATCCTGCCGCCCACCAGCGGCAGCGGGCAGGTGGGCGGCGCCGAGATGCGGCGCGCGGGGCGCGCGATCAAGCAGCGCATCGGCTACGTGTCGCAGGCGTTCTCGCTGTATTCGGATCTGACCGTGATCGAGAACATACGCCTGTACGCGGGGATCTACGGCCTCGACGGCGCCGAGGCGCGCCGCCGCACGGACTGGGCGCTCGAGATGGGCGCGCTCGGCGGTCACGAGAAGGACATCGCCGGCCGCCTGCCGGTCGGCCTGCGCCAGCGCCTCGCTCTGGGCTGCGCGCTCCTGCACCGCCCGCAGGTGCTGTTCCTCGACGAGCCGACCTCCGGAGTCGATCCCATCGGCCGGCGGCAATTCTGGGACATCCTCTTCGCGCTCTCGCGCGGCGAAGGCGTCGCGGTGCTCGTCACCACTCACTACATGATGGAGGCCGAGCACTGCGACCGCTTGGCGCTCATGTTTGCCGGACGCATCGTCTCCGACGCGCCGCCCGCCGCGCTCAAGGAGGCGGTCGAGCGCGAGGCAGGCCAGCTGCTCGAGGTCTCGGTCGACCGCCCGCTCGCGGCGCTGCCCGCGCTCGAGCGCGCCGGGTTCGCCGACGTCGCGCTCTTCGGCCGCAGGATCCACCTGCTCGCGCCCGAGCCCGAGCGGGCGCGCGCGGCGCTCGAAGCCGCGCTCGCGGCCGCGGACGTGAGCCTGGAGGCGGTGGCGCCGCTGCCGCTCTCGCTCGAAGACGTATTCGTGCACCGAGTTCGAGGGCTCGAGCGCGAGGCGGTGCGCGCGGGGAGGCGCGCGGCATGAACCTGCGGCGCGTCCGGGCTGTGGCATCGAAGGAGTGGCGCGAGATCGTGCGCGACCGCATCACCCTCATGCTCGCTTTCCTGATGCCGGTGATGCAGATGGTGGTGCTCGGCTACGGCATGAGCCAGGACGTCGAGAACGTCGCGCTCGCGGTCGTGGACGAGGACCGTACGCCGGCGAGCCGCGACTACCTCCAGCACTTCGTTGTCTCGAGGCATTTCGCGTACCGCGGCCTGCTGCCGAGCGCGCGCGCGGGCGAGCCGCTGCTCGCCGACGGGCGGCTCACGGTGATGATCGTCGTGCCGCAGCACTTCGAGGAGCGGCTGCGCGGAGGCCGGACCGCGCACGTGCAGACGATCCTCGACGGCACCTTCACGACCTCGGCGCGCACCGTGCGCAGCTACCTCGAGGCGATCAACGCGGCGGCGAGCGCCGCGGCACAGGCGAGCTACCTGGCGCGGCGCGCCGGCCTCGCCCCGGGGCGCGTCGCGGCGCTGCTGCAGCCGATCCGCCTCGAGGTGCGCTACCTCTACAACCAGGAGGCGCGCAGCATCTGGGCCGTCGCGCCTTCGCTCATCATGTTCATCCTGCTGCTCACCGTGCCGCTGCTCACCGCGCTCTCGGTGGTGCGCGAGAAGGAAAGCGGCTCGATCTACAACGTCTACGCCTCGACCATCAGCCGCGCCGAGTTCGTCGCGGGCAAGCTGCTGCCCAACCTCCTGATCGCGGCGCTCAACACGGCCGTGCTCTGGCTGATGGCGACGCGCTACTTCGGGGCGCCGTTCAAGGGCAGCCTCGCGCTCTTCGCGGCTGCGAGCCTGCTCTACATTCTGTGCATCGCGTCCCTCGGGCTGCTGGTGTCGCTGCTCGTGCGCACCCAGCAGGCCGCCATGATCATCACGCTCGTCATGGCGGTAATCCTCGCGTTCCACTACTCGGGCATGATCACGCCGATCAGCTCGCTCGAGGGCTCGAGCTGGCTGCTCGCGCACCTCCTGCCGCCGATGTACTACCAGAACGCCGTGAGCGGCACCTTCCTCAAGGGCGTGGGCCTGGGTGTGCTGTGGCCGGACCTCGCGGCGTTCGCGCTCATGGCGGCCGTCGCGCTCGGCCTGTGCGTCGCGGCGTTCCGCAAGAGGACGCGCGCGTGAGGCTGCTCGCGCTGCGGGTCTGGCTGCGCCAGCTCCTCGTGATGACCGCGAAGGAGCTGCGCCAGCTGGTGCGCGACCGCGCGCTGTTCCTCTACACCGTGTACATCTTCACGGCGAACATCGTGATCGCGGCCGGCGGGGCCGCGGGCGAGCTGCACGACGTGCGCACGATCGTGCACGACGGCGACCACAGCGCCGCCTCGCGCGAGCTGACCTACCTGTTCCAGCCGCCCTATTTCAGGCTGGCGGGCGAGGTGGCGCGCCCCGCCGAAGGCCTCGACATGCTGGATCGGGGGCGGGCGATGGTGCTGCTCGACATCCCGCACGGCTTCGAGCAGACGCTGCAGGAAGGGCAGAGCGCCGCCCCGGTGCAGCTGCTCGTGGACACCAGCCAGGCCAACATCGGCTACCTCGCCTCGAGCTACGCGGCGCGCATCGCCGCCGGGATGGGGCAGGCGTGGACCGAGCGGCGGCTGGCGCGCGCCGGGGCGGCGAACGAGCCGCTGCCGCGGATCGCGGACGAGATCCGCGTGTGGTCGAACCCGGACCTGAACGAGCGCTGGTTCGTCACCATTTCCGAGCTGCTCACGATGATGACCGTGGCCTGCATCCTGCTGCCCGCGGCGGCCATGGTGCGCGAGAAGGAGCGCGGCACGATCGAGCAGCTGCTCGTGAGCCCGCTCTCGCCCCTGCAGGTGATGCTCGCCAAGGTCGCGGCGATGATGCTCGTGATGCTCGCCGGCACGGCGGTGGCGCTCTTCGGCATCATGCAGCCGATCTATCACGTGCCGATCAAGGGCAGCGTCGCGCTCTTCTTCGCGCTGACCGCGCTCTACGCCTTCACCAACGCCGGGCTCGGCCTCGCCGCGGCGACCTTCGCGCGCAACTCGGCGCAGGTCGGGCTGCTCGTATTGCTGATGGTGATGCCGATCGTGACCCTGTCGGGCACCTGGACGCCGCTCGAAAGCATGCCGACGTGGCTGCGCAACGCGATGGTCGTCTCGCCGCTGCGCCACTTCATCGACATCGCCTACGGCATCTTGCTGCGCGGCGCGGGCGTGCGGCTGCTGTGGGACTCGATCCTGTGGACTGCCGCGCTCGGCGCGGCGCTGTTCGCGCTCGGGCTTGTTCGGTTCAGGAGGCAGTTCGCGTGAGCGCGCGAGCTCGGGTTGAGGTGAAGCGAAGGGTGCCCAGGGTCGCGTTTAAGCTGTTGGAAGCAACGGTCGGCGAGGCGTGGTGAATCAAAGCTTCGTGGTTCGGGCGGAGGCATGGGCTTTCAACGCCTGATCAGCGAGCGCATCAAGCTTGCCAGCGCGAACATCCGCCTCGAACTGACGATCCGACGCTTCGATGTCAAATGCGGCGAACCACTCCCGCAACTCCGACATTTTCTCGGGAGACAGGTCCTGGATTTCTCGCTCGATCTTCACAACCTTGCCCATTTGGGCAGTATAGCGCACTGAGAATGGCTGACGTCCGCGACGAGCCGCGCTGGGCGCGGGCGCGTTTAGCGTCGAGCGAAAAGCGTCGATCTCCGCCGCGCTGTTAGCCATCACCTGCGCACCTGCCAGCGCCTTGGATTGCGACGACCGTGCATGCATGCGACCACTACAACCACCTCGTCGTAGACGCGAAAGTACATGGCATAGGGAAAACGGCGCATGAGCGCCCGCCTGGTGTTTCGGCGGATGACAGCGTATCTGAGCGGGTGTTCCGCGATGGCGGCAATAAGAGCGTCTGCTGCGGCAAGAAATTCATGGCCCAAGCCGGGCCGCTGTGTTTCGTACCAGAGAAATGCATCATCAATGTCCGCCGCTGCAGCGGGGCGGACAATGCACTGCATCAGAGAGCGCGATTGCGGATGCGGTTGAGAACTTCATTCCAAGGAATGCCGACCGGACCTTCGCGGTCGAGTTCGTCGAGCCGCCGGTCAAGCTCCTCTTTTTGAGCGTCCGTCATCGGCACGGCCTCGGGGGACAAGCTGTCCCAAAGTTC
>JAKALD010000235.1 GCA_021813275.1 Pseudomonadota bacterium | reverse complement strand
TCTACATCGAGTTCCTGAAGCTCTCCGAGAGGCGGGTGCTGCTGATCGTGGTCACCCCCGACGGCGACGTGCAGAACCGGATCCTCGCCACCGAGCGCGAGTACAGCCCGGCGGAGCTGGTCTCGGCGGCGAACTACATCAACCAGAACTATTCCGGCCAGAGCCTGGAGGACGTGCGCCACCGCCTGCACCGGGAGCTGCACGAGCTGCGCGAGGACATGATCCAGCTGATGAGCGCCGCGCTGGAAGCGGGCAACCGCGCGCTCACCGAGGACAGCGAGCAGTACGTCATCTCGGGCGAGCGCAACCTGCTCGCGGTGCAGGACCTGTCGCAGGACACGACCCGGCTGCGCCAGCTGTTCGACCTGTTCGAGCGCAAGTCCCAGCTGCTGCAGATCCTCGACCTGTCGCTGCGCGGCCAAGGCGTGCAGATCTTCATCGGCGGCGAGTCCGGCGTGTCCACGCCCGACGACGTGAGCGTGGTTACCGCGCCGTACAAGGTGGGCAGCGAGGTCGTCGGCACGGTGGGCGTGATCGGCCCCACGCGCATGGCCTACGACCGCGTGATCCCGATCGTCGACGTCACCGCGAAGCTGCTGTCGAGCGCGCTCTCGCATAACTAGAAGAACAGGCGTCCGGCCGTGCCCCGCTTCCGCCCCGAGCCGGCGCACGCGCACGGCCAGCCCTCGCGCGACGGCATCCTGCTGATCAACCTCGGCACCCCTGCGGCGCCGACCACGCGCGCGGTGCGCCGCTACCTCGCCGAGTTCCTCGCCGATCCGCGCGTGGTCGAGATTCCGCGGCTCCTCTGGATGCCGCTCCTGTACGGCGTCGTCCTCAACCTGCGCCCGGCGAGCTCGGCGCGAAAGTACGCCGCCATCTGGACGCCGGAGGGATCGCCGCTCGCGGTGCACACGCGCCGTCAGGCGGGACTGCTCGCCGCGGCGCTCGGCGCCGAAGGGCCGCGCGTCGAATTCGCTATGCGCTACGGCGAGCCCGCGGTCGCGCCGGCCCTCGACCGGCTGCGCGCGGCCGGTTGCGAGCGCATCCTGGTATTTCCGCTCTACCCGCAGTACGCTGCGAGCACCACCGCGAGCGCCCTCGACGCGGTCGCGGCATGGCTCGGGCGCACGCGCAACGTCCCCGAGCTGCGGCTTGTCAAGCACTACCACGACCACCCGGCGTACATCGCCGCGCTCGCGGCCGGCGTACGCAGCCAGTGGGCGGCGCACGGGCGCGGCGAAAGGCTGGTGATGAGCTTCCACGGGCTGCCGCGCGCCGCGTTGGAGCGCGGCGATCCCTACCACCGCGAGTGCCGCACGACCGCGCGGCTGCTCGGCGAGGCTCTCGGCCTCGGTGACGGCGATTACCTGGTCACGTTCCAGTCGCGCTTCGGCCGCGCCGAGTGGCTGCAGCCCTATACGCAGCCGACGCTCGTCGCGCTCGCGCAATCCGGCGTGCAGCGCGTCGACGTCGCCTGCCCGGGATTCGTGGCCGATTGCCTCGAAACGCTGGAGGAGATCGGCATGCTGGCGCGCGCGGCGTTTCTCGAGCATGGCGGCAAGCAGTTCAGCCTAGTGCCCTGCCTCAACGAATCGCCCGAGTGGATCGCGGCGATGATCCAGATCGCCGCCGAGCACGGCTGGGCGCCCCGTGCGCAGGCGCCCGCCGAGCATGCCGCACGCGCCCTGAGGTCGAAAACCTAGCTCGCGAGCAATTGCCGCACGCGCTCGTGCAGCGCGTCGCGCTCGGCGGCCGGGCGCACCGCGAGCGCTGCGGCCCATGCCGGAAACAGACCGCCCTCTTCGCGATGCTCGTGCTTGGCGAGCGTTCCGGACAGGATCGCCGCGAAGGGCTCGACTTCCCACGCCTGCGGAAGCTGCCCTGCGGGTGCTTCGGCGAAGCACTGCTCCACCGCCTGGAGCTGCTCCAGGAGATCGGCATGCTCGCGCAGCATGGTTTCGAGCGGCTCGAAGCCGCCGCTCGGACCCAAGGCGGGCGCGATGACTTCGTTCTCGGCGCCGGCGTGCCGCCGCAGCCCGGCGGCGAAGACATCCAGCAGCTTCTTCGCGCCGCCCGCGTCGCCCGCGTTGAGCAGGCGCAGCGCGCGCCCCAGCAGCTCGTCGAGCCGGCGATGATCCCGCGTGAGCGCGTCGATCAGGTCCTTCGGCTGCGTGTCGGCCGCCGGGCGCACCGTGGTACGCCAGCAGCCGCCGCTCGCCACCGTCTCCCACGCGAGCGCGTCGCGCAACCGCAGGTTGACGGCCGCCATCAGCAGTCCCGGGTCTTCGCGCGTAAGCAGCAAGCGGCTCTGGCCGCGCGCCAGCTCGCTCAGCGCGGCGAGCGCCGCGAGCGTGAGCCGGCTCCCCGGTTCGCTTCGCAAATCAACGGTTTCTGGAGAGTCGGTCATGTGGCACATTTTCGCACGCGGGACTTGAACCACGCGCGAGCATCCCCAGCTTCGATGAGGTTTGCAGCCTACCCCCGATCGGAATCCCATGTCTGAATCTGAAGCCACCCAACGGCCCGAGTCCGCGCCCGGCGATCAGCCGGCGCCGGCGGCCGAGTCTCCCCAGCCGGCGCAGCGCTCTTGCGAAGAGCTGCTCGCCGAGGCGAATACCCGGGCCGACGAGCAGCGCGACGCCTGGCTGCGCGCGCTCGCCGACGCCGACAACGCGCGCAAGCGCGCCCAGGCCGATATCGCCGCGGCGCAGAAATTCGCGATCGAGCGCTTCGTGCGCGGCCTGCTTCCGGTGGTCGACAGCCTCGAGGCGGCGCTCGGCACCGGTAACGGCGCCGCGGAATCGCTGAAGAGCGGCGTCGAGCTCACGCTGAAGCAGTTGCGCGCCGCGCTCGAGCAAGGCCAGGTGAGCGCGGTCGAGCCGGCCGCCGGGGAGCGCTTCGATCCGCACCGCCACCAGGCGATGGCCGCGGTGGAGTCCGACGCCGAGCCGAACACGGTGCTCGCCGTGATGCAGAAGGGCTACCTGCTGCACGACCGCGTGCTGCGCCCGGCGCTCGTGACGGTCGCCAAGCCCCGGCCGGCCAACGACGCTTGAAAGCGCGGCCGGGAAACCCCATTTGCGACGCTAGGTTAGGAACCGGAAAAGGGAATCGACATGGCAAAGATCATCGGCATTGACCTCGGCACGACCAACTCGTGCGTGGCGATCATGGAGGGCGGCAAGCCCAAGGTGATCGAGAATTCCGAGGGCGCGCGCACGACCCCCTCGGTCGTCGCTTACACCGACGAAGGCGAGATCCTCGTCGGCGCGCCGGCCAAGCGCCAGGCGGTGACCAACGCCAGGAACACCCTGTTCGCGGTCAAGCGCCTGATCGGCCGGCGCTTCGAGGAAAGGGAAGTGCAGAAGGACATCGGTCTGATGCCCTTCAAGATCGTCAAGGCCGACAACGGCGATGCCTGGGTCGAGGTGCGCGGCAAGCAGATCGCGCCGCAACAGGTGTCCGCCGAAGTGCTGCGCAAGATGAAAAAGACCGCCGAGGACTACCTGGGCGAGGAAGTCAGCGAGGCGGTGATCACGGTGCCCGCCTACTTCAACGACTCGCAGCGCCAGGCGACCAAGGACGCCGGGCGCATCGCGGGGCTGGAGGTCAAGCGCATCATCAACGAGCCGACCGCGGCCGCGCTCGCCTTCGGCCTGGACAAGCAGGGCAAGGGCGACCGCAAGATCGCGGTCTACGACCTGGGCGGCGGCACCTTCGACATCTCGATCATCGAGATCGCCGACGTCGAGGGCGAGAAGCAGTTCGAGGTGCTGTCGACCAACGGCGACACCTTCCTCGGGGGCGAGGACTTCGACCAGCGGCTCATCGACTACGTCGTCACCGAGTTCAAGAAGGACCAGGGCGTCGATCTGTCGAAGGACGTGCTCGCGCTGCAGCGGCTCAAGGAATCCGCCGAGAAGGCGAAGATCGAGCTCTCGTCCTCGCAGCAGACCGAGATCAACCTGCCCTACATCACGGCCGACCAGTCGGGGCCCAAGCACCTGGCGATGAAGATCACGCGCGCCAAGTTCGAGTCGCTGGTCGACGACCTGATCGAGCGCACGATGGAGCCGTGCCGCATCGCGATCAAGGACGCCGGCGTCAAGGTCTCGGACATCAACGACGTGATCCTGGTGGGCGGCATGACGCGCATGCCGAAGGTCCAGGACAAGGTGCGCGAGTTCTTCGGCAAGGAGCCGAGGAAGGACGTCAACCCCGACGAGGCGGTGGCGGTCGGCGCCGCGATCCAGGCGGGCGTGCTCAAGGGCGATGTGAAGGACGTGCTGCTGCTGGACGTGACGCCTTTGTCGCTCGGCATCGAGACCCTGGGTGGCGTGATGACCAAGCTCATCCAGAAGAACACCACGGTGCCGACCAAGGCGCAGCAGGTGTTCTCGACCGCGGACGACAACCAGACCGCGGTGACGATCCACGTGCTGCAGGGCGAGCGCGAGATGGCTGGCGGCAACAAGAGCCTCGGCCAGTTCAACCTGACCGACATCCCGCCGGCGCCGCGCGGCATGCCGCAGATCGAGGTCACCTTCGACATCGACGCGAACGGCATCCTGCACGTCTCGGCGAAGGACAAGGCGACCGGCAAGGAGGCCAAGATCAAGATCCAGGCGAGCTCGGGTCTCAGCGAAGAGGAGATTCAGCGCATGGTCAAGGACGCCGAGGTGCACGCCGACGAGGACAAGAAGGCGCACGAGCTGGTCAATGCCCGCAACCAGTGCGAGGCGCTGGTGCACTCGGTGCGCAAGTCGCTCAAGGACTACGGTGACAAGCTCGACGCCGCGGAGAAGGACAAGATCGAGGCCGCGCTGAAGGATGCCGAGGCGGTGCTGAAGTCCGACGACAAGGCGAAGATCGAGGCCCGCTCGCAGGCGCTCGCCCAGGCCGCGCAGAAGCTCGGCGAGAAGATGTACGCCGAGACGCAGGCGCAGCAGCAGGCCGCGGCGGGCGGCGCGACGGGGGAGGCCGGCGCGAAGAAGGACGAAGGCAACGTCGTGGACGCCGAGTTCACCGAGGTCAAGGACAAGAAGGCGGGCTGAGCACCGCAGGCGGCGCCGCGCCCGGCGCGGCGCCTTGACTGGCCGGGATGCAGCGGAGGGCGCGAGGCGCCGCCGCCGCGCTCGGCTGTTTGTCATTCAGCGCAGTAAAGGATCATGGCGAAGCGCGACTACTACGAAGTCCTCGGCGTCAATCGCGACGCAGGCGAGGAAGAGATCAAGAAGGCGTACCGCAAGCTCGCCATGAAGTGGCATCCGGACCGCAATCCGGACAATCCCAAGGCCGAGGAGCACTTCAAGGAGGCGAAGGAAGCCTACGAGGTGCTCACCGACTCCCAGAAGCGCGCCGCCTACGACCAGTTCGGGCACGCCGGAATCGACCCGCATGCCGGCATGGGTGCGGGCGGCGCGGCAGGCTTCGGCGGCGTCGGCGACATCTTCAGCGACATCTTCGGCGAGATCTTCGGCGGTGGCCGCGGAACGCGCTCGAACGTGTACCGCGGCGCCGACCTGCGCTACAACCTCGAGATCACGCTCGAGCAGGCGGCGCACGGCTTCGATACCAAGATCCGCATCCCCACGCTCGCGGCCTGCGAGACCTGCGGGGGCAGCGGCGCGCGCCCCGGGACCGAGCCGCAGACCTGCCCGACC
>JAKALD010000234.1 GCA_021813275.1 Pseudomonadota bacterium | reverse complement strand
GGCTTTCGCGGTGGCGTTGCTGCAGCTGCCGTGGCTCAAGCTCGCGGGCGGTGCGCTGCTCCTGTGGATCGGGGTGAAGCTGCTGGTGCCGGAGGAGTCCGAGAGCGAGGTCGCGGCGAGCGAGGGCCTGCTCGCGGCGATCAGGACCATTCTGATCGCGGACCTGGTGATGAGCCTCGACAACGTGATCGCGGTGGCGGCTGCCGCGGACCAGGGGCCTCCCGAAGCGAAGCTCGCGCTGCTCGTGATTGGCCTGGGACTGAGCATTCCGATCGTGATCTTCGGCAGCGCGCTGATGCTCCGGGTGATGGAGCGCTTTCCGGTCATCATCACGCTCGGCGCCGCGCTGCTCGGGTGGATCGCAGGCGAAATCGCGATCACCGACCCCGCGCTCGCGGACTGGGCGAGCGCGCGGGCGCCCTGGCTTCATGACTACAAGCTGACGGCGCTCGCGGGCGCGGCGCTCGTCGTGGCGCTCGGCAAGCGGCTGGCGGCGCGACACGAGATCGCGGCGGCGCACCATCGGCCCAGGCCGGAGGCCGAACGGCCGAACTCTTGACCGCAGTCAAGGGTTAGAATTGCGCGCCACGCCGAAAATGACAGGCACAAGACATATAAACGCATGGCTGACGCATGCAGTCAGTCATAATGACGCCACAACTTTCGAGGAGGGAGCATGAAACCGAAGCTCATGGCGGCGGCCGCGGCATTCGCGGGCGCCCTGCTGGCTGCCTGGCCGCTCGCCGGCGAGGCCTGGGAGCCGACCAAGACCGTCGAGTTCATCATTCCGGCGGGCACCGGCGGCGGCGCGGACCAGATGGCGCGCTACATCCAGTCGCTGGTGGCCAAGCACCACCTCATGAAACAGTCGATGGTGGTCGTCAACAAGGCGGGCGGCGCCGGCGCCGAGGGTTTCCTCGACGTCAAGAACGCCAAGGGTGACCCGCACAAGCTGATCATCACACTGTCGAACCTGTTCACCACGCCCCTCGCCACCGGCGTGCCGTTCAACTGGCGCGACCTGACGCCGGTGCAGATGATGGCGCTCGACGAGTTCGTGCTGTGGGTGAACGCGAGCAAGCCCTACAAGACGGCGATGGACTACATCAACGACTGCAAGAAGCTGGGTCCCGGCAAGTGCAAGATGGCCGGCACCGGCTCCAAGCAGGAGGACCAGATCATCACCGCCGCGATCGAGCAGAAGACCGGCGACAAGTTCACCTATATCCCGTTCAAGGGCGGCGGCGCGGTCGCCGTGCAGCTGGTCGGCAACCACGTCGAGTCGACGGTCAACAACCCGATCGAGGCCGTGGCGCAGTGGCGCGCCGGCAAGCTCAAGCCGCTGTGCGTGTTCGATACGGAGCGCATGCCGTACAAGGCGAAGATCACGGGAACGATGTCCTGGTACGACATTCCCACCTGCAAATCGCAGGGGCTGGACGTCGAGTACGTGATGCTGCGCGGCATCTTCATGCCCGGCGGCGTCACGCCCGAGCAGGTGCAGTACTACGTCGACCTGCTGCAGAAGGTGCGCCAGCTTCCCGAGTGGAAGGAGTTCATGGCGACCGGCGCGTTCAACCAGACCGCGCTGAACGGCAAGGCCTACGAGGAGTGGGTGGCGAAGGAGGAAGCGCGCCACGTCGCGCTGATGAAGGCCGCCGGCTTCATGGCCGCGGGCTCCAAGTAACGGCCTGAAGAACCACCGCGGCGCGCCGCGCGGCGCGCCGTCGTTTTTTCGCGCAAAGGGGAAGCCATGTCGGAAGGCCGGGACGGCGCCAGGGCCGCGTGCACCCGCAAGACCGCGGAAATCGCGGTCGCGCTGCTGCTCATGGCGCTCGGAGCGATCGTCATCTACGACAGCCTGCGGCTCGGGGCGAAGTGGGGCAGCGACGGACCGCAGCCCGGCTACTTTCCGTTCTACGTCGGCTTGATCATCTGCATCTCGTCGGCGCTCAACCTGTTCAACGCGCTCCGGATCCGCCCGGAGAAGGACAAGGCCTTCGTCGAGGTGGGTCAGCTCAAGCTGGTGCTGGTGGTGCTCGTCCCGACGGTGATCTACGTCGGTCTGGTCGGCTGGCTGGGCATCTATGTGTCGTCGGCGATCTTCGTCACGCTGTTCATGCGCAGGCTGGGCAAGTACGCGTGGTGGAAGTCGCTGGCGGTGGGCGTCGGCAACAGCGTCGCGTTCTTCCTGATCTTCGAGGTGTGGTTCCAGGTGCCGCTGCCCAAGGGCCCGCTCGAGGCGCTGCTCGGACTGGACTGAGCGGGAGCCATCGGTGCAAGAGATCCATTCGCTGCTCGAGGGGTTCGTCGTCGCCCTCTCGTTCAAGAACGTCGGCCTGATGCTGCTCGGCATTTCGCTCGGCGTCATCATCGGCGTGCTGCCCGGGCTGGGCGGAGCGAACGGCGTGGCGATCCTCCTGCCGCTCACCTTTAGCATGGCGCAGCAGCCCGGCGGAACGACCTCGGCGATCATCCTGCTGTCGTGCATCTACTGGGGGGCGCTGTTCGGCGGCGCGATCACCAGCATCTTGTTCAACATCCCCGGCGAGCCCTGGTCGGTGGCGACGACCTTCGACGGCTACCCGCTCGCGCAGAAGGGGCGCGCCGGCGCGGCGCTTACCGCGTCGTTCACCTCGTCGTTCGTGGGCGCGCTCGTCGCGGTGATCGTCATCACCTTCCTCTCGCCCGTGGTGGCGAACTTCGCGCTCGAGTTCGGCCCGCCGGAATTCTTCGCGGTGTACCTGCTGACCTTCTGCGCGTTCGTAGGCATGAGCAAGGAGGCGCCGTTCAAGACGCTCGCCTCGATGATGCTCGGCTTCGCGCTCGCCTCGGTCGGAACCGACCCGGTGACCGGGACGCTGCGGCTCACCTTCCACACCCAGGTGCTGCTGAGCGGCTTCGACTTCCTGGTGGCGGTGATCGGCCTGTTCGGCATCGGCGAGATCCTGCTCACGATGGAGGAGGGCCTCGCCTTCAAGGGCGCGTCGGCGAAGATCAACCTCAAGGTGGTGCTCGAGACCTGGAAGGAGCTGCCGCGCTACTGGCTCACCTCGCTGCGCTCCTCGGCGGTGGGCTGCCTGATGGGCATCGTGCCCGGCGGCGCGACGCCGGCCTCGTTCATGAGCTACGGCGTGGCGCGGCGCTTCTCGAGGAACGGGTCAAAGTTCGGGACCGGAGTGGTCGAGGGCGTGGTCGCCCCAGAGACGGCCGCGCACGCCGCGGGCACATCGGCGCTGCTGCCGATGATCACGCTCGGGGTGCCCGGCTCGCCGACCGCCGCGGTGCTGCTCGGCGGGCTGCTCATCTGGGGGCTGCAGCCCGGCCCGCTGCTGTTCGTGGAGCAGAAGGACTTCGTCTGGGGCCTGATCGCGAGCATGTACCTGGGCAACATCGCGGGCCTGCTCGTGGTGCTCACCTGCGTGCCGCTGTTCGCCGCGATCCTGCGCGTGCCGTTCTCGGTGATCGCGCCGATCATCATCGTGGTGTGCGCGATCGGCGCCTACACGGTGAACAACACCATGTTCGACGTCTGGATGATGGTGGTGTTCGGCGTCGCCGGCTACGCGTTCAAGAAGCTGTCGTATCCCCTGGCACCGCTCGTGCTCGCGCTCGTGCTGGGCCACAGCGCCGAGGCCTCGTTCCGCCAGGCGATGCTCGTGTCGCAGGGCCATCTCGGCGTGTTCTTCTCGAACGGCCTGGTCGGCACGATGACCGGCCTCGCGCTGGCGCTGCTCGCCTGGCCGCTCGTGTCCTGGGCGATCGCCAAGGTGCGCGCCGGCCGCGCGTTCGGCTAGGCGGGGGCCGGCGGTCGCGACACGCGCCGCTTCGGAGTAGGAGTCGTCGCGAGATCCCCTTCTTTGCGGCTTGCCCCGGCCGCATAATCGCGGCGTGCTGTCGAGCGTCCTCAAAGGCCTGTTCGCGCGCCGCCGGGGCGCGGCGCCCGCGCCCGCCGGGCCGGATTTCGCCGCGGCGTTTCGCCTCTACCAAGAGGGCAGGCTCGACGAGGCGGCGCTCGCCTGCCGCTCGCTCGCGGGCGTCCCGCAGCCGGACATCGATTACCTGCGCGGCCTGATCGAGCAGGCGCGCGGCGACCACGCGGCGGCGGCGGCCGCGTTCGAGAGCGCCGTCGCGGGGCGGGAAACCGAGGCGAGCTTCCACTTCAGCCTCGCCGAATGCCTGACCGCGCTCGACCGGCAGGAGGCCGCGGCACGGCATGCGCGCCGCTTTCTCGAGCTGGCCGAAGCGGGCGATCCGCGCCGGGCGCGCGCCTGCATGCTGCTGCTCGCCTGGCACGAGGCGCGGGCCGACGAGGAGGGCGCCGCGGGCTGGGCGGAGCGCGCGATCGTCGCCGCGCAGGGCGACCCCGCCTTGCTCACCTCCGTGGCCGTGGGCTGCTTCCTCGAAAGCCGCGCCGAGGACGCGCGCCGCGCCCTGGAGCGGCGCATCGCGCTCGAGGAGAGCTACGCGACGCGGGTGCGCCGCGCGGCGATGCTGCCCGCGGTCTACGCCTCGCGCGAGGAGATCGACGCGGTGCGCCGGCGCTTCAGCGCGGACCTCGACGAGCTGCTCGCGCGCCCGGCACGGGCGGTGAGCGAGCCGGAGCGCGCGATCGGAAATCTCCCTTACTACCTCGCCTACCACAACGCGAACAACGCCGAGCTGCTGCGCAAGTTCTGCGCCGTGGCGCGGCGCGCCTGTCGCGCGGACGCGCAGGCGGCCGCGCGCGCGCGTGCCCCCGGCAAGATCCGCGTCGGGTTCGTGTCGACCTTCTTCTACAGCCACTCGGTCGGGCGCACCACGATCGGCCTGATCCGCGATCTTCCGCGCGAGCGCTTCGCGGTCCACGTGTTCGCCATCGACCCCGCCGACGACCCGATGCGCGCGGCGATCGAGCGCGCGGCCGATCGCTACCACCGCCTGCCGCACGACCTGGAGGCGGTGCGCGCGGCGATCCGCGCCGCGCAGCTCGACGCGCTCGTGTTCGCCGACATCGGGATGCATCCGCTCACCTACTTCCTCGCCCTGGGGCGCCTCGCAGGCGTGCAGGTCGCGACCTGGGGGCATTCCGAGACTTCGGGCGTCGATACCATCGACTACTACCTCAGCGCGGAGGACGTGGAGACGGAAGGCGCGCAGGCGCACTACAGCGAGGTCCTGCTGCGGGCGAAGGCGTTCTTCCTGCCGGGCTACGAGCGTCCGCCCGCCGTGGCGCCGCCGGCGCGCGAGGAGCTCGGCCTGCCGCCTGACCGCACGCTCTACGCCTGCCTGCAGCCCGCGTTCAAGCTGCACCCCGATACGGATGCCGTCTTCGCCGCGATCCTCGAGCGCGATCCGCGCGCCGAGATCGTGCTGCTCGAGTCGCGCGCGGCCTGGGGCGCGCGCGTGAAGCGCCGCCTCGCGCGCAGCCTCGGGGCGAACGCGCGCCGCGTGCGCTTCATCCCGCACATGCGGGACAACCGGCGGTTCCTCGCCACCCTCGCTGCCGCGGACGTATCGCTCGATCCCCTGTACTTCGGCGGCTGCAACTCCTCCTGCGAGGCGATGGCGCTCGGCGTTCCCGTGGTCACGCTGCCCGGCAGCCACCTCTACGGCCGCTTCACCGGCGCGCTGTACCGGGAAATGCGGCTCGCCGAGTGCGTCGCGCATTCGGTGGAGGACTACGTCGAGCGCACGCTGCGCAT
>JAKALD010000233.1 GCA_021813275.1 Pseudomonadota bacterium | reverse complement strand
TGCGGCACGACCGGCACCGGCTCGGCGCTGCGGGTTTCCTGCAGGATCGCCTTGACGTTGTCGACCAGCGTGGCCCAGAACTTGTTGTCCGATACCGAGTTGATGGTCGACGTCGAGTTGCTCGTTCCGGAAGAGGCCGCCCCGCCCGCGGTGCCGGCGCCGGTGTTGATGACCTGCGTGGAAAGATTGTTCACGCTCTTCGCGTCGCGGCTGAGGTTGACGTAATCGACGTGATAGATGTGCAGGTAGGGCGTATCGCGCATCACCACCAGGTCCGAGCCCTTGACCTCGTAGCGCATGTCGACCTGATCCGCGATGCGGCTCAGCAGCTGCGGCAGCGTCTGGTCGACCGCATTCATGGTCACCGTGCCGGTGACGTCGGAGTTGATGTCGACGTTCAGCTTCGCGTCGCGCGCGAGCGCGAACAGCAGGTCCTGCACGCGCACGTTGCTCACGACGACGCTGTAGGTTTCGGGCGGGGTGGTCGGCGTGGGCTTGGGCAGCACGGGCGCGAGCTGCACGGGAGGCGGGATGGTGCCGCGCTCGGCCGGCGCGGAGGCCGCCGTGATGTGCGTGGGAGAGAGCTTGGCCGGCGTCAGTCCGCAGCCGGCGAGCCCGAGCGCCAGCGCCGCCGCGACGCTTGCCGTTGTGAGGCCGATTGGGCGCACATCCCCCTCCACGGTTCTAGGATATCACGCCGTTCGTGTGCGCAAGGGCCGCTAAGCGCCTGGGGCGCTGGCGATTTCGGCCGGTGCGGTCAGGTCGCGCGGCGCAGCGCGGCGATGCTCCGCGGCACCGGCCGGAACGCCTTCTGGTATTTCGGCGGCAGATGCGCGGCGGCGCGCTCGGCAGCTTCGCGGCTGGGGTACACGCCGTAGACCACGCCCAGGCGATAACCGCGCCCGCCCGCCATTGGGATGACGTACAGCGCCGACAACGGCACGAGGTCGCGCGCGCGCATCAGGAAGCGCTCCATGCGCGCCGGGTCCGGATTGCTCGTGACGAAGAGCTCGAGGCTGTAGCTCGCGTCGGGCGCGCTCGCGAGCAGCGCCCGGGCGGCGGCGATCCGCTCGCCGAGCAGCGGATGCGGCCCGACCGCGTAGCGCGCCATGCGCCGGATCTGCGCCTCGGCGAGCAGGCTGGGGGCAGGCTGCCGCGACGCGCTTGGCGCGCGCGTGTCGCCGGCCGAAGAAGCCGGCGGCGCGGGCGACACCGGAATCGGCGCTCGTTCGCTCGCGGGCGCGGCCGGCACTGCGGTCGGCTGCGCCGCGGCCGCTGCGGCGGGCGCGGCGCGGATGGCCGCAGCGCCAGGCTCCGGCGGGCGGGAGATCGCAGATTCGCGCTCGCTCAGCCCCCAATGCGCGGCGACCCCGAGCGCCGCGCCGGCAAGCAGCGCGGCGCCGACATACGCCAAGATCCGGCGCGGCCTGCCGACCGAGGAGAACTCGGAGTCGGCGATCGCCTTGCGCACCTGGCGGGTCTCGACCGCGTGGGTGTCCTCGCTGAACGCCGCGAGCAGCGACTTGTCCGCGAGAATGTTGACGCGCCGCGTGAGGCCGCCCGAGGCGCGCGCGATCAGCGCGACCGCCCGGGGGGTGAAGACATCGGGCCCGCGGTAGCCGGCGGCGCGCATGCGGAAGGTCAGATACCTGCCGACCTCCTGCGCATCGAGCGGCCGCATGCGGAAGCTGTGGGTGATCCGGTCCTTGAGCTGGCGCATGGAAGGCGCGCCGAGGGTGTCGTCCAGCTCGGGTTGCCCGAACAGCACGATCTGCAGCAGCTTGTGCCGGTTCGTCTCGAGGTTCGACAGCAGCCGCACCTGCTCCAGGGTCTCGCGCGGCATAGCGTGCGCCTCGTCGATCAGGATCACCACCCGGCGGCCCGCCGCGTAGAGCCGGATCAGCTGCTCCTGCAGCTCGCGCAGCGCGACCGTGAAGCGCCCCTCCGCCAGCTCGAGCTCGAGCTCCTCGCCGATGGTGTGCAGGATCTCGTCGCGCGAGAGCGACGGATCGGCCAGGTAGACGGTCTCGGCCTCCGGCGGCAGGCGCTCCATCAGGACGCGGCACAGCATAGTCTTGCCGCTGCCGACCTCGCCGCCGACCTTGACGATGCCTTCTTCGTTGAGCACCGCGTAGGCGAGGGCCTCGAGGGTCGCGCCGCGCTCCGCGCCGTCGAAGAAGAAATCCGTGTGCGGCGTGATGCGGAAGGGCGCCTCGCGCAGCCCGAAGTGCTCCAGGTACATGGCGCGGGCCGCTACTTCTGCTCCGCCGAGGACTGCATCCGGCTGTACAGCGTGGTGCGGTTGATCCCGAGCAGCTTCGCGGCCTGGCTCACGTTGCCGCGCGTCAGGCGCAGCGCGGCCTGGATGTAGCCGCGCTCCCAGGCCCTGAGCGTCTCATCCAGGCTGAACGCGTGGTCGTGCTCCAGGTGCTTGAGCGCCTGCTCGACGATGTCGCCGCCCTCGGCCGACAGGGCGGCGCTCGCCTCGGGCTCGGTCTCGAGGTCGAGCTCGGGCTCGAGCTCGGCCACGCCGAGCCGCTGGCCCGCGTACTTGGTGCTGAGCCGGATGACGATGTTGCGCAGCTCGCGCACGTTGCCCGGGAAGGGATAGTCGAGCCAGCGCGCTTCCGCGCCGGGGTCGAGCGAGAACGGCTGCACGCCGGCCTGCTCGGCGTAGAACTTCCTGAAATGCTCGAGCAGCATGAGCTTGTCGCCGCCCATGTCGCGCAGCGCCGGCACCACCAGCGTGAACACCGACATGCGGTGGTAGAGATCGGCGCGGAAGCTGCCCTGCCTCACCTCCTGGCGCAGGTCGCGGTTGGTCGCCGCGATGACGCGCGCGGTCGAGACGCGCCGCTGCGTCTCGCCCACGCGCTGGTATTCGCCGTTCTCGAGCACGCGCAGCAGCTTCGCCTGCATCTCGACCGGCAGCTCGCCGATCTCGTCGAGGAACAGCGTGCCGTCCTGCGCGTCCTCGAAATAGCCCGACTTGTTGGAGGTCGCGCCGGTGAACGCGCCCTTCACGTACCCGAACAGGGTCGGTTCGACCAGCGTAGGCGCGATCGCCGCGCAGTTGAGCGCCAGGTAGGGGCGCCGCGCGCGCTGCGACAGCCGGTGCAGGCTGAGCGCCACGAGCTCCTTGCCGCTGCCCGATTCGCCCTCGATCAGCACCGGGAAGGGCGAGTCGGCGAGCTGCGCGATCTGGCTGCGCAGCTTGACGAGCGGCGGGCTTTCCCCGACGAGCGCGTCGGCCTCGCCCTGGCGAGTGCTCAGCTCAGCGGCGCGCACCTCGAGCGCGCGCCGCAGGATGCGCCTGAGCGTCGCGGGATCGCACGGCTTGGCGATGAACTCGGCCGCGCCGAGCGCGCGCGCGTGGCGCGCGTGCGCGGCGTCGTTCTGGCCGGAGAGCACGAAGATCTTCATGCTCGGCGAGTGCCCCAGCAGGTCGGCGATGAGCTGAAAGCCCTCCTCGGGGGTGTGCGGGGTCGGCGGGAGCCCGAGGTCGACTAGCGCGAGCTGCGGGGCCTGCGGCAGCTGGCGCAGCAGCTCGATCGCGTGCGGGCGCGACTCGCAGGCGTACACCTGGAAGTCGGCATCGAGCGCGAACGCGAGCGTGTCTGTGATCAGCGGGTCATCGTCGACGATGAGCAGCGAGGGCTTGCCGTCAGCCGTGTGTTGCGGGTTGCTCGCCATGGCCCTTGATGCAACGGATGAACGCGCGCTCGAGCCGCAGCTCGCCGTAGCGCTCGCACAGCTCCCCCGGGGTGCCGAGGAACCTGATCGCTCCCCGGTCGAGCACCGCGATCGACGAGCACAGCTCCTCGACGTCCGCCAGGACGTGCGAGGTGAAGAACAGGGTGCGGCCGCCGGCGACCAGGCGCACGAGCACGGATTTCACCGCGACCCGGCTCGCCGGGTCAAGATCGCTCATCGGCTCGTCCAGCACGTACAGGTCGCGCGGCACCAGGAAGCACACGGCGAGCCCGAGCTTTTGCGTCATGCCCTTGGAAAGCTGCCGCACCGGGCGCTCGAGGACGTCCGGGTCGAGCTCGAGCTCGGCGAGCAGCGCCTGCGCCGCGCCGCGCGCGAAGCGCTCCCCGGCGAGCGCGAGGGCGAGCTCGAGGAACTCGCGGCAGCGCAGATAGTGCGGCGGCAGGAAGCGCTCCGGAACGTAGCCGAGCCGAAGGCGCGCGGCGGGCAGGCGGTTCGAGGCGCCGAAGATCTCGATGCGGCCGGCGTCGCTCGCGCACAGATCGAGAACGCACTTGATCAGGGTGGTCTTTCCGGCGCCGTTCACGCCGATCAGCCCGAACGCCGCCCCCGGGGCGACCTCCAGGTCGAGCCCGTCGAGCACGGGGAGTGCCCCGTAGCGCTTGCCCAGGCCTTCGATGCGCAGCGCCGGCGCGTTTGAAACGGCGGTCGCGCTCGCAGCGCGGGGCTCGGCCTCGGCAAGCATGGCCCACACTATAGGCGAAACGGGGGCGTTCGGGCGCCGGGCCGCGGGCTTGCTTCCGGCGGCGCGCGAGTGTCGAGTAGAATCCTCTCCTTTTTTGGGCGTGGCCTGACCGGTGGCCGAACCTCCCATCGTCGAGATCGACCGCGTGACCTTCGGCTACGAGCCGTCACAGCCGGTGCTGCACGGCGTGAGCCTCGAGATCCCGCGCGGCCAGATGATCGGGATCATGGGCCAGTCGGGCTGCGGCAAGACCACCCTGCTGCGCATCATCGGCGGGGCCTTGCGGGCGAGCGGCGGGACCGCGCGCGTGCTCGGCAAGGTCATGAACGAGCTCGACGGCGACGGCCTGTACGCGCTGCGACGCAAGATGGGCATGCTGTTCCAGTTCGGCGCGCTGTTCACCGACATGTCGGTGTACGACAACGTGGCGTTCCAGATGCGCGAGCACACCGACCTTCCGGAGGACCTGATCCACGACCTGGTGCTGCTCAAGCTCAACGCGGTCGGGCTGCGCGGCGCCGCCGACCTCTTGCCCTCGGAGCTCTCCGGCGGCATGGCGCGGCGCGCGGCGCTCGCGCGCGCCATCGCGCTCGATCCCATGCTCATGATGTACGACGAGCCGTTCGCGGGCCTCGATCCGATCTCTTTGGGGGTGATCGCGCGCCTCATCCGCGAGCTGAACGACTCGCTCGGGGCGACCTCGATCATCGTAAGCCACGACATCCAGGAGTGCGCGGACATCGTCGACTACCTCTACTTCGTGTCGGCCGGGCGCATCGTGGCCCAGGGCACGCCCGCCGAGGTACGCGGCTCGCGCGAGCCGTTCGTCGACCAGTTCGTGCACGGCAAGCCCGATGGCCCCATCCCGTTTCACTATCCCGCTGCCCGCTACGAGGCCGAGCTGAGCCTCGCCGCGGCGCAGGCCTGACATGCTCGCGGGGATCCGCCGCCTGCTGGAGCACCTCGGCCACGCCGCGACCTCGAAGGTCTGGCGGCTCGGCTTCGCGAGCCGCTTCTTCGCGCACATGCTGCTGCATTCCGGAACCGCGCTGCGCCGCTTCGGGCTCACCATCCGCGAGATCTACTTCAGCGGGGTGCTGTCGCTCATCATCATCCTGGTCTCGGGGCTGTTCGTCGGCATGGTGCTCGGGCTGCAGGGCTACGACACGCTGCAGCGCTACGGCTCGTCCTCGGCGCTCGGCATCCTGGTGGCGCTGTCGCTGGTGCGCGAGC
>JAKALD010000232.1 GCA_021813275.1 Pseudomonadota bacterium | reverse complement strand
CGCCGCGCTCGAACGCAGCTTCGCCGAGCTTGCCGACGTGGAGCCCGAGCACCACGCGCTCGACGTCGAGGGGCGGCGAATCGCCTACCGCAAGCGCGCGGGGGGGCTGGTCTGGTTCGATTTCGCGGTGCTGTGCGGCGGGCCGCGCTCCTACGCGGACTATGTGGACCTCGCGAAGCGCTTCCATACGGTGATGCTGTCCGGCGTGCCGCGGATGTCGGCGCGCAACGCGGACGCGGCGCGGCGCTTCACCTGGCTGATCGACGTCCTGTACGACGATCGCGTCAAGCTGATTCTTTCGGCGGAGGTGCAGCCCGAAGAGCTGTACGCCGAGGGCCAGCAGGGCGCCGACGTCGCGCGCACGGTGAGCCGCCTGCACGAAATGCAGACGGCCGATTACCTGCAGAGCGAGCGCGTGCGGCGTTAGCGGCACGACGATCGGAACACACGGAGGCAAGCGATGGAGAAGTTCAAGGCATTCAGGATCCAGGAAGTCGACAGGAAGATCCAGGCGGGGTTCGTCGAATGCTCGCTCGAGGACCTCGACCCGGGCGAGGTGGTGGTGCGGGTCGCCTACTCGGACGTCAACTACAAGGATGCGCTCGCCGCCACCGGCAAGGGCAGGATCCTGCGCCGCGCCGCGTGCATCGGCGGGATCGATCTCGCGGGCACCGTCGTGTCCTCGAGCGACGCGCGCTTCGCGAAGGGCGACGCGGTGCTCGCCACCGGCTACGACCTCGGCGTCGCGCATCACGGCGGCTACGCGGAATATGCGCGCGTGCCGGCCGACTGGCTGCTCAAGCTGCCCCGCGGGCTCACGCCGTGGGAAGCGATGGCGCTGGGCACCGCCGGGTTCACTGCCGGCCTGGGGATCGTGCGCATGGAGCAGAACGGGCTCAAGCCCGCGAACGGCCCGGTGATCGTCACCGGCGCGACCGGGGGCGTGGGCTCGATCGCGATCGATGCGCTCGCGCGGCTGGGCTATCACGTCGTCGCGCTCACCGGCAAGCCGCACGAGACCGACTACCTGAAGAGCCTCGGCGCGCAGGAAGTGAGGCTGCGAAGCGAGCTGGATTTGAGCAAGGTCAAGCCCCTGGACCGCGCCCAGTGGGCCGGCGCGGTGGATAATCTCGGGGGCGAGGTGCTCGCCTGGGTGGCGAGCACCATGCAGGTCGGCGGCGCGATCGCGTCGATCGGGCTCGCGGCGAGCATGAGCCTCAACACGACGGTGGCGCCGTTCATCCTGCGCGGGGTCTCGCTCCTCGGGATCGACTCGGTCAACTGCCCGATGGCGCTGCGCAGCGAAGTGTGGCGGCGCCTGGCGAACGACATGCGGCCGGCGCACCTCAAGGCGATGACGCGCACGGTCGGCTTCGCCGAGCTGCCGGGCGTATTCGATGCCTTCATCGAGGCGCGCGCGAAGGGCAGGATCGTAGTGGACTTGGCGGCCGGCTGACGGCGCGCGAGGAGGAGATCATGGCGAGCGTGAAGGAGTTCCACCGGCGGTCGATCGAGGACCGCGAAAGCTTCTGGCGCGAGCAGGCGGCGCTGGTGCACTGGCACAAGCCCTTCTCCAGGGTGCTCGACTACTCGCGCCCGCCGTTCGCGAAGTGGTTCGTGGGCGGCGAGACCAACCTTTGCCACAACGCGCTCGACCGGCACCTCGCGGAGCGCGGCGATCAGGCGGCGCTCGTCTACGTCTCGACCGAGGTGAACGAGGAGCGCAGCTACACCTACCGCGAGCTCCATGCCGAGGTGCAGCGCGCCGCGGCCATGATGCAATCGCTCGGCGTGAAGAAGGGCGACCGGGTGGTCATCTACATGCCGATGATCCCGGAGGCCTGCTTCGCGATGCTCGCCTGCGCGCGCATCGGCGCGATCCACTCGGTGGTGTTCGGCGGCTTCGCGGCGGCGAGCCTCGCCGCGCGCATCGACGATGCCCGCCCGAAGCTGATGCTCACCGCCGACGGCGGCAGCCGCATGGGCAAGGTCGTCCTCTACAAGGCGCTGGTCGACGAGGCGCTGCGCCTCGCGAAGCACCCGCCGGAGAAGGTGCTCATCTATCGCCGCGGCCTGGACCCGAACATGCCGGCCGCGGCGGGGCGCGACGTGGACTGGAAGGCGCTCGCCGCGCGTCACGAGGGCGCGCAGGTGCCCTGCGCCTGGCTCGAGTCGAACGAGCCGTCCTACATTCTGTACACCTCGGGCACCACCGGGCAGCCGAAGGGCGTGCAGCGCGACGTCGGGGGCTATGCCGTGGCGCTCGCCGCGTCGATGAAGCACATCTTCTGCGGCGGCCCCGGGGAGACCATGTTCACCACCTCGGACATCGGCTGGGTGGTCGGGCACTCGTACATCGTGTATGCGCCGCTGATCGCCGGCATGACCACGATCCTGTACGAGGGCGTGCCGATCCGCCCGGACGCCGGCATCTGGTGGAAGATCGTCCAGGACCGCCGCGTGAACGTCATGTTCTCCGCCCCGACGGCGATCCGCGTGCTGAAGAAGCAGGACCCGGCGTACCTGAAGAAATACGATCTGAGCTCGCTGCGCCACCTGTTTCTCGCGGGCGAACCGCTCGACGAGCCGACGCACGTGTGGATCTCGCAGGCGCTCGACAAGCCCGTGATCGACCACTACTGGCAGACCGAGACGGGCTGGCCGATCCTGTCGGCGATGCCGGGCGTCGAGAAGACGCCGATCAAGTTCGGCAGCCCGTCGTTTCCGGTCTTCGGCTACGACCTGCAGCTGCTGCGCGAGGTCGACGCCGAGCCCGCCGCGGCGAACGAGAAGGCGGTCGTCGCCATCGTGCCGCCGCTGCCGCCCGGGTGCATGTCAACCGTCTGGGGCGACGACGCGCGCTTCGTGAAGACCTACTTCTCGACCTTCTCGAAGATGCAGGTGTACTCGACCTTCGACTGGGGCATCCGCGATGCGGAAGGCTACTACTTCATCCTCGGGCGCACCGACGACGTGATCAACGTCGCCGGCCATCGGCTCGGCACGCGCGAGATCGAGGAGGCGGTGAGCATGCACCCGAACATCGCCGAGTGCGCGGTGGTCGGCGTGCAAGACGCGCTCAAGGGCCAGATGCCGCTCGCCTTCGCGGTCGCCAAGGACGGCTCGAAGCTCGCGACGCCCCAGGGGCGCGCGCAGCTGGAGAAGGAGGTGATGGAGACTGTCGACAAGCAGCTCGGCGCGATCGCGCGGCCCCGCACCGTGCACTTCGTGACCCTGCTTCCCAAGACGCGCTCCGGCAAGACGCTGCGCCGCGCGATCCAGGCGCTCGCCGAGGGGCGCGACCCGGGCGATCTCACAACGATCGAGGATCCGGGCGCGCTCGAGCAGATTCGCAACGCACTCAAGGAGAAGGCCGCAGCATGAAGACCCGACCGATGCTGACCCTCGAGGACTGCCGCAAGCTCATGGCGGCGGCCCAGGCCGAGGCCCGGCGCAACAACTGGATCGTCGCCATCGCGATCCTCGACGACGGCGGCCACCTGCTGCACCTGGAGCGCATGGACGGGGCGTCGCCGGCCAACGCCGCGATCGCGGTCGAGAAGGCGCGCACCGCGGCGGTGTCGCGGCGCCCGAGCAGGATGTGGGAGGAGCGCGTCGCCGGCGGACGCCTATCGATGCTCAAGATGCCGGTGCTGCCGGTGACCGGCGGCCTGCCGATCGTGGTCGACGGGGTGTGCGTCGGCGGGATCGGCGCCTCCGGGGTGCAGTCCCACGAGGACGAGCAGATCGTGCAGGCGGGGATCGACGCGCTGCTCAGGGGCTGAGCGGGGTCTCCTCGGGCAGGCGGACCACGCCCCGCGCGGCGAGCGCCGCGATCTGCGCTTCGCCGTAGCCGAGGCCGCGCAACAGCTCCAGCCCGCCCTCGCCGATGGCCGGAGGGTCGCTGCGCTTCGGCAGGCGCTCGCCGTCGAGCGCGATCGGCAGCGCCGGGACGTGCACCGCGCGGCCGGAGGGCAGGCGCGCGGTCTGCAGACCGCCCGACGCGTTGAGGTGCGGGTCCTCGAGCAGGTCCCAGGGCTTGGCGACCGGCGCGAAGGGCAGGCCGATCTCCTCGAGCTTCGCGGCGAGCGCTGACTTCGTGTAGCGCTTCATTATCTCGGCGAGCCGCGGAATGAGCCACGCGCGCTGCTTGACGCGCTCGCCGTTGGTGCGCAGGCGCGCGTCGGCGGCGAGCTCCGGCTCCTCGAACGCGCGGCAGAAGATCTCCCACTGCGTGTCGGTCACCACGCCGACGAACAGCCGCTCGCCGTCCGCCGTCTCGAAGATGTCGTAGACGCCCCAGGCCGGGCGCTTCACCGACATGGGCGGCGGCGCTTCGCCGGTGAGCTCGAACTGCGCCATGTGCTGGGCCACCAGGTAGGCGGTGCTTTCGAACAGGCCGCTCGTGACCCGGCGCCCGCGGCCGGTCGCGTCGCGCTCGCGCAACGCGGCGAGCACGCCCACGGCGCCGAAGGTGCCGCCGAGGATGTCGACGACCGACGCGCCCGCGCGCAGCGGCCGGTCGGGCAGGCCGGTCATGTATGCGAGGCCGGCCATCATCTGCACGACCTCGTCGAGCGCCGCGCGATGCTGATAGGGACCGTCGAGGAATCCCTTGAGCGAGCAGTAGACGAGCCGCGGATTGCGCTGCGCGAGCGCCTCGTAGCCGAAGCCGAGCTTGTCGAGCGCGCCGGGGCGGAAGTTCTCGGTCAGCACGTCCGACGAGTCGATGAGCCGCAGCACGATGTCGCGGCCCTCGGCGCGCTTGAGGTCCACCGCCAGGCTCCGCTTGTTGCGATTGAACACCGGGAAGAAGCCCGCTCCGGCGGCTTCCAGCCGGCGCGTATTGTCGCCTTCGGGCGGCTCGATCTTCACCACCTCCGCGCCGAGATCGGCGAGCACCAGGCCGCAGGAAGGCCCCATGACCATGTGCGCGAACTCGATCACGCGCACGCCGGCGAGCGGCAGCGGCCGCGCAGTTGCCGTCGTCCGGTCGGTCACGCCGCGGCGCGAAAGTTCTTCGGCAAGCCCGCGTGCGGGGTATGGCCGTAGACCGGCTCCTCGGGCAGGCCGTGCACCAGGACCTGCCGTGCCGCGATGAGCTTCTCGAAATCGATCCCGGTCGGCACGGCCATGCTCTCGAACATGAAGACCAGGTCCTCGGTGATCACGTTGCCGCTCGCCCCCGGCGCGAACGGGCAGCCGCCCAGCCCGCCCATGGACGAATCGAACGCGCGCACGCCTTCCTCGTAGGCGGCGAGCGCGTTGGCGAGCCCCAGGCCGCGCGTATCGTGGAAGTGCGCGCCTTCGAGCCGCTCGCCGATCGCCGCGCGCACTCGCCGGAACACGCGCTTGACCTGCGCGGGATTGGCGTAGCCGACGGTATCGGCGAGCGCCACGCAGTCCACGCCGGCCTCGGCGAGCAGCTCGGCGAGACGCACGACGTCGTCCTCCGGCACCTCGCCCTGCATGGTGCAGCCGAACGCGGTCGATACGGCGCCCTCGATCTCGGGGCGCGCCGCGGCCGGCAGGCTGTCGCGCAGCGCGACACAGCGCCTGACTTCCTCGACCATCTGCTCGGGCGTCATGCGCACGTTCGCGAGGCTGTGCGCGCGGCTCGCCGAGACCGGCAAGGTGATCTTGTGCGCGCCGGCCTCCACGGCGCGCTGCGTGCCCTTCAGGTTGGGCGCGAGCGCCACGAC
>JAKALD010000231.1 GCA_021813275.1 Pseudomonadota bacterium | reverse complement strand
TTCTCGCGCCACATCACCTGCTCGATGCGCTCGGAGATGCCGAACAGCTTCATGTTGCCGGCGTCCTGCGAGAGCCGCCGCGCGACTTCCTTGATCACCTTGTTGCGCGGATCGGCGATCGTGTACACGGGGTGGCCGAAGCCGATGATGATCTGCTTCTCGCCGATGCGCCGCACGACGTCGGCCTCGGCCTCGTCGGGGCCGTCGTAGCGGCCGATCACGTCGAAGGCGAACTCGTTCGCGCCGCCGTGCTTCGGGCCCTTCAGCGCGCCGATCGCGCCGGTGATGGCGCTGTGCATGTCGGAGCCCGTGCCGGCGATGACGCGCGCGGTAAACGTCGAGGCGTTGAGCTCGTGCTCGGCGTACAGGATCAGCGAGGTGTGCATCGCGCGCACCCACAGCTCGCTCGGCGCGCGCCCGTGAAGCAGGTGCAGGAAGTGGCCGCCGATCGAGTCGTCGTCGGTCTCGACCTCGATGCGCCGGCCCGAGTGCGAGTAGTGGTACCAGTACAGCAGCAGCGAGCCGAACGAAGCCATCAGCCGGTCGGCGATGTCGCGCGCCTCGGCGAGCTTGTGGTCGTGGCTCTCGGGCAGCACCGCGCCGAGCGCCGAGCAGGCGGTGCGCATCACGTCCATCGGGTGGGCGTTGGCCGGGATGCGCTCGAGGATCGCCTTCACCGCCACCGGGATGCCGCGCAGCCCTTTCAGCTTGGCCTTGTAGGCGGCGAGCTCGGCCGCGGTGGGGAGCTTGCCGTGCACCAGCAGGTACGCGATCTCCTCGAACTCGGCTTCGTCGGCGAAGTCGAGGATGTCGAAGCCGCGGTAATGCAGGTCGTTGCCGGTGCGCCCGACCGTGCACAGCGCGGTGTTGCCCGCGGGCACGCCCGACAGGGCGACGGACTTCTTCGGCTTCGGGGTCGTGGCTTGGGCTTCGCTCATGCCGGTTTCTCCTTGGCGAACAGCTCGTCGAGCTTGCGCTCGTAGTCGTGGTAGCCGAGATGCTCGTACAGCTCGTCGCGCGTCTGCATGGTGGCGAGCACGCTCTTCTGGGTCCCCTCGCGGCGCAGCGTCCGGTAGACCTCGAGCGCCGCCTTGTTCATCGCGCGGAACGCCGAGAGCGGATAGAGCGCGATCGCGACCCCGGCCGAGCGCAGCTCCCCGAGCGTGAACAGCGGCGTCTTGCCGAACTCGGTGATGTTGGCGAGCACCGGCACCCTGAGCGCGTCGGCGAACCGGCGGTACATGGCGAGCTCGGTGATCGCTTCCGGGAAGACCATGTCCGCGCCGGCTTCCACGTAGGCCACCGCGCGCTCGAGCGCGCGCTCGAGGCCCTCGCCCGCGAGCGCGTCGGTGCGCGCCATGATCGCGAACTCCGGGTCGGTGCGCGCGTCGACAGCCGCCTTGATGCGGTCGCGCATCTCTTCCTTCGACACGAGCTCCTTGCCCGGGCGGTGGCCGCAGCGCTTGGCGCCGACCTGGTCCTCGATGTGCATCGCGGCGGCGCCGAACTTGACGAGCGAGCGCGTGGTGCGGGCGACGTTGAACGCGCTCGCGCCGAAGCCGGTATCGACGTCGACCAGCAACGGCAGGTCGCACACGTCGGTGATGCGCCGCACGTCGGTGAGCACGTCCTCGAGGTTGGAGATACCGAGATCGGGCAGGCCGAGCGAGCCGGCGGCTACGCCTCCGCCCGAGAGGTAGATCGCGCGGTAGCCGCTGCGCTGGGCGAGCAGCGCGTGATAGGCGCAGATCGCGCCGATCACCTGCAGCGGCCGCTCTTCCTCGAGCGCGCGGCGGAAGCGCGCCCCCGGTGTTCCGTTCATGACGCGCCCCCGCTCAGCCGATCAGGTGCCGGATGCCGTCGCGCTCCTCGTGCAGCTCCTTGAGCGTGGCGTCCATGCGCTTGCGGCTGAAGTCGCTGATCTCGATGCCCTTCACGATCTCGTAGCGGCCGGACTTGCAGGTGACCGGGTAGCCGTACAGCACGCCTTCCGGGATGCCGTAGCTGCCGTCGGACGGCACGCCCATCGACACCCAGTCGCCCTGCGGCGTGCCCGCCACCCAGTCGCGCACGTGCTCGATCGCCGCGTTGGCGGCGCTCGCCGCGGAGGACAGGCCGCGCGCGTCGATGATCGCGGCGCCGCGCTTTTGCACCGTCGGGATGAACTGGCCCTCGAGCCAGCCCTGGTCGTTGATCAACGGCCAGGCCTTCCTGCCGTCGCACTCGGCGCTGAACAAGTCAGGGTACTGCGTCGCGGAATGGTTGCCCCAGACGGTGACCTTGCGCACGCTCGCGACCGGCTTTGCGAGCTTTTGCGCGATCTGGGTGAGCGCCCGATTGTGGTCGAGCCGCATCATCGAGGTGAACTGCTCGCGCTTCAGGTCCGGCGCGTTCTTCATGGCGATCAGGCAGTTTGTGTTGGCCGGATTGCCGACGACCAGCACCTTGACGTCGCGCTTCGCGACCGCGTTCAGCGCCTTGCCCTGCGGCGCGAAGATCTTGCCGTTCGCCTCGAGCAGGTCCTTCCTCTCCATTCCGGGCCCGCGCGGGCGCGCGCCCACGAGCAGCGCGACGTCGGCGTCCTTGAAGGCCACCATCGGGTCGGAGGCGGGGACCATGCCGTGCAGCAGCGGAAAGGCGCAGTCGTCGAGCTCCATCATCACGCCCTTGAGCGCCTTTTGCGCCTTCTCGTCGGGGATCTCGAGCAGCTGCAGGATCACCGGCTGGTCCTTGCCGAGCATCTCGCCGCTGGCGATGCGAAAGAGCAGGCTGTAGCCGATCTGGCCTGCGGCGCCGGTGACGGCGACGCGAACGGGGGCTTTCGACATGGTGGGCTCCGGGAAAATCGCGATGAGGTCGGCGAAGGCCCGCGCGGCGCGCGTCGGGCTCCGCCCCGACAGCACCAGCGACCGGGCGCTGCGGCCCGGATGGTAAGCGCGGCCTCGCGGGCTGTCAACGCATCCTATATCTTTTATAAGACATATGACACAATATAGACGAGTTCCTGCCGCTGTGCTCCAATGCTTGCGATGAGCTCGCCGACCTTCAGCCCGCTCTACCGGCAAATCAAGGAGTTGCTCCTCGACAGCCTGCGCGCCGGCGAGTGGCGACCGGGCGAGGCGATCCCGAGCGAGATCGAGCTCGCGACGCGCTACCGCGTGAGCCAGGGCACGGTGCGCAAGGCGATCGACGAGCTCGCCGGCGAGAATCTGCTGGTGCGCCGCCAGGGCAAGGGCACCTTCGTCGCGACCCACGGCGAACGCCAGGTGCGCTTCCGCTTCCTGCGGCTCTCGCCCGACGCGGGCGAGCCGGTGGCGCCCGAGCGCCGGCTGCTCGACTTCCGCCGCGCGCGCGCGGGCGCCGAGCTCGCGCGCCTGCTCGAGATCAAGAGTGGCGACCCGGCGCTCGTGCTCAGGCGCCTGCTGGTGTTCGGCGGCGATCCGGTCGTGCTCGAGGAAGTCTGGTTGCCGGGCAACCTGTTCAAGGGCCTGAGCGCGGTGGCGATCACCGAGCACAAGGGCGCGCTCTACAACCTGTTCGAAACGCAGTTCGGCACGCGCATGGTGCGCGCCGAGGAGAAGCTCAAGGCGGTCGGCGCGGACGCGCCGAGCGCGGAGCTGCTCGGCGTCGCGCCGAGCCACGCGCTGCTGCAGGTCGAGCGCCTGTCGTTCACTTACGGCGACAAGCCGGTCGAGTGGCGCCGCGGGCTCTACAAGACCGACCGGCACCACTACCGCAGCGAGCTGGGATGAAACGGCCGCGTATCTGGCGCCATAAGCAGCGCCGATCGATTCATAGCGGCGCTATAATTGCGCGTCCCCGACACCCCGGATCGGAACGCGCGGCGCCCGCGCATCACGCGGCGGCGCGTCGTTCGCAAGACTGCAAGGACCACTGCTAGGCATGCCGACCGCGGCCGTCAAGAAGAACAGGCCCAAGTACCTGAGCCTGCGTGCCATCCTTTTCGAGATCCGGCTGCCGCTGCCCGGCTGGGTCTCGATCCTGCATCGCGTGAGCGGGGCGCTGCTGTTCGCTTCGCTCGTCTGGCTGCTGTTCATGCTCGACCGCAGCCTCGCCTCCGAGCAGGACTTCGCGTTCGTTAGGCATTACCTCGGCCTTGCGCCGGTGAAGCTCGCGCTGCTGGTGCTGATCTGGGCGTACTGCCACCACCTGTGCGCGGGCATCCGGTTCCTGCTGCTCGAGCTGCAGAAGGGCTGGGAAAAGGAGGCCGCGCGGCTGAGCAGCATCGTGGTGTTCGTGGCGAGCCTCGCGCTCACCGCGCTGTTCGGAGCGAAGCTATGGTGAATCGCATCGTCGTCGGCGCGCACTACGGCTGGCGCGACTGGCTCGTGCAGCGCGTGACCGCCGCGGTGATGGCGCTCTACAGCGTGATCCTCGCCCTCGTGCTGCTGCCCGGCGGGCCGCTCACCTACGAGGCGTGGAAGGCGCTCTTCGCCCGGGGCTGGATGCGGGTCGCGACGCTGCTGTTCGCGGCGAGCCTCGCCTGGCACGCCTGGATCGGCGTGCGCGACATCCTGATGGATTACGTCAAGCCGACCGGCGTGCGGCTCGCGCTGCAGGTGCTGGTGATCCTGCTGCTCGCGGGTTGCCTCGGCTGGACGGCGCAGATCCTGTGGGGCACGCCGTGACGCTCGCCGTGCGCAGGTTCGACGCGATCGTCGTGGGAGCCGGCGGCTCGGGGCTGCGCGCCGCGCTCGAGCTCGCGCGCGCGGACCTCAAGGTTGCGGTGCTCTCCAAGGTGTTCCCGACGCGCTCGCACACCGTCGCCGCGCAGGGAGGGATCGCCGCGCCGCTCGCCAACTCGACCGAGGACAACTGGCACTGGCACATGTACGACACGGTCAAGGGCTCCGACTATCTCGGCGACCAGGACGCGATCGAGTACATGTGCCGCCGCGCCGTCGAGGTCGTGGTCGAGCTCGAGCACATGGGCATGCCCTTCGACCGGCTCGAGAACGGCAAGATCTACCAGCGGCCCTTCGGCGGGCACACCCAGGACTACGGCAGCGCGAAGATGGCGACGCGCGCCTGCGCGGCGGCCGATCGCACCGGCCACGCGCTGCTGCACACGCTCTACCAGCAGAACGTCAAGGCGAGCACCCAATTCTTCGTCGAGTGGATGGCGCTCGACCTGATCCGGGATCCGCAGGACGGCGCCGTGCTCGGCGTCACCGCGCTCGAGATGGAGACGGGCGAAGTCTCGATTTTCCAGGCGAAGGCCACGCTGTTCGCCACAGGCGGGTCGGGGCGCATGTTCTTTTCCTCGACCAACGCCTTCGTCAACACGGGCGACGGCCTGGGGATGGCCGCGCGCGCCGGCATTCCGCTCGAGGACATGGAGTTCTACCAGTTCCACCCGACCGGCGTGTACGGCGCCGGGATTCTGATCACCGAGGGCGTGCGCGGCGAGGGTGGCTACCTGCTCAACAAGGACGGCGAGCGCTTCATGGAGCGCTACGCGCCGAGCAACAAGGACCTCGCGAGCCGCGACGTCGTGTCGCGCGCGATGACCACCGAGATCAAGGAGGGACGCGGCTGCGGCCCGCACGCCGACCACCTGATGCTCAAGCTCGATCACCTCGGGCCGGAAAAGATCATGCATCGGCTGCCAGGCATCCGCGAGATCTCGATCAAGTTCGCCAACGTCGATCCGATCCGCGAGCCGATCCCGGTGGTGCCGACCGCGC
>JAKALD010000230.1 GCA_021813275.1 Pseudomonadota bacterium | reverse complement strand
TGCGGACCAGGTCGCCGCGCACCGTGCAGCAGATGCAGCCGTTGTTCATCTCGACGATCTGCTCGTCGGACTTCTCGATGATCTCGTTGTCCACGCCGACCTCGCCGAACTCGTTCTCGATCACGGCGATGCGCTGGCCGTGATCCTCGGTGAGGATGCGGTTGAGCAGCGTCGTCTTGCCGCTGCCGAGGAAGCCGGTGAGGATGGTCACGGGAACCATGTTTTCCTGCTGCATGGACTTGCCCTCGCCGCGAGGCGGCTCGGAAGATGGAAGGACGCTATTTTAGCGCCTTGCCGAAGCGTGGCGCTTCACGAGCCGAACCTGTCGGCGAGCGCGGCGAGCGTCATGTTCTCTGCGATTGCGTCGCGCGGGATCAGCACGTAGCGCCACAGCTTCGCACCGTGAGCCGCGGCGTACTCGGAGGCGTTCCTGCACCACTTGTCCGCCGCGTCCTTCTTGGCAAGGACAACCGGGTCGTGCAGCTCGCCCCCCCCCCCGCCTTCGCCTCGTAGGTGTCTCCCGTGATGATCTCCGGCGCGTCGGTGGCGAATTCGGCAATGCCCCTGAAGACGTCCTTGGGCGTGTTGGGCGCGAAGTCGGCGATCAGCTTGTTGTAGATCGTCAGATTGGGCGCGAGCACGAAGAAATTGTTGATGCCGTGCGCCAGGTGCAGGTAGCTGATGAAGGCGCCCATCAGCCGCGTCTTGCCCACACCGGTCGCGAGCGCGAAGCAGAGCGACGGAAACTCGCGCTCGAAGTCCGTGACCGACGGATACTCGCTCCGGATTGCCTCGAGTGCCGCGGCGGGGTCGGCACCCTTTTTCGGCGGCGCGATCTCCGTAATTCGGTCGAGGATCTCCAGCGAGCGGCGCTGCGGCGGGCGCAGCGACAGGCGCCCCGCGATCGCGTTGACGTGGCGGTTCGTCATGCGCGGCCCCGCGCCTGATACAATTCGGCCATGAGCTCCAAGCTCTCCTCCGCCAACCGATACCTGCGCGACCCCGCGCTGCGCGAGCGCAGCGTGCTCAGGAACGTGGCTACGTCCTCGGCCATCGAGGGCATCCGCGCGCCGTTCAAGCGCGATGCGCGAAGCGGGGCGATTTCCCTCAAGAGCGCCCCCGCGCCGAAGAAGCGTTAGCCCGCGACCTTAGGGTCCGGGCGATCACCGCACCGAAGATTTCTGCCATCGGCCGGTAGTCGCGGCCCACTGCGGCATGCACCGCCGCGATGTAGCGCTGCTTGGTTTTCCCCCGAATCCCGCCGAAGTCGAGCGCCGGCAATCCGGCTTGCAATCCCATCAACGTCGCGAGCAGACGCGCGCAGCGGCCATTCCCTTCCCTGAACGGGTGGATCAAGATCAGCTCCGCGTGCACCACCGCCAGGGCGTGCGCCTGTTCGGCGGCGCTCTGGAACCGGCAGGGCGTGAGCTCCCGCAGAGCACCGCGCTCCAGCTCGTGCATCAGCCTCGGCACCTGAGCGGCGGCGGCGAACATGAAGTCACCCTTTCCCATGTTCACCTGGCGATGCTCGCCCGCCCAGACGTAGATCTCCCCGAGCCAGAGCCGGTGCATGCGCCGGATGTCGTCCGCAGTGAATCGCTGCTCGACCCGCGTATGGTCGATCAGTCGCTGCGTGGCGGCGACGAGCGCCTCCGACTCGCGTTGTACCATCTCGCGCACGGAACGGATTCCGAGCCGGTTGCGCAGCGCCCGGCCGCGGGAGCCTGGCTCGAATTCCGCCTCCGGACCCTCCGCCCTGTACCGGCCGCCGCGCATCGCTCAAGGCCTTGCTATCGGAGATCCAAATCCTGCTGACCCGGTTCGGGCGGTTTTTGCGGCAGGTTTTCCACCCGCAGGCTATAGTCGTCGTGGTCCCACTCGCAACGCGACAGCACCCGTTTTGGAAATCTTTTTGACCGTGAGATTCGGATACCACTGCTTGCGCAGGTTGGAAGGCGTGATGACGAGAATGCGGCGCTTGCGCGCGGCCCACTTCTGCGAAAGCACAAGACCCGCTTCGATGGTCTTGCCCAGGCCCACCTCGTCGGCCAGCAGGGCGCCTTTGGAGAGCGGCGACTTGAACGCAAAGAGCGCCGCATCGATCTGGTGCGGGTTCAGGTCGACCCGGGCGTCGGCGAGTGCCGCAGTGAGCTTCTCGACGCCGTCGGGCGGGCAACGGCGCGTCAGCTCGAAGGCGAGGTACTTGGCGTGGTAGTCGGTCAGTTCCATCGAGGAGGCGCGCGGCGCCTGCGAGGATCACGCACTTCGCCGAACGCCGCAAGCAGGCACAATGGCGGCTCGCCCCGATCGCGCAAACGCAGACCCATGCGCCCATGACCTCCCGGCCACCCCCCACCCCCTCCGGCGCCGATGCCGGGGAAGACGAGCTTTTCCGGCTGCTCGATGCCGCGGCGAGAAAGCTCGTCGGGTCCGCCGACCCGCGCGTGTTTCTCGACTGGATCGCCGAGGCGGGCCCGGCGCTCGCGCCCGCATTCGCGAAGCAGATTGACCCGCGCACGGGCCCCGCCGGGCTCGCCTTCCGCGCGATGGGCGTAGCCATCTACAACGCGATGCCGCTTCCCGAGGCCGGCTTTCAGGCACGGCGCATCCCCGAGCCGGGGCGCAACGACCCGTGCTCCTGCGGTTCGGGCGAGAAATACAAGCGCTGCTGCCTGCCGCTCAAGGGTTTCCTCGAGCTGTCGGAATACAACATGCTGCGCCACGTGCTCGACGCCCTTCTCAGGAAGCGCTTCGCGGAGCTTCCGGCGAGCCGCGTCGACGTCCTCGCGGTGTACGACACGGCGCGCCAATGGCACGAGGAAGGGGAGCACGCGCGCGCGGTCGCTCTGCTCGAGCCATGGTTTACAGGGGACGGGACGCTCCCGGGCAAGCTTGATCCCCTGTTCGATATGTTGATGGACTGCTACCTGGCGCTGGGCAACGAACGCAAGCGCGAGCGCCTGCTCGCCGCGACTCTCGAGCGCGGGGATCGCGCGCTGCGCGCCGCGGCGCTGCAGCGACGCGCGGCCATGCTCGCCGACCGCGGCGATTTCGAGCGAGCGTGGGAGAGTTTTCGGGAAGCGCAGCGCGGCGACCCCGACAACGTTAACCACGCGACCCTCGAAATTACATTGCTCATGTCGCGCGGCGAAATCGCGCAGGTGCGCGAGCGGGCGCGCTTCTGGATCGCGCGCCTGGAGCGCCGGCGCGAACCCGAGCTCGCGGAGATGATCGGCTGGCTGCGCGCGGTTCAGGCTGACCCCGACAAAGCGATGGCCGACACGGCGCGCCAAAACGTGCCGGGGCTCGATCGGCTGGCCGCGCTGCTTGCCGCGGCGCCGGCGCCGGAGGCCTGCTACGAAATCATCGATCACGGCGATGCAGGCCGCGTGCTCGAACCCAAACAGAAGCTTGCGAGCGTCGAGGCGCGCTGGCGCAAGGTCTTTCCCCAAATCAAGCCCGCGCTGAACGCCACCCAGCATGGCGAAACGCCGATGTGGGAGGCGCCTGAGGCGTGGCTCGGGTTCCTGGAAGGGCAGCCCCTTGTCTGGTCCAGCATCGACGTGGTGGACGACCTCGCCATGGCGGTCGAAGCGCTGCCCGCGATGGGGATCGACTCGGCGATACTTGACCCGCTGCTCGAGCGCGGCGCGGCGCTCGTCAAGGCCAATCTCAATGCAGCCGCGTCGGCCGGCGGAACGTTGCAATGGGGCTGGCTCGAGAATCGGCCCGCGCTGCGCGTGCTGGCGCACCGCGCGTACCGTGCGCTCCACGCCGCGGAACGCGGCGGCGGTCTCGAGCGCTTCATCGCGCTCGCGGAGGAAATGCTGGAGCTGAATCCGGAAGACCATCATTTTCTGCGTGCGCCGCTGACGCGCGCCTATCTCCTCAATGACGAGCCCGCGAAGGTGATCGCGCTCATGGAGCGCTTCCCGGAGGATTTCTGCGGCCCTACGCTCAACCGCATCCTCGCGCTCGTGCGCCTGGGGCACCGCGGGGAGGCGCTTGCTTGCCTGATGGACGCCGCCCGCCCCCATCGGGTCGCGATCGAGATGCTCCTCGCCGACGCGCCGCGGCGCCCGTCAAAGGACGGCGCCTTTGGGGTCACGATCGGCGGCAAAGAAGAAGCCTGGGATTACCGCGCAGCGCACCGAGAATTGTGGGCGCGCGAGGGCGCGCTCGAATGGCTGCGTGAGGCCTGGCGCGAAGTGCGCAAGAGGGCGGGGTAGGTCAACTCCTTATGACCAGCAACCCCTTCAGATACTCGCCCTCCGGGAAGGCAAGGGCCACCGGGTGATCGGCGGCGGCGCCGAAGCGCTCGATGATCTGCGCGTCCACGCCGGCGTCGAGCGCCGCGCCCGCCACGATCGACTGGAACAGCCCGGCCGGCACGCCCCCGGAGCAGGAGAACGTCGCGAGCAGCCCTCCGGGCGAGAGCAGCTTCAGCGCGAGCAGGTTGACGTCCTTGTAGGCGCGCGCGGCGTTTCTCGCCTGCGCGGCGGTCGGCGCGAACTTGGGCGGATCGAGCACCACCAGGTCGTAGCGCATGCCGCGGTCGCGCAGCTGGCGCAGCTCGCGGAAGACGTCCGCCTGGCGAAGCTCGATGCGCGAGGCGTCGAGCGAGTTCGCGGCCACGTTCTCGCGCGCCACCTCGAGGGCCGCGGCCGAGCTCTCCAGCCCGAGAACCGTGCACGCGCCGCCCGCGAGCGCGGCGATCGCGAAGCCGCCCGTGTAGCAGAAGCAGTCGAGCACGCTGCGCCCGGGCGCGAGCGCGCGCACGCGCTGGCGGTTCTCGCGCTGGTCGAGGAAGAAGCCGGTCTTCTGGCCCTGCTCGACGTCGACCCGGAAGTTCAGGCCGTACTCGATGATCGGGCAGCGCCCCGGCGCGCGCTCCGCGCCGCGAGCGCCGCTCGCCCAGCCCACCCGCGGCGCGAGGCCCTCGAGCGTGCGCACTTCGGCATCCGACCGCTCGTAAATGGCCTCGCAACCCGTGAGCTCGCCGAGCGCCGCGACGAGCTCCGCGCGCCAGCGCTCCACGCCCGCGGCGAGCAGCTGCACCACCAGCACGTCGGCGTAGCGGTCCACCACCAGCCCCGGCAGGCCGTCGGACTCGCCATGCACCAGCCGCAGCGCGTTGGCGTGGCGCGCCGCGGGCAGGCGCTCGCGCATGGAGAGCGCGGCCTCGAGCCGCGCGCGCAGGAACCCGGCGTCGATCGTGTTCGCCGGATCGAAGCTCCAGACGCGCGCGCGGATCTGCGACTGCGGGCTGTAGGCGGCGAGCGCGAGCGCTTCGCCGCGGCTGCTCGCGACCTCGACCGTGTCGCCCGCGCGCGGTGCGCCGCTCACGCGCTCGACCGCGCCCGAGAACACCCAGGGGTGGCGGCGCTTGAGCGACTTCTCGCGCCCGGCCTTGAGGATGAGCTGCACGCCGCCTACGCTACACCGAACCCGGCGGCTCAGGGCTTCTTGCGCGCGCGCGGGTGCGCGGCGTCGTAGACCTTCGCGAGCGCCTGGAAATCGAGGTGCGTGTAGACCTGGGTCGTCGAGATGCTGGCGTGGCCGAGCAGCTCCTGCACGGCGCGCAGGTCCTGCGAGGACTGCAGCAGGTGCGTCGCGAAGGAGTGCCGCAGGACGTGCGGATGCACGCGCACGTCGATGCCCTGGCGCATCGCCCAGAGCCTAAGCCGGCGCTGTACCACCCCGGGCGCGATGCGCTCGCCGCGGGCGCCGACGCACAGCGCCCGCTCCCCGGGGCGC
>JAKALD010000229.1 GCA_021813275.1 Pseudomonadota bacterium | reverse complement strand
GCGCTCGCCCTGGTGCACTCGGCGCGCGCCTGGGCGCTGCTCGAGGGCCGCGACAAGGTGATCCCCGAGGACGTGCAGGCGGTGCTGCCCGGCGTGGCCACGCATCGGCTGCGTCTCGCGCACGAGTCGGCGCGGCGCGTCGACGTCGGCGCGATGCTGCTCCAGGCGGTTCCGATTCCCTGAGCCGCCGTGGGGCGCGCGGCAGCGCAGCATGCGCCGCGCGCCGAATCCTGACGGAATGTGCATAGAATGTCAGCTCGGGGAGGGGCCGCGGGCGAGCTACGCTCGCGAGTCGCGCACGATCACATGCGGAGGAGGAGACTGCCGTGAATACCGGGTCTGAAATGCGCAGGGTCGGGGACATCGCGCGCGCGCACGCCGCGCGCCGGCCGGAGGCGATCGCGATGGTGTACCAGGACCGCGCGACGAGCTATGCCGAGCTCGATCGGCGCGCCAACCGCGCGGCGAACGCGCTCGGCGGCGCCGGCATCCGCCCGCAAGCGCGCGTCGCGTACCTGGACAAGAACACCGACGCGTTCTTCGAGCTCATGTTCGGCGCGGCCAAGGCGAACGTGGTGCTGGTCTCGGTGAACTGGCGGCTCGCTCCGCCCGAGATCGCCTACGTGATCAACGACGCGACGGCCGAGGTGCTGTTCGTCGGCCCCGACTACTTCGAGATGGTCGACAAGATCCGCGGCGAGCTGAAGACCGTGAAGCACATCGTCGCCCTCGGCGCGGCGCACGGCGGCTGGCCGTCCTACGAGGCCTGGCGCGACCGCGCGGCCGACTCCGATCCGCGGCTCGCGGTGGCGGGCTCCGACGTCGCGCTGCAGCTCTATACGAGCGGCACGACCGGGCACCCGAAAGGCGTGCAGCTCACGCACGACAACCTGCTCACGCTCCTGCCCGGGGCGCTCGCCTGGGGCGACTGGGGCAGCGGCGACGTGAGCCTGGTGTGCATGCCGCTCTTCCACATCGGCGGCAGCGGCTGGGCGCTGGCGGGCTTCTACGCCGGCGCGCGCAACATCATCGAGCGCGAGATCGTCCCGGCCGAGATCCTCAAGCTGATCGCCGCGCACCGCATCACGCGCACGTTTTTCGTGCCGGCGGTGATCCTGTTCCTGCTGCAGACACCGGGGGTGCAGGAGGCGGACCTCGCGAGCCTGAAGCTCGTCATCTACGGCGCCTCGCCGATTCCGCTCGAGCTGCTGCGCAAGGCCATGGCGGTTCTCAAGTGCGATTTCGCGCAGGTCTACGGGCTCACCGAGACGACCGGCGCGATCACCTATCTGCCGCCCGAGGACCACAAGGGCGCCGCAGGCGAGCGCCTCAAGTCCTGCGGCAAGCCGATGGCGGGCGTCGAGCTGCGGGTGGTCGACGCCGCCGGCAACGACGTCCCGGTCGGCCAGGTCGGCGAGATCCTGTGCCGCTCGGCGCAGAACATGAAGGGCTACTGGAACCTGCCGCGCGAGACGCAGAACACCATGCGCGGCGAGTGGCTGCACACCGGCGACGCTGGCTACCTCGACAAGGACGGCTACCTCTACATCTACGACCGCGTGAAGGACATGATCATCAGCGGCGGCGAGAACATCTACCCGGCCGAGGTCGAGAGCGCGCTCTTCGGCCACCCCGCGATCGCCGACGTCGCGGTGATCGGCGTGCCCGATGCCACCTGGGGCGAGGCGGTGAAGGCGATCGTCGTGCTCAAACCCGGCGCCTCGGCGGGCGCGCAGGAGCTAATCGACTACGCGCGCGGCCGCATCGCGCACTACAAGGCGCCGAGATCGGTGGATTTCGCGCAGGCGCTGCCGCGCACCCCGACGGGCAAGATCCTGAAGCGCGAGCTGCGCGCCCCGTTCTGGAAGGGGCGCGAGCGGCAGGTGATCTGAGCGCCCGGGCCGCGCTCAGGCGCCCTGCGCGGCCAGCTTCTTCAGGCTCACGGCAAGGTCCGCGTCGACGTGCTTCCAGTGCTCGCCGAGCGGCCCGGATAGGCGCGCCACGATCTCGGCCGCGTGCGGCTCGCGCGGCTGAGGATCGAGCACGAACGCGCGGTAGACGTCGGCCAGCCGGATCGAAGCGGAATCGCGCGCGAGCAGCCAGGCGTCGCGCTCGGTCCTCGCCGTCCAGCCGAGCGCTGCGCAGCGCTCGAGCACCCGCTCGCAGCGATACGGCAGGAGGTTCACTCGCCGCGCGAGCAGCGCGAGGGGAATCGCTGCGCCGCTTTCATGCGCGTGCGCCAGAACCCGGAGAACCGCGAGCGCGTCGACCAGATCCTGCCCGGCGGTGCGCCCGCGCTCGGCTCCGGCCGCCCGGTACCCGGGAAGCATCGCGGTGATCGTCGCGCCCGCGAGCACCACGGCCCAGGACGCGTAGATCCAGATGAGGAAGATCGGCACCACCGCGAACGCGCCGTAGATCACTGCATAGGTGGGAAAGTGCTGCACGTAGAAGGCGAAGCCGCGTTTCGCCAGCTCGAAGGCGAGCCCGGCCAGCAATCCGCCCGCGAGCGCGTGCCGCGCCTCCACCCTGCGGTACGGAACCACGAGGTACAGCATGGTGAGCGCCGCGCAGTTCAGCACCGTCGCCAGCGTGCGCAGCACGTGCTCGGCGAGCCGGCCCAGCTGCGGAAACATGCCGAAGGACTGGCCGACCACGAACGTGGTGGCCGACAGGCTCGCGCCGATCAGCACCGGGCCGAGGGTGAGCACCGCCCAGTACACGAGCAGGCGCTGCACGAGCGGGCGTTGCCGCGCCACCCGGAAGATGCGGTTCATCGCCATGTCGATCGTGTACATCAGCATGACCGCGGTGACCGCGAGGAATGCCAGACCGACCGCCGTGAGCCGCCCCGCCTTTTCGCTGAACACGGCGATCTGCTCGCTGATCACGCGCGCGCTGCGCGTCTGCGGCAGGAGGTTCTCGATCACGAAACCCTGCAGCGCGTCGGTGGCGTGGCGGAACACGGGGAACGCGGTCGAGATCGACAGCGCCACGGTGATGAGCGGCACCAGCGCGAGCAGCGTGGTGAAGGCGAGGCTCGAGGCGGTCTGCAGGCTGCGGTCTTCGTAGAACCGGATCGCAAATGCCGCGACGTAGTCGGCCGCGGCGCGCAGCGCCGCGCGCGCGCCCTCGGGCGGGCGGTGGGGTTCCGACATGGCGGCCGGTATGATAACCCCCATGCGCGAGATCCTCGTCCTGTACTACAGCGCGGGCGGCGCCGTGCGCCGCATGGCCGAGCTCGTCGCCGACGGCATCGAGCGCGTGCCCGGCGCGGCGGCGCGGCTGCGCACCGTGCCCAGGGTTTCGCCGCTCACCGAAGTCGCCGCGCCGCCGATCCCCGCCGAGGGCGCGCCCTACTGCGAGCTGCGCGATCTCGAGGACTGCGCCGGCCTCGCGCTGGGCAGCCCGGCGCGCTTCGGCAACATGGCGGCGCCGCTCAAGCACTTCCTCGAGGGAACGACGGCGCTGTGGCTCAAGGGCGCGCTCGCCGGGAAGCCCGCCTGCGTGTTCACCTCGAGCGCGAGCCTGCACGGCGGCCAGGAGACGACGCTCGTGTCGATGATGCTGCCGCTGCTGCATCACGGCATGCTGATCGTCGGCCTGCCCTACACGCTCTCCGAGCTGAACGCCACGCGCACCGGCGGCACGCCTTACGGCCCGAGCCATTTCGCCGGCACCGCCGGCGACGAGCCGGTGACCGATGCCGAGCGCGCGCTGTGCGTGGCGCAGGGCAGGCGCCTCGCCGAGATCGCGCTCAAGCTCGCGCGATGAGGGCGGCGCGCCTCGCCGCGTCGGTCTCGCTCGCCGCGCTGATCGTGTTGTGCCTCGCCTGGGAGCTGTGGCTCGCGCCGCTTCGGCCCGGCGGCTCGCTGATGGCGCTCAAGGCGCTGCCGCTCGTGCTGCCGCTCGCGGGCGTGCTGCGCGGCAGGCGCTACACCTACCAGTGGTCGAGCATGCTCGTGCTCGGCTACTTCACCGAGGGGGTGGTGCGCGCCTGGAGCGACGCCACGGCCGCTTCGCGGCTCGCCGCCGGCACAGAGATCGTCCTGAGCGTGCTGTACGTCGCCGCGGCGGTGAGTTACGTGCGCGCGACGCGCTCCCGCGAGCGCCGCGAAGCCTAGCCTGCCCGAGCGCCGGCTCCAGGCGTAGTGTCTTTGCACCACGTCGCCCAGGAAGCTCGCCCATGCAACGCGACAGCGGCTCGAACTCGCCCCGGCCGGCCACGGGCGAGCGTCGACCTTCGCGAGCCGTCACGCCCGGCGGCTACGACGCGCGCGAGCCGTACGGCGCGCTCCCCGACGTACGTTTTTGCGGCGGACGGGCTTGTCGTGTCGGATAGACAAGGCGATCTCCGTGAATTCAGCGGGCTGCAGGACCTCGGCGAATCGGCGTCGCTGTGCGGCAACAATTCCTCGAGGAAGACGATGCGGCGGAGCGCCTCGTCAGTCGGCATCGAGTGATGCTGGATGCTGTGCTGCCGCCTCGATCGGCGTCCTTTTCGCCGCGGTCTCGTGATGCGGCACGAGGATTGCATCCTGGCGCGGATCAACCGACGCCACCCGCGGCGTCGGCGTTTCAAACGATCGAGCAAGGAGAGCATGAATGCGCAGGATGTTGCTGAAGGGTCGCATCATCGACCTCGTTGACGACCCATCGGACCGCTCGGCAATCAGGGAGAGGAGTCGCTCATGAACCGCGGCTTGATCGCGTTTACCGCCGTATTCCTGAAAGACACCGGCGGCTATCTCGCCTTCGTCGAGGAGCTGCCGGGGGTCAACGCGCACGGCGCCACGCTCGAGGAGGCGCGCGCGAACCTGCAACGGCTCGCCGCCGTCGTCTTCGACGAGGAGCGCAATCAGTCCGAAACGCTGCTCGGGGACAGGAACGTGGTGCGCGAGTCCTTCACGGTCCCGTTTACACCGTAGTAAGCCCCGTCCTGCGCCTCAGAGCTGGTGCTGGGGATTGAGCCGCTCCATCTTGCTCTGCAGGCGGTTGAGCGCGGCGATGTAGGCCTTCGCCGAGGCGACCACGATGTCGGTGTCGGCGCCGACGCCGTTCACCACCCGCCCGCCCTTCGCGAGGCGCACGGTCACCTCGCCCTGCGACTCGGTGCCCTGCGTCACCGCGTTCACCGAGAAGAGCAGCAGCTCGGCGCCGCTCTTCGCCACGCTCTCGATCGCCTTGAAGGTCGCGTCGACCGGCCCGTCGCCCTGGGCGTCGGCCTTGTGCTCGGCGCCGTTCTCGGCGAGCACGACGTGCGCATGCGGGCGCTCGCCCATGCCGCTCGCCTGGTTCATGTGCACCAGCTTCCAGTGCTCGTCCACCGAGCGCCCCGCCTCCTGCGACACGAGCGCCTGCAGGTCCTCGTCGAAGATCTCGGCCTTCTTGTCGGCGAGGTCCTTGAAGCGCTGGAACGCCTTGTTGTACGCGTCCTCGCCCTCGAGCTCGATGCCGAGCTCCTTCAGGCGCTGCTTGAAGGCGTTCCTGCCCGAGAGCTTGCCGAGCACGATCTTGTTGGTGCTCCAGCCCACGTCCTCGGCGGTCATGATCTCGTAGGTCTGGCGCGCCTTCAGCACCCCGTCCTGGTGGATGCCCGAGGCGTGCGCGAAGGCGTTCGCGCCCACCACGGCCTTGTTCGGCTGCACCACGAAGCCCGTGATCTGCGACACCAGGCGCGAAGTGGGCACGATCTGGGTGGTGTCGATGCCGGTCTTCAGGTGGAAGAAGTCGTTGCGCGTCCTGACCGCCATCACCACCTCCTAGAGCGAGGT
>JAKALD010000018.1 GCA_021813275.1 Pseudomonadota bacterium | reverse complement strand
GGCCCTCGCGGTGCTGCTCGGAAGCCTTGCCGGGATCTCGATCCCCAGGCTGCTCATCGGGGGATTCCTTCCGGGCATGGCGCTGAAGGCCGTGTTCATCGTTTACATCGTGCTGCGCGTCAAGCTGAACCCGTCGCTCGCGCCCGCCACGCCGCTGGCGGCCTACCGGGGCTGGGAACGGCTCAAGCCGCTGGTGCAATACGTGATTCCGATCCTGTCGATCTTCGCGGTGGTGGTCGCCTCGATGAGCGCGGGCTGGGCGACCCCGACCGAGTCGGCGGCCATCGGGGCGCTCGCCACGGTGGTGCTGGCGCTCGTCTACCGGGCGCTCACGCGCGCCCGGCTGCTCGCGGCGCTGCGCGGCACGATGTCGATCTCGGGCATGATCCTGTTCATCATCGTCGGGGCCACGACGTTCTCGCAGATCCTGTCGTTCTCCGGGGCGAGCGACGGGCTGGTGTCGCTGATCACCGGGCGCGGGCTGTCGCCGGACGAGGTCATCGCCGGCATGATGCTGATCCTGATCTTCCTGGGCATCTTCGTCGACCAGGTGAGCATGATGTTGATCACGCTGCCGATCTTCATGCCGGTGGTGCACAGGTTCGGAATCAACGGCGTGTGGTTCGGCGTGATGTTCCTCATCTGCATGCAGCTCGGCCTGCTGCTGCCGCCGCACGGCCTGCTGCTGATGACGATGAAGGGCGTCGCGCCCCCGCAGGTGAGGATGAGCCATATCTTCCGCGCGGTGGTGCCCTACGTGGCGCTGAGCCTGGTGCTGCTCGCGGTCGTGTTCTTCGTGCCGGCCGTGGCGCTCTGGCTGCCGGGGCTGCTGGGCTGAGAGGAGCGACGCATGGAGCGCTCGTTCAAGGAGGAGGTCGCGAAGCTCGAGCTGGGCAGCGGCGCGACGTTCCGCGGCGAGGGGATCCTCGCGGTCACCAAGGCCCTGCTGCAGTCGGGCGTCGCCTACGTGGGCGGCTACCAGGGCGCGCCGGTCTCGCACATGATGGACGTGCTGAACGACGCGCACGACATCCTCGACCGGCTCGGCGTGCACGTCGAGACCAACGCCTCCGAGGCGGGCGCGGCGGCGATGCTCGGCGCATCGATCAACTACCCGCTGCGCGGCGCGGTGACCTTCAAGGCCACGGTGGGCACCAACGTCGCCTCGGACGCGCTCTCCAACCTGGCAAGCGCGGGGGTGCGCGGCGGCGCGCTGATCGTGGTCGGCGAGGACTATGGCGAGGGCTCCTCGATCATCCAGGAGCGCAGCCACGCCTTCGCCATGAAGTCGCAGATCTGGCTGCTTGATCCGCGCCCGAGCCTGCCGAGGATCGTCGAGCTCGTCGAGAAGGGCTTCGAGCTCTCGGAGGCCTCCAGCACCCCGGTGATGCTCGAGCTGAGGATCCGCGCCTGCCACGTGACCGGCGAGTTCGCGGCGAAGGACAACCGCGCGCCGCAGTTCTCCACGCGGCACGTGCTCGAAAGCCCGGACTTCGATTACGGCCGCATCTGCCTGCCGCCGGCGACGTACGCGCAGGAGAAGCACAAGATCGACGTGCGCTGGCCCGCGGCGGTCAGGTTCATCCGCGAGCAGCGGCTGAACGAGACCTTCGCCGGCGACCTCCCGGAGATCGGCATCGTCTGCCAGGGCGGCCTGTACAACGTGACGGTGCGCGCGCTGCAGCAGCTCGGGCTCGCCGACGCCTTCGGCGCGGCGCGCGTGCCGATCCTGTGCCTGAACGTCACCTATCCGCTGATTCCGGAGGAGGTCGTCGCCTTCTGCGGCGGCAAGCGCGCGGTGCTGATGGTCGAAGAGGGTCAGCCCGCGTACCTGGAGGACGCGGTGCTCGCCGCGCTGCGCCGCGCCGAGCTCAACGCGGTCAGGGTATACGGCAAGGACCCCGGCGACGGCGAGGCCTGCGTGCTGCCGCTCGCGGGCGAGTACACGGGCGAGGTCGTGCTCGGCGGCGTTGCGCGCTTCATCGAGCGCGCCGCGCCGCGCGGCGTGCCCGCGGCGCGCGTGCGCGAGGCGTTCGAGGCGCTCACCGCGCCGAAGCGCCGCGCGGCGGAGCTCCTTGGCGCGCCGCTGCCGGCGCGCCCGCCCGGGTTCTGCGTCGGCTGCCCGGAGCGCCCGGTTTTCGCCGCCATGAAGCTCGTGGGGCGCGAGCTGGGCGAGTACCACGTCTCGGCGGACATCGGCTGCCACACGTTCTCGACGCTGCCGCCCTTCAACCTCGGCCACACGGTGCTCGGCTACGGCCTGGGGCTCGCGTCGAACTCCGCGGTGCAGCCCATGTTCGGGCGGCGCACCGTCACCGTCATGGGCGACGGCGGCTTCTGGCACAACGGCCTCACCTCGGGAGTGGCGAACGCGGTGTTCAACCAGGATGACGGCATCCTCGTGGTGATGAAGAACGGCTACACCTCGGCGACCGGCACCCAGAACATCCCTTCCTCGCCGCACCAGGACGTGCACAAGGCGCGCGACATGGGCATCGAGCGCACGCTCGCGGGGCTTGGGGTGGGCTGGCTGAGAAAGGTCAGCAACTACGACGTGGCGGCGGTCGCGAAGACGCTCAAAGAAGCGATGACCAGCTCCTACGCGGGGCTCAAGGTCATCATCGCCGAGGGCGAGTGCCAGCTCGAGCGCCAGAGGCGGCTGCGCCCGCAGCGCGCGCGCGCGCTCGCCGCGGGCGAGCGGGTGGTGCGCACGCGCTTCGGCGTGGACGAGGACGTGTGCTCGGGGGACCACTCCTGCATCCGGCTCTCGGGCTGCCCGTCGCTGACGGTGAAGGACGCCGCCGATCCGCTGAAGGTGGACCCGGTGGCGAGCGTGAACGAGGGCTGCGTGGGCTGCGGGCTGTGCGGCGAGGTGGCGCACGCGGCGGTGCTGTGCCCGTCGTTCTACCGCGCCGAGATCGTGCACAACCCGCGGCGCCTGGACCGGCTGCTCGCCGCCCTGCGCCGCACCGTCATCGGCTGGCTGCAGCCGGCTTGAGGCCGGCCCGCCGGGCCGGAAGCGCGCAGCGCTTTGCTAGAATCGACGCCCTGATCGCCGCTTCTCCGCGACCCGTCCCGAGGAGGCCCGCATGCAGACCGCCGCCCAGCCTGCCGTCCAGGATGCCCGCGCCGACCTCTACCGGCGCATGGATCGCGACAACCTGACGCCGCTCTGGGAGGTGCTGCACAACCTGGTGCCGCCGCAACCGGCCACGCCCTGCGTGCCTGCGCTCTGGAAATACGACGCCATCCGCCCGTACGTGATGGAGGCGGGCAAGGTGATCACGGCCAGGGAAGCGGTGCGGCGCGTGCTCATCCTCGAGAACCCGGGCATGCGCGGCCAGTCGTGCCTCACCCGCAGCCTCTATTGCGGGCTGCAGCTGATCCTGCCCGGCGAGATCGCGCCGAGCCACCGCCACACGCAGTCGGCGCTGCGCTTCATCGTCGAGGGATCGGGCGCCTACACGGCGGTGGACGGCGAGCGCACCACCATGCACCCGGGCGATTTCATCATCACGCCGCCGTGGACCTGGCACGATCACGGCAACCCCGGCGGCGAGCCGGTGGTGTGGATGGACGGCCTCGACATCCAGATCGTGCAGCTCTTCGATGCCGGCTTCATGGAGACCTACCCCGAGGAGGTGCAGCCGGTCGCCAGGCCCGAGGGCGACTCGTACAACCGCTTCGGCCACAACCTCGCGCCGCTCGAGCCGGTGGCCCCGTTCGCCAGGACCTCGCCGATCTTCAGCTACCCGTACGAGCGCAGCCGCGAGACGCTGGAGACGCTCTCGAAGAGCGAGGATCCGGACGCCTGCCACGGCTGGAAGATGCGCTTCGTCAATCCGCTCACCGGCGGCTTCGCGATGCCGACGATCGGCAGCTTCGTCCAGCTGCTCCCCAGGGGCTTCGCCTCGCAGCCCTATCGCTCGACGGATGCGACGGTGTATTCGGTTGTCGAGGGCGCCGGCACGGTGAGGATCGGCGCGCAGAGCTTCGCCTTCGGACCGCGCGACATCTTCGTCGTGCCGAGCTGGCAGGCTGCGAGCTTCGAGGCGCACGGCGAGTGCGTGCTGTTCTCGTACTCCGATCGCCCCGCCCAGCTCGCGCTCGGGCTGTGGCGCGAGCGGCGCGGCTAGCGCGATGGGCGAGCAGGCCTTCTACAGCCGCGAATACAACGCGCGCGCGGCGATTCCCGAGCATCCCCAGATCTTCGCGCGCTGGGCGGAGCGCTCGGCGCGCACGCGCGCCTCGATGGTGTGCTACCTCGATCGCCAGTACGGCCCGTCCACCGGCGAGACGCTCGACATCTTCCCCGCCCGCAAGGGCGACGGCAGCGCGCTCATGTTCCTGCACGGCGGCTACTGGCGCGCGCTCGACAAGAGCGACTTCTCGTTCCTCGCCCCGGCCTGCATCGACGCGGGGATCTCGCTGGTGGTGGCGAACTACGACCTGTGCCCGAGGGTCACGATGGAGGAGATCGTCCGGCAGGTCCTGCGCGCCTCCGCCTGGCTGTGGCTGCACGGCGAGGACTACGGCATGGATCAGGACCGGCTCTACGTCTGCGGGCATTCCGCGGGCGGGCACCTGACGGCGATGATGATGGCCGCGCTGTGGCCGGTGTACGACGCGCGCCTGCCGAAGAACCTGTTCAAGGGCGGGCTCGCGGTGAGCGGCCTGTACGACCTGCGGCCGATGATGCAGGTCGACTTCCTGAAGGACGACCTGCGGCTCGACGAGGCAAGCGCGCTGAAGCTCTCGCCCGCCTACCTGCCGCCGGCGACGCGCGCCCCGCTCTACACCTGCGTCGGAGGGCTGGAGAGCTCCGAGTTCAAGCGCCAGAACCAGCTGCTGCGGCAGCGCTGGCGCTCGGTTGCCGGCGACGACATCGGGATGCCCGGATTCAACCATCTCACGGTGATCGAGGAGCTGGGCAACCCGGCGAGCAGGCTGTTCGCGGGCGCGCGCAAGCTGATGAGGCTGGACGGCTGATGGAAACCATGCAGCAATACCTCTCCCCGGGGCGCTACATCGACAGCGACCATCCGGCGGTCGCGGCGTTCGCGCGCGAGCACGCCCGCGGCGCGAGTCCGCTCGAGCGCGCGGTGTCGCTGTATTACGCGGTGCGCGACCGGATCCGCTACAACCCGTTCCTCGACTTCACCGACGACGCGACCTACCGCGCCTCGAGCTGCCTCGCGGCCGGCGAGGGCTTCTGCGTCGGCAAGGCGGCGCTGCTCGCGGCCTGCGCGCGCTCGGCCGGCGTCGCGGCGCGCATCGGCTTCGCCGACGTGAAGAACCACCTCTCGACGCCGCGCCTGCTCGAGCACATCGGCAGCGACCTGTTCATCTACCACGGCTACGCCGAGCTCCACCTGGAAGGCGCGTGGGTCAAGGCGACTCCCGCGTTCAATCTCGCGCTGTGCCAGAAGTTCCGCGTCAAGCCGCTCGAGTTCGACGGCCGCCACGACTCGATCTTCCATCCGTACGACGAGGACAACCGGCGCCACATGGAGTACCTGCGCGACCGCGGCAGGTACGCCGACGTGCCGGCCGCCGAGATCCGGGCCGCGTTCCGCAGCGCCTATCCCAAGCTGTACGCGCTCGGACGCGAGGCCGCGAAAGAGAGCTTCGGCTGAGGTGCGCAGCGCGCCGCCGCGCGCACGATCCCTGCGCCATGCGCGAGCTCCTGGAGCGTAGCTACCGCGCCGCGGTCGCTGCCGCGGACCCCCTGAAGATCGTCGGCGCCGAGCTTCCCGCCACGCCGCGCGGCCGCACGCTTGTGGTCGGCGCGGGCAAGGCGGCGGCGGCCATGGCCGCCGCCGTGGAGCGCGCCTGGCCGGGCGAGGCAAGGCTCGAAGGCCTGGTGATCACGCGCTACGCGCACGGCCTGCCCACGACGCGCATCCGGGTCGTCGAGGCCGGCCATCCGATCCCCGATGCGGCCGGCGAGGCGGGGGCGCGCGAGATCCTGCACGCCGTGCACGCGCTCGGGCCCGACGACCTGCTGCTCGCGCTGCTCTCGGGCGGCGGCTCGGCGCTGCTCGGCCTTCCGGCCGAAGGCCTGGCGGCGGCGGACCTGAAGGCGCTGACCGCGCAGCTGCTGCGCTGCGGGGCGGACATCCGCGAGATCAACACGGTGCGCAAGCACCTGTCGGCGATCCAGGGCGGGCGCCTCGCGGCGGCGTGCCGCGCCCCGACGCTCGCGCTCATCATCTCGGACGTCACGGGCGACGAGCCGACGCACGTCGCATCGGGACCCTGTGCGCCCGATCCCACCACCTACCGCGACGCGCTCGACGTGCTGGCGCGCTACGAGCTCGCTGCTCCCGCCGCGGTGCGCGCGGTGCTCGAGGCCGGCGCGCGCGGCGAGCGCCCGGAAACCCCCAAGCCGGGCGATGCCGTGTTCGCGCGCGTCGAGAACCGCGTGATCGCGAGCGCGCACGGCGCCCTCGACGCCGCTGCCGCAGTGTTCCGCAGCGCCGGCATCGAGCCGGTCGTGCTCGGCGATTCGGTCACCGGCGAGGCGCGCGAAGTCGCGAAGGTGATGGCGGCGCTCGTGCGCGAGGTGCGGCGCTACCGCCGGCCGTTCGCACCGCCGGTCGCGCTGCTCTCGGGCGGCGAGTGCACGGTGACGGTGCGCTCGGCGAGCGGCCGCGGCGGGCGCTGCGCGGAGTTCCTGCTCGCGCTCGCGATCGAGCTCGACGGCCTCGCCGGCGTGCACGCGATCGCGGCCGACACCGACGGCATCGACGGCTCGGAGGACAACGCGGGCGCGCTGCTCGGCCCGACCTCGCTGCAACGCGCGCGCGAGCAGGGCATGAGCGCGAAGAAGCTGCTCGCGGCGAACGACAGCTACGGATTCTTCGCCGCGCTCGGCGACCTGGTCGTCACCGGCCCGACGCGCACCAACGTCAACGACTACCGCGCGATCGTCGTGCTCTGAGCCGCAGCTGGAGCACCGCAACCGGGCTGCCTACCCGCAGCCCCAATAGGCGCGCGGCGCTCGCTCGGTTGGCCGCGAGCTCGACCAGCCCGAGGCTGTTCTCGTACCAGAAGGCCTCGCCGGGGCGCGCGTCGCCGAACGTGCGCCGCCGCGCCAACGATCGATCCCCCGCGCGCAGCCGCGCGTTCCGCGGAATCGCCGACGCGCGCAGCCCGGTCACGGCGTTGCCGTAGTGATCCACATACACGATGCGCGGCAGGTCGGCCGCGCCCGGTAGCACGTCCGGCGCGGCTTGCGGTACGAGCCACCCGCGCGGCACCCGAGCGAGCGCCAGCGCGGCCGCGACCGGCGCGAACAGGTCGCGGCCGTGAAATGTCGCGCTGAGCCGCGCCGGCCGCCAGCGCACGCGGCGGCAGCGCCGGCGCGCGGCGCGCTCCCAGAGGACCGCGAGCAGGCCGTTGTCGGGACCGACGAAGGTCCGGCCGTCCGCGTCGACGACGATGGCCTCGCGCGGCCCGCCGACGCCCGGATCGACAACCGCCAGGAACACGCTTCCCTCGGGATAGCGCCGCGCGAGCGCCGCCAGCAGGTGCGCGCTCGGCTCGATGCCGAAAGCGGGCGCGTCGTGCAGCGCGTCGATCACCGGCACGCGCGGCGCGCAATCGGCGAGCACGGCCTTGATCTGGCCGACGTATAGATCCGCGGCGCCGAAATCGGTGTACAGCACGAGCAGCATGCGGCGATTGTAGCCGCGCCCGGTCAGGAGACCGACGTGTACACCAGCAGCCCGACCGCGAGCCCCATGACGGCAGTGGCCGCCCAGCCCATGAGCTTCAGCCGCGGGCTCACGACGTGGGAGCCCATCGCCTCGGGGCGCGCGGCGAGCAGCATCATCACCGCCATGATGGGCAGCGCGACGACGCCGTTGATTACCGCAGCCCAGTACAACGCCTTGATCGGATCGATCGGGCTGAAGTCGATCAGCGCCCCGATCAGCGTGGCCACGACGATGATGAAGTAGAAGCCGCGCGCCTCCATCGGCTTGTACCACAGGCCCGCGCGCCAGTCGAAAGCCTCGGCGACGGCGTACGCCGCCGAACCCGCCAGGACCGGAACGGCGAGCATCCCGGTCCCGACGATGCCCGCGGCAAACAGCGCGAAGGCGAACTCGCCTGCGAGCGGCCGCAGGGCCTGCGCCGCCTGGGTGGAGGTCTGGATGTCGGTGATGCCTGCGCGATGCAGCGTCACCGCCGTGGTAAGCACGATGAAGAATGCCACCAGGTTCGAGAACCCCATCCCCAGGTAGGTGTCGACCTTGATGCGCTGCAGCTCCACGCTGGCGCGCTCGGCGGCGAGCGGGCCCGGGAAGCCGGCCACGCGCTGCTCCTCGACCTCCTGCGATGCCTGCCAGAAGAAGAGGTACGGGCTGATCGTGGTGCCGAACACGGCCACGACCGCGAAGATGTAGCTGCGCTCGAAACGCATCGACGGCAGGAGCGTGCCGGAGATCACCTCGCCCCACGGGACGTTCACCACGAACGCGGTCGCGACGTACGCGAACAGCGCGACCACCAGCCACTTGAGAAGCGGCGCGTAGCGCGGATACGGCATGTAGACCTGCAACAGCAGCGAGGCGAGGCCGAAGAGCAGCACCTGGCCGTGCCGCGGCCCGCCGACCAGCAGCTGCAGCGCCTCGCCCATCGCCCCGAGATCCGCCGCGATGTTGATGGTGTTGGCGATCAGTACCAGGACGACGAGCGGGTGCAGCACCCAGCCGGGGTAGAGGCGCCGGATGTTCGCCGCAACGCCCTGGCCGGTCACCGCGCCGATGCGCGCGCTGATCATCTGGATGCCCACCATCATGGGATAGGTGAGCAGCACGCTCCACAGGACGTTGAAGCCGAACTGCGCGCCCGCCTGGGAATAGGTCGCGATCCCGCTCGGGTCGTCGTCCGCGGCCCCGGTAATCAGGCCCGGGCCGAGCTGGCGCAGCCACAGGCGCAGCTTGTTCGCCGAGCGCAGCGCGCGATCGCGCATCGCGTTTCCCCGTCAGTCAAAACAAAAAGGCCGGGACGTGCCCGGCCTTTGCGCGTGCGCACGCCCGGTGCGCCTATGCGGCCTTCTTCTCTTCCGGCGTGGCCGCCGGCTGCTCCGGGCGGTCGAGCAGCGTCACCAGCGCGAGCGGCGCGTTGTCTCCCTTGCGAAAGCCGCTCTTCAGGATGCGCAGGTAGCCGCCGTTGCGCTTCGCGTAGCGCGGCCCGAGCTCCGCGAACAGCTTGCCGACCACGTCGCGGTCGCGCAGCCGGTTGAAGGCGAGCCGGCGGTTGGCGAGGCTCGGGTGCTTGCCGAGCGTGATGACCGGCTCGACGATGCGGCGCAGCTCCTTCGCCTTGGGCAGCGTGGTCGTGATCTGCTCGTGGCGCAGGAGCGACACCGTCATGTTGCGGAACATCGCGAGCCTGTGGGCCGAGGTGCGGTTGAGTTTGCGGAGCCCGTGACCGTGGCGCATGGCGTGTCGTCCTCGTTATGGCCGCGGGCTCAGCCGCGGTGATGCTCGAGCCCGGCCGGCGGCCAGTTCTCGAGCTTCATGCCGAGCGTCAGGCCGCGCGAGGCGAGCACTTCCTTGATCTCGTTGAGCGACTTGCGCCCGAGGTTCGGCGTCTTGAGCAGCTCGGTCTCGGTGCGCTGGATGAGGTCGCCGATGTAGTAGATGTTCTCGGCCTTGAGGCAGTTCGCCGAGCGCACCGTGAGCTCCAGGTCATCGACCGGCCGCAGCAGGATCGGATCGACCGCCGGCGACTTCGGCTGCTCCGCCGGCAGCGCGGTGCCCTCGAGCTGCGCGAACACCGAGAGCTGGTCGACCAGGATGCGCGCCGCGTAGCGGATCGCCTCCTCGGGCTCGATCGCGCCGTTGGTCTCGATGTCGATGATCAGCTTGTCGAGGTCGGTACGCTGCTCGACGCGCGCCGACTCGACCGAGTAGGAAACGCGGCGCACAGGGCTGAACGAGGCGTCCAGGATGATGCGCCCGATGCCCTTGGTCTCCTCCGGCAGGAAGCGCATGTTGCCCGGAACGTAGCCGCGCCCGGACTCGACCTTGATCTGCAGCTCGAGCTTGCCGCCGCTCGAAAGGTGGGCGATCACGTGCTCGGGATTGACGATCTCGACGTCGTGCGAGGCCTCGATGTCGCCCGCGGTGACCGCGCCCTCGCCCTTCTTCTTCAGCGCGAGGATCGCCTCCTGGCGGTTGTGCAGGCGGAACACCACGCCCTTCAGGTTGAGCAGGATGTCGACGATGTCCTCGCGCACGCCGTCGAGCGTGGAATACTCGTGCACCACCCCCGCGATCTGCACCTCGGTGGGCGCATAGCCCGGCATCGACGACAGCAGCACGCGGCGCAGCGCGTTGCCGAGCGTGTGGCCATAGCCGCGCTCGAACGGCTCCATCGTGACCTTGGCGTGGTACGGGGACAGGTTCTGAACGTCGACGATGCGCGGCTTGAGAAATCCGGTCTGCGGCATTTTTCGTCCTTAAGGCGTTGCGGCGAGCGGCCCCGTCACTTCGAGTACAGCTCGACGACGAGGCTTTCGTTGATCGTGGAGGGCAGGTCGACGCGCGCGGGCAGCGACTTGAAGGTGCCCTTGAGCGCCTTGGCGTCGACCTCCATCCATTCCGGCACGCCGCGCGACTCGGCGGCCTCGGCCGCCGCCTTCACGCGCAGCTGGGACTTGGCCTTGTCGGCGACCTCGATCACGTCCCCCGGGCGCACCTGGTAGGACGGAATGTTGACGCGCTCGCCGTTCACGAGGATGCCGTTGTGGCGCACGATCTGGCGCGCCTCGGTGCGCGAGGCGCCGAAGCCCATGCGGTAGCTCACGTTGTCCAGGCGCGTCTCGAGCAGCTGCAGCAGCCGCTCGCCGGTCACGCCCTTGGAGCGCGAAGCTTCCGCGTAGGTCTTGCGGAACTGGCGCTCGAGCACGCCGTAGATCTTGCGCAGCTTCTGCTTCTCGCGCAGCTGCTTGCCGTAGTCCGACATGCGCGTGCCGCTCTTCTGCCCGTGCTGGCCGGGCGCGTAGCTGCGGCGCTCGATGGCGCACTTGTCGGTGAAGCACTTCTCGCCCTTGAGGAACAGCTTCTCTCCCTCGCGGCGGCATTGGCGGCACTTGGCGTCCAAGGTCCTTGCCATGGCGTCTCCTTACACGCGGCGCCGCTTGGGCGCCCGGCAGCCGTTGTGCGGAACGGGGGTCACGTCCGAGATGCTGCTGATCTTGAGGCCGATCGCGTTGAGCGCGCGCACCGCGGACTCGCGTCCCGGGCCGGGCCCCTTGATGCGCACCTCGATGTTCTTCACGCCGCACTCCTGCGCGACGCGCCCCGCGCGCTCCGCGGCCACCTGCGCCGCAAACGGCGTCGACTTGCGCGAGCCCTTGAAGCCCGCGTTGCCCGAGGTCGCCCAGGCGAGCGCGTTGCCCTGGCGGTCGGTGATCGTGACGATCGTGTTGTTGAAGGAGGCGTGGATGTGCGCGATGCCCTCGGCCACGTTCTTCCTGACCTTCTTGCGCGCGCGCGCCGCCGCCGTCTGCTGCAGCTGCTGCTGCGTGGGGGTGGTCTTGGTTGCCATGGATATCCTCAGCTGGTCGGTCAGGCCTTGCCCGCCGGCGCGGTGAGCTTCACCGCCGCCTTGCGCGGGCCCTTGCGCGTGCGCGCGTTGGTGCGCGTGCGCTGGCCGCGCACCGGCAGGCCCTTGCGGTGGCGCACGCCGCGGTAGCAGCCGAGGTCCATCAGGCGCTTGATCGACATCGACACCTCGCGCCGCAGATCGCCCTCGACCACGATGCGCCCGACGTGCTCGCGCAGCCGGTCGAGCTCGGTGTCGGTCAGATCCTTGATCTTGCGCGTGCGCTCCACGCCGGCGGCGGCGCAGATCGCCTGCGCGCGCGCGCGGCCGATGCCGTAGATCGCGGTGAGCGCGATCTCGGCGTGCTGGTGGTTGGGAATGTTGATGCCAGCGATGCGTGCCATGTGCTAGTCCAGAGTTTGGGCCGAGTGCGGAAAACCTGAGATTTTATCGCGAAAAGCCAGCCTGCTCAAGAAGTTGCATCATCCCTGACGCTGCTTGTGGCGGGGATCGGAGCAGATGACCCGCACCACCCGCTTGCGCCGGACGATCTTGCACTTGCGGCAGATTTTCTTGACCGAAGCCATCACTTTCATTGCTCGCCTCTCCTTCGCTGCGCGTCGCGATTCGACGTTCCGGCCGCTACTTGGCCCGGAACACGATGCGGCCGCGTGTCAGGTCGTACGGCGTGAGCTCCACCGTGACCTTGTCGCCGGGCAGGATGCGGATGTAGTGCATGCGCATCTTCCCCGAAATGTGGCCGAGCACGACGTGGCCGTTCTCCAGGCGCACGCGGAACGTCGCGTTGGGCAGCGTCTCCACGATCTCGCCCTGCATCTGGATCACGTCCTCCTTGGCCATGCTCGCGCTCGCCTTCCCTCCACTCAGCGCACGGGCAGCCCGCCCTTGAAATTCGCCTTCTTGAGCAGGCTCTCGTACTGGTGCGTCATGATGTAGGCCTGGACCTGGGCCATGAAGTCCATCGTCACCACCACGATGATCAGCAGCGACGTGCCGCCGAAGTAGAACGGCACGTTCCACTTCAGGATCAGGAACTCGGGCAGCAGGCAGACGAGCGTCACGTACACCGCGCCGCCCAGCGTGAGGCGCGTGAGGATCTTCTCGAGGTAGCGCGCGGTCTGGTCGCCCGGCCGGATGCCTGGGACGAACGCTCCCGATTTCTTCAGGTTGTCCGCGGTTTCCTTCGGGTTGTACTGCAGCGCCGTGTAGAAGAAGCAGAAGAATACGATCAGCGCCGAATACAGCAGCACGTAGATCGGCTGGCCCGGGCTGAGCGTCGAGGCGATGTCGCGCAGCCAGTACATGCCCTCGGAGGAGCCGAACCAGCCGAGCACGGTCGCCGGGAACAGGATGAGGGAGCTCGCGAAGATCGGCGGGATCACCCCCGACATGTTGAGCTTGAACGGCAGATGCGAGCTCTGCCCGCCGTAGACGCGGTTGCCGACCTGGCGCTTGGCGTAGTTGACGAGGATCTTCCTCTGGCCGCGCTCGACGAAGCACACGAACGCGGTCACCAGCACGACCGCCGCGGCGATCAAGAGCGCCGTCAGCGGGTGCATCGCCCCGGTGCGCACGAGCTCGAGCGTCCCCGCGATCGCGTGCGGCAGCCCCGCCGCGATGCCGGCGAAGATGATGATCGAGATGCCGTTGCCCAGGCCCCGCTCGGTGATCTGCTCGCCGAGCCACATCAGGAACATGGTGCCGGTCACCAGCGTCGTCACCGTGGTGACGCGGAACATGAGCCCGGGGTCGAGCACCAGCCCGGGCTGCGACTCCAGCGCGATCGAGATCCCGGTCGCCTGGAACAACGCCAGGAACACGGTCGCGTAGCGCGTGTACTGCGTGATCTTGCGCCGCCCCGATTCGCCCTCCTTGCGCAGCTGGTCGAGCTGCGGGCTGACGGACGTCATGAGCTGCATGATGATCGAGGCGGAGATGTACGGCATGATGCCGAGCGCGAACACCGTGAAGCGCGCCAGCGCCCCGCCCGAGAACATGTTGAACATGCCGAGGATCCCGCCCTGCTGGCTCTTGAACAGGTCGGCGAGCACCGACGGGTCGATGCCGGGCACCGGAATGTGCGCGCCGATGCGGAACACGACGAGCGCGCCCAGCAGGAACAGCAGCCGGCGCTTCAGGTCGCCGTAGCGACCGGACTTGCCGATGTTGGGGAGGGTGGCCACGTGCTCGGTCCTCGCGTGCGGGCGCTCAGGCGGCGCCCTGCGCCTCCTCGAGCTTGCCGCCCGCCGCCTCGATCGCGGCGCGCGCGCCTTTGGTCGCCTTGACGCCTTTCAGGGTCACCTTGCGCGAGAGCTTTCCCGACAGGATCACTTTCGCCGTCAGCGCACCGCGCGGCACCACGCCCTCGGCCTTGAGCGCCGCGAGGTCGATTTCGGCGGCCTTCATCTTCTCGAGCTCGCCGGTGCGCACCTCCGCGTACGCGTCGCGCGTGAGCGAGGTGAAGCCGCGCTTCGGCAGGCGCCGATGCAGCGGCATCTGGCCGCCCTCGAACCCGACCTTGTGGAACCCGCCCGCGCGCGCCCTCTGGCCCTTGTGTCCGCGACCGGCGGTCTTGCCCCAGCCCGAGCCGACCCCGCGGCCGACCCGGTGGCGCGCCTGCTTGGAGCCCGCTGCGGGCTTGATGTCGTTGAGACGCATCGGATCCTCCGCCGTCACTTCACCAGCCGTACCAGGTATTTGACCTTGTCGAGCATGCCGCGCACCTCCGGCGTGTCGGTCAGCTCGACCATGTGATGCAGGCGCTTCAGCCCGAGGCCGCGCACCGTCGCACGATGCTCGGCGCGCGTGCCTGCGAGCCCCTTCACCAGCTGCACCTTGATCTTGTCGTTCGCCATCGCGCGCCTCAGGCCAGGATTTCCTCGACCTTCTTGCCGCGCTTCGCCGCGACCTCGGCCGGGGTGTTCATCGATTGCAGCCCTTGCAGCGTCGCGCGCACCACGTTGTACGGGTTGGTCGAGCCGAAGCACTTGGCGAGGATGTTGGTGACGCCCATCACCTCGAACACCGCGCGCATCGGGCCGCCGGCGATGATGCCGGTGCCTTCGTGCGCGGGCTGCATCAGCACGACCGCCGCGCCGTGCCTGCCGGTCACCGCGTGCTGCAGGGTGCCGTTCTTGAGGCTCACCTTGAACATCTTGCGCCGCGCCTCCTCCATCGCCTTCTGCACCGCGACCGGGACCTCGCGCGCCTTGCCCTTGCCCATGCCGACGCCGCCGTCGCCGTCGCCGACCACGGTGAGCGCCGCGAAGCCGAGCACGCGGCCGCCCTTCACGACCTTCGTGACGCGGTTGATCGACACCATCTTCTCGCGCAGCCCGTCCGAGCGGTCCTCGGTCTGCATTCTGGGTTGGATCTTGGCCATGTCGTCTGTCCCTGCGTCAGAACTTGAGTCCGCCGGCGCGCGCCGCGTCCGCCAGCGCCTTCACCCGGCCGTGATACTTGTAGCCGGCGCGATCGAACGCGACCTTCTCGATGCCGGCGAGCTTCGCCTTCTCGGCGATCCTCTGGCCCACGATCGCGGCCGCCTTCACGTTGCCGCCGTTCTTCACGTGCGTGCGCACTTCCTTCTCGAGCGTCGATGCGGCCGCCAGCACCTTGTCGCCCGCCGGCGAGCTGATCTGCGCGTAGATGTGGCAGTTCGTGCGGTGCACCGTGAGCCGCAGCGCCTCGAGCTCGCGGATCTTGTGCCGCGTCTGCCGTGCCCGGCGCAGCCGGGCGGAATTCTTCTCGAACATGGCCGATCTCCGTTACTTCTTCTTCGTCTCTTTGAGGACGATGACCTCGGTCGCGTAGCGCACGCCCTTGCCCTTGTACGGCTCGGGCGGCTTGCGGTCGCGGATCTCGGCGGCGATCTGGCCGACGAGCTGCCGGTCGACGCCGGAGATCACGATCTCCGTCTGCGACGGCGTCGCCACCTTGATGCCCTTTGGCATCTGGTGCACCACCGGATGCGAGAACCCGAGCGACAGGTTGAGCTTGTCGCCCTGCGCCTGCGCGCGGTATCCCACCCCGACCAGGGCGAGACGGCGCTCGAAGCCCTTGGTCACCCCGGCGACCATGTTGGCGAGCAGCGCGCGCATGGTGCCGGACATCGCGCGCGCCTGGCGCGAGTTGCCCAGCGCCCTGCACTGCAGCCGGTCGCCGTCCTTCGCGACCTCGACGTTCGGATCGAGCCGCCGCGCGAGGATCCCGAGCGGGCCCTTGACCGATACCGTGCCGGCCGCGAGCGTCACTTCGACGCCCTTCGGCAGCGCGATCGGGTTCTTGGCGATGCGTGACATGCCCGGCTCCTTACGCCACGATGCACAGCACTTCGCCGCCGATGCCGTCGGCCCGCGCCCTGCGGTCGGTCATCACGCCGCGCGAGGTCGACAGGATGGCGACGCCGAGCCCGTTCATCACGCGCGGGACCTCGTGGTGCCCCTTGTACACGCGCAGGCCCGGCTTCGAGACGCGCTCGAGGCGCTCGATCACCGGACGACCCGCGTAGTACTTCAGGCCGATGCGCAGCTCCTTCTGCGCCTTGTCCTCGCGCACCTGGAAGTCCTCGATGTAGCCCTCGTCCTTCAGCACCTTGGCGATGGACACCTTGAGCTTCGAGCAGGGCATGCTCACGTCGGCACGTCCCGACGCCTGGGCGTTGCGGATGCGGGTCAGCATGTCCGCGATCGGATCGCTCATGCTCATAGCGCTCTCCTTACCAGCTGGCCTTGATCACGCCGGGCACCTCGCCGCGCAGCGCGAGCTCGCGCAGCTTGTTGCGCGCCAGGCCGAACTTGCGGTACACGCCGCGCGGTCGCCCGGTCAGCGCGCAGCGGTTGCGCAGGCGCGTGGGCGAAGCATTGCGCGGCAGCTTCTGCAGCTTCTCGCGCGCGGCCTCCTTGTCTTCGTCGGAGGCCCGGGCATCGCCCATGACTTCGAGCAGCGCCTGCCGCTTGGCCCTGAACTTGTCGACCGTCTTGCGGCGCTTGAGTTCGCGGTTCTTGAGTGCGAGCTTCGCCATTGGATACCTCAGCTCTTGAACGGGAAACGGAACGCGGCGAGCAGCGCGCGCGCCTCGTCGTCGGTTTTCGCCGTGGTGGTGATGCTGACGTTCAGGCCCCGGAGCGCGTCGATCTTGTCGTACTCGATCTCGGGGAAGATGATCTGCTCCTTGACGCCTAGGCTGTAGTTGCCGCGCCCGTCGAAGGCCCGGCTCGAGACGCCGCGGAAATCGCGGATGCGCGGGATCGCGATGTTCACCAGGCGATCGAGGAACTCGTACATGCGGGCCCCGCGCAGGGTCACCATGCAGCCGATCGGGAACCCGGCGCGCACCTTGAAGGTCGCGATCGACTTGCGCGCCTTGGTCACGACCGGCTTCTGCCCGGCGATCTTGATCATGTCCCCCACCGCGTTGTCGAGGATCTTCTTGTCGCCGGTCGCCTCGCCCACGCCCATGTTGAGCGTGATCTTCTCGATGCGCGGCACCTGCATCACCGATTTGTAGCCGAACTTCTTCATCAGCTCAGGCACCACCTTGTCGCGGTAGAAGAGCTGCAGGCGGGCCGGCGGCACGGGCGCGCCGGCCTTCTCCTTGTGCGTCGCTGCTGCCTTTGCCATCGTCGCTTCCCTTATGCGTCGACCTGCTCGCCGTTCGCCTTGAATACCCGCACCTTGCGGCCGTCCTCGAGCACCTTGACGCCGACGCGGTCGGCCTTCTGCGTGGCGGGATTGAACAGCGCCACGTTGGAGACGTGGATCGGCATGTCCTTGTCGACGATGCCGCCGGTGAGCCCCTTCATCGGATTGGGGCGCTGGTGCTTCTTGACGCGGTTCACGCCCTCGACCACGACGTGCTCGTCGTCGACACGGCGCAGCACTGTGCCGCGCTTGCCCTTGTCGCGGCCGGCGATGACGATCACCTCGTCGCCCTTGCGAATGTGTTGCATGGCGGTTCTCCTCGGCGCGAGCGCTTACAGGACCTCGGGCGCGAGCGACACGATCTTCATGAAGCGCTCGGTGCGCAGCTCGCGCGTCACCGGCCCGAAGATGCGCGTGCCGATCGGCTCGAACTTGGGCGAAAGCAGCACCGCCGCGTTCGAATCGAACTTGATGAGCGAGCCGTCCGCGCGGCGCACGCCCTGCGCGGTGCGCACCACGACGGCGTGGTAGATCTCGCCCTTCTTCACGCGGCCGCGCGGCGCGGCGTCCCTGACGCTCACCTTGATGACGTCACCGATCGACGCGTACCGGCGCTTCGAGCCGCCGAGCACCTTGATGCACGTGACGGCGCGCGCACCGGTGTTGTCGGCGACGTCCAATACGGACTGCATCTGGATCATTGCTCTTCTCCATCCAACTTATTCCGCGCGGGCCGGAGCTCGCGCGGCCAGTTTTGGACCCCGTCCGGGTCATCGCCCCGACGCACCGAGCGCGGGGAACGAAAAGTCTGTGATTTTAGCCTGTCCGGGTGCGCCCGGGCAAGGACGCCATGCGGCCGCGGTCACACGCCCTTCGACTTCTCGAGCAGCCGGGTCACGCGCCAGGCCTTGGTGCGCGAAATCGGCCGGCACTCGGCGATCTCGACCAGGTCGCCCAGGCCGAACTCGCCCGCCTCCACGTGAGCGTGGTACTTCTTGGAGCGGGTCATCGTCTTGCCGATCACCGGGTGCTTCACCCGGCGCTCGATCAGCACCGTCACCGTCTTGCGCATCTTGTCGCTCACCACGCGGCCGACCAGGGTGCGCCGGTTCTTCGCGGGGTGCGCGGCTGTCGCTTGCTCGCTCATTTGGCCGCTTTCTCCTTAAGCACGGTGCGCACCCGCGCGATGTCGCGGCGCACCTTCCTCATCTGGCTCGTGTTGGTGAGCTGCTGCGTCGCGAGCTGCATGCGCAGCCCGAACTGGGCCCGCAGCAGGTCGCTCAGCTCCTTGCGCAGCTCGTCGCCGTTCTTGGCGCGAAGTTCGCTCGCTTTCATCGCTTACCCCAGCATCCGGTGAACGAACGCGGTCTTGAACGGCAGCTTGGCCGCGGCCACGGCGAACGCCTCGCGCGCCAGAGGCTCGGTCACGCCGTCCATCTCGTACAGCACCTTGCCCGGCTGGATCTCGGCCACGAAGAACTCCGGATTGCCCTTGCCGTTGCCCATCCGGACCTCGGCCGGCTTCTGCGAAACCGGCTTGTCCGGGAAGACCCGGATCCAGATGCGCCCGCCGCGCTTGATGTGACGCGACATGGCACGGCGCGCCGCCTCGATCTGGCGCGCGGTGAGCCGGCCGCGGCTGAGCGCCTTGAGGCCGTACTCGCCGAACGACACCCTGGCGCCGCGCGTGGCGACCCCGGTGTTGCGCCCTTTTTGCTGCTTGCGGAACTTGGTGCGTGCTGGCTGAAGCATCGATTACTCCTTGCTACCTTGCTCGCCGCCGGGCTCGCCTTCCTTCGCCAGCGGCTTGCGCGTGCGCTTGACCGTGGTCTTGGGCTTCGCCGCCGCCTCACCTTCTTCCTTCTTCGCGGGCCGCGCCCGCACGGGCTTCTTCGCCTCGCCCTCGGGCTTGTCCTTGGCCGGAGCGCGCTTCGGAGCCGCCTTCGGCATGGGCTTCTTCGTCCGCCTCGCGGGCTCCTCGGCCGGGATGGCGGGCGCGGCGGGCAGCGCGGCCGGTGCCTCGCTCTTCGGCATCACGTCGCCCTTGTACACCCAGACCTTGATTCCGATGACGCCGTAAGTCGTCTTCGCCTCGCCGAAGCCGTAGTCGATGTCGGCGCGCAACGTGTGGAGCGGCACCCGGCCTTCGCGGTACCACTCGGTGCGCGCGATCTCGATGCCGTTCAGGCGCCCGGAGCTCATGATCTTGATGCCCTGCGCGCCCAACCGCATCGCGTTTTGCATCGCGCGCTTCATCGCCCGCCTGAACATGATGCGCTTCTCGAGCTGCTGCGCGATCGAATCCGCGATCAGCTGCGCGTCGATCTCCGGCTTGCGGATCTCCTCGATGCTCACGTGGACCTGCTGCACGCCCATGATCCGCCGGAGCTGCGACTTCAGCGCCTCGATTTCCTCGCCCTTCTTGCCGATCACGACGCCGGGGCGCGCCGAGTAGATCGTGATGCGCGCATCCTTGGCCGGCCGCTCGATCACGACGCGCCCCACCGATGCGTGCGCGAGCTTCCTCTTGAGGTACTCGCGAACCTTGATGTCGTCGGCCAGCATCGGCGCGAAGGTGCGGTTGCTCGCGTACCAGCGCGAGCTCCAGTTGCGGTTGACCGCCAGCCGGAAGCCGATCGGATTGATCTTCTGTCCCATGAGTTGCCTTTTCAGACGTTTCGCGTTGCGCCGCGGCGCGGTTCTTCCGAGTCCCCGACCGTGATGTAGATGTGGCACGTGTGCTTGAGAATCCGGTTGCCGCGGCCCTTGGCGCGCGCCTGGAAGCGCTTCTGGAAGGCGCCGCGCTCCACGTGGATGCGCTTCACCGTCAGGGTATCGATGTCCGCCCCGTCGTTGTGCTCGGCGTTGGCGATCGCCGACTCGAGCAGCTTCTTGATGACCGCCGCCGCCTTTTTCGGCGTGAAGCCGAGGACGTTGAGCGCCTTGTCCACCGGCATGCCGCGGATCATGTCCGCGACCAGCCGGCCCTTCTGCGCGGAAAGCCGCGCGCCGCGTAGAACCGCTCGGGTTTCCATCGCTCGCTCCTTACTTCTTCGCCGCGGCCGGCGCCGCAGGCGCAGCGGGCGCGGGCGTCCCCGGGGCGGCGGTCTTGCGGTCGGCCGAGTGGCCCTTGAACTGGCGCGTGAGGGCGAACTCCCCGAGCTTGTGGCCGACCATGTTCTCGGTCACGTACACCGGCACGTGCTGCTTGCCGTTGTGCACCGCCAGCGTCAGACCGACGAAGTCGGGAATGATCGTCGAGCGGCGCGACCAGGTCTTGATCGGCCGCCGGTCGCCCGCGCTGCGCGCGGTTTCGACCTTCTTCATGAGATGGTGGTCCACGAACGGACCCTTCTTGATCGAACGAGCCATCGCTGCGCCTCTCGCTTATGCCTTGCGCCGCGCGCGCACGATCATCGCCTGCGTGCGCTTGTTGCGCCTGGTCTTGTAGCCCTTGGTCTGTACGCCCCACGGGGACACCGGCGGCTGGGCCGCCGCGGTGCGGCCCTCGCCCCCGCCGTGCGGGTGGTCGATCGGGTTCATCGCCACGCCGCGCACCGTCGGCCGCACGCCGCGCCAGCGCTTGCGGCCCGCCTTGCCGATCGACTCGAGGTTGTGCTCCTCGTTGCCGACCTCGCCGATGGTCGCGCGGCACTCGACGTGCACCTTGCGGATTTCGCCGGAGCGCATGCGCAGTTGCGCGTACGAGCCCTCGCGCGCGAGCAGCTGCACCGACGCGCCCGCCGAGCGGGCAATCTGCGCGCCCTTGCCCGGCAGCATCTCGACACAGTGCACCGTCGTGCCGACCGGGATGTTGCGCAGCGGCAGCGCATTGCCGGACTTGATGGGCGCTTCGGGCCCGCAAACCAGCTGCATGCCCGGTGTCACGCCCTTCGGCGCGACGATGTAGCGACGCTCGCCGTCGGCGTACAGCAGCAGCGCCAGGATGGCGCTGCGGTTCGGGTCGTACTCGAGCCGCTCGACCTTGGCGGGCACCCCGTCCTTCTCGCGCCTGAAGTCGACCACGCGGTAATGCTGCTTGTGGCCACCGCCCTTGTGCCGCATCGTGATGTGACCGTGGTGGTTGCGCCCGGTGGTCTTCGACTGCCGCCGGATGAGCGGCCAGTGCGGCTCGCCCTTGTGGAGCTCCGGGGTCACGACCTTGACGAGCGCGCGCCGGCCCGGCGAGGTCGGCTTTACTTTGACGAGTGGCATCGCACTAAGCCTTTTCTGACGTTACGCGTTGCGGCGCAGGCAGTTCCTGCGCTGCAACGCAGCGTGGTTCATCATTCCGTTGCCGCAAAGGTGATTTCCAGGCCCGGTGCGAGGCTGACGTAGGCCTTCTTCCAGCTGCGCCTGCGGCCGACGAACCGGCCCGCGCGCTTCTGCTTGCCCTTCACGTTGCTGACCGTCACCGAGGTGACCTTGGTCTTGAACAGCAGCTCGACGGCCGCCTTGATCTCGGGCTTGGTCGCGCCATCGGCGACGCGGAACACGTACTGACGGTCGCGCTCCGCGATTTGCGTGCTCTTTTCCGACACGACCGGCGCGAGCACCACGTTCATCAGCCGCTCGGCGTCGTACTTCCTCTGCGCCGTCATTTGAGCATCTCCTCGAGCCGCGCGAGCGCCTTTTTCGTGAGCAGGACGTTCGGGTAGCGGATCAGCGAAACCGGGTCCGTGTGGCGAGCGGCGATGACCTCGACGTGCGGCAGATTGCGCGACGAGAGCGCCAGGTTCTGGTCGATCTCGTCGGTGATCACCAGCACACCCTCGAAGCCCAGCGACTTGACCTTCTGCGCGAGCAACTTGGTCTTCGGCGCGTCCACCCTGAACTCGTCGACCACGCGAATCCGGTCCTCGCGCGCGAGCTGCGAGAGGATCGACGCCATGCCCGCGCGGTACATCTTGCGGTTGACCTTGTGCGCGAAGTTCTCGTCCGGCGAGCTCGGGAAGATCTTGCCGCCGCCGCGCCACAGCGGGCTCGAGGTCATGCCGGCGCGCGCGCGCCCGGTGCCCTTCTGCCGCCACGGCTTGCGGGTCGAGTGCTTGACCGCGCCGCGATCCTTCTGGGCGCGCGAGCCGACGCGCGCGTGCGCCTGGTAGGCCACCACGACCTGATGCACCAGCGCCTCGTTGAAGGCGCGCCCGAACAGCGCATCGGGCGCGTCGCAAGTGCCCGCGGCACCCTGGTCGTTGATCAGCTTGAGCTCCATGGCGCCCCCTCAGACCTTCACCGCCGGGCGCACGATGACGTCCCGCCCCTTGGAGCCCGGCACCGCGCCCCGCACCAGCAGCAGCTGGCGCTCGGCGTCGATCCGCACCACCTCGAGGTTCTGCACCGTGCGGCGTGCCGCTCCCAGGTGACCCGCCATGCGCTTGCCCGGAAACACGCGCCCCGGGTCCTGCGCCTGGCCGGTCGAGCCCGGCTTGTTGTGCGAGATCGAGTTGCCGTGGCTGGCGCGGTTCGAGGAGAAGTTGTGGCGCTTGATCACGCCGGCGAATCCCTTGCCGATGGACACGCCCGAGACGTCCACCTTCTGGCCCACCTTGAACAGCTCGACGCCGATCTTGCCGCCGACCTTCAGGTTGGCGAGCTCGCCCGCCGCGGCGCGGAACTCGCGCAGCGTGTGGCCCGCCTCGACGGCGGCCTTGGCGAGATGGCCCGCGAGCGGCTTGGACACCCGGCTCGCGCGCCGCTTGCCGAACGCCACCTGCACGGCCGCGTAGCCGTCCTTTTCGCGGGTCTTGATCTGCGTCACCCGGTTGTCGGACACGTCGAGCACCGTCACCGGCAGCGTGTCGCCGTCGTCGGTGAAAATGCGCGTCATGCCGACTTTTCGGCCGACAAGTCCAATCGTCATTGTTGACCTCGTCCAGTTCCCGGGAGCGAGCGCGTCGCCGCGCTCCGCCTCCCTTGAGGCGCCGGCTGCAATTGGCCGGCCTTGTTCATCAACTTCCGGGCGAACCCGGCCTTTCCCTCGCGCCGGCTAGAAAGTCGCCGGCAAAAGAATCACTGCACCTTGATCTCGACATCCACCCCGGCGGGCAGGTCCAGCTTCATCAGCGCGTCCACCGTCTTGTCGGTCGGATCGATGATGTCCATCAGCCTCAGGTGGGTGCGGATCTCCAGCTGATCGCGCGAAGTCTTGTTCGCGTGCGGCGAGCGCAGCAGGTCGAAGCGCTGCTTGCGCGTCGGCAGCGGGACCGGCCCGCGCACGACGGCGCCCGTGCGCTTCGCCGTGTCCACGATCTCGAGCGCCGACTGGTCGATCAGGCGGTAGTCGTACGCCTTGAGGCGGATCCGGATGCGTTGGCTTTGCATGTCCGTTACTCGATCACCTTGGAGACGACGCCGGCGCCCACGGTCTTGCCGCCCTCGCGGATGGCAAAGCGCAGCCCCTGCTCCATGGCCACCGGCGCGATCAGCGTCACCGTCATCTTGATGTTGTCCCCGGGCATGACCATCTCGGTGCCCGAGGGCAGGCTCACCGCCCCGGTCACGTCGGTCGTGCGAAAGTAAAACTGCGGCCGGTAGTTGTTGAAAAACGGCGTGTGCCGCCCGCCCTCTTCCTTGGAGAGCACGTACACCTCGCACTCGAACTTGGTGTGCGGGGTGATCGAGCCGGGCTTGGCGAGCACCTGGCCGCGCTCGACCTCTTCGCGCTTGGTGCCGCGCAGCAGCACCCCGATGTTGTCCCCCGCCTGGCCCTCGTCCAGGAGCTTACGGAACATCTCCACGCCCGTGCACACCGTCTTTTGCGTGGCCTTCAGCCCCACGATCTCGAGCTCGTCGCCCACCTTCACGATGCCGCGCTCCACCCGCCCCGTGACCACCGTGCCCCGCCCCGAGATCGAAAACACGTCCTCCACCGGCATCAGAAACGGCCCGTCGATCGCGCGTTTCGGCGTCGGAATGTAGCTGTCCAGAGCGTCGGCGAGCTTCATGATCGCGCCCTCGCCCAGATCGCCCTTGTCGCCTTCCAGCGCCTTCAGCGCCGAGCCGATCACGATCGGGGTCTTGTCGCCCGGAAACTCGTACTTCGACAAAAGCTCCCGCACCTCCACTTCCACCAGCTCAAGAAGCTCCTTGTCGTCGACCATGTCGGCCTTGTTCATGAACACCACGATGTAGGGCACCCCCACCTGGCGCGCAAGCAGAATGTGCTCGCGCGTCTGCGGCATCGGCCCGTCGGCCGCCGAGACCACCAGGATCGCCCCGTCCATCTGCGCCGCCCCCGTGATCATGTTCTTGATGTAGTCGGCGTGCCCCGGACAGTCCACGTGCGCATAGTGGCGCTTGGCCGTCTCGTACTCCACGTGCGCCGTGTTGATCGTGATGCCGCGCGCTTTTTCCTCCGGCGCATTGTCAATCTGATCGTAGGCCTTCGCCTCGCCCCCGAACTTCTTCGACAGCACCAGCGTCATCGCCGCCGTCAGCGTCGTCTTGCCATGGTCCACATGCCCGATCGTGCCCACGTTCACATGCGGCTTCGTACGCTCAAATTTACCTTTTGCCATGACGCGTCCCTGTTCTGTGTCACTTCTTGCTGCTGATCACCGCTTCCGCGACGCTGCGCGGCGCCTCCGCGTAATGCTTGAACTCCATGGTGTACGTCGCGCGCCCCTGCGTCAGCGAGCGCAGCGTCGTCGAATACCCGAACATCTCGCCCAGGGGCACCTCGGCCTTGATCGCCTTGCCGCCCGGCAGGTCCTCCATGCCCTGGATCACGCCGCGGCGCGAGGACAGGTCGCCCATCACGTCGCCCATCTTCTCCTCCGGCGTCTCGACCTCGACCGCCATGATCGGCTCGAGCAGCACCGGGCTCGCCGAGCGCATGCCGTCCTTGAACGCGAAGATGGCGGCCATCTTGAACGCGTTCTCGTTCGAGTCCACCTCGTGGAACGAGCCGTCGAAGAGCGTCGTCTTCACGTCGACCACCGGATAGCCCGCGAGCACGCCGTCGCGCAGCGCCTCCTCGACGCCCTTCTGCACCGCCGGGATGTACTCGCGCGGCACGGCGCCGCCCTTGATCGCGTCGACGAACTCGAAGCCCTTGCCCGCCGGCTGCGGATCGAGCTTGAGCCAGACGTGGCCGTACTGGCCCCGGCCGCCCGACTGCTTGATGAACTTGCCCTCGGACTCGATCGACCGCCTGAAGGTCTCGCGGTAGGCCACCTGCGGCTTGCCGACGGACGCCTCGACGCCGAACTCGCGCTTCATGCGGTCCACCAGGATCTCGAGGTGCAGCTCGCCCATCCCGGAGATGATCGTCTGGCCCGACTCCTCGTCGGTTCGCACGCGGAACGAGGGATCCTCCTGCGCCAGGCGGCCGAGCGCGACGCCCATCTTCTCCTGGTCGGCCTTGGTCTTCGGTTCCACCGCCTGCGAGATCACGGGGTCGGGGAACTCCATCTTCTCGAGCGTGATCACCTTGTTCACGTCGCAGATCGTCTCGCCCGTGGTGACTTCCTTCATGCCCACGGCCGCGGCGATGTCGCCGGCGCGCACTTCCTTGATCTCATGGCGCTCGTTGGCGTGCATCTGCAGCAGGCGGCCGATGCGCTCCTTCTTGCCGCGCAGCGACGTGTACACCGTGTCCCCGGAGGACAGCACGCCGGAGTACACGCGGATGAAGGTCAGCTGGCCGACGTAGGGGTCAGTCGCGATCTTGAACGCGAGGCCCGCGAAAGGCTCGGAGTCGTCCGCCTTGCGCACGTCGGGCTCGCCGTTCGCCTTCTGGCCCTTCACCGGCGGGATGTCGACGGGCGAAGGAAGATAGTCGATCACCGCGTCGAGCATCGCCTGGACGCCCTTGTTCTTGAACGCCGAGCCGCACAGCATCGGCACGATCTCGTTGTTGATCGTGCGCACGCGAATGCCCTGCTTGATCTCCTCGAGCGACAGCTCGCCGGACTCGAGGTACTTGTTCATGAGCTCCTCGTTCGCCTCGGCGGCGGCCTCGACCATCTTCTCGCGCCACTCCTTCGCCGTCGCGCCGAGCTCGGCGGGGATCTCCTTGCGCTCGAACTTCATGCCCTGGGTCGCGTCGTCCCAGTAGATCGCCTGCATGGTGACCAGGTCGACGACGCCCTGGAACTTGTCCTCCGCCCCGATCGGAACCTGGACCGGAACGGGGTTGCCCTTGAGGCGCGAGCGCATCTGGTCGTAGACCTTGAAGAAGTTCGCG
>JAKALD010000228.1 GCA_021813275.1 Pseudomonadota bacterium | reverse complement strand
CATCGTGGACACGCTGCGCACGCAGATCGAGAACCAGGACCTGCTGGCGCGCGTGGCGCTCAGCGAAGCGCAGCTGCGCGACGCCATCGAGAGCTTTCCGGAGGCGCTCTCCGTGTGGGACGACGCCGACCGGCTGGCGCTGTGTAACGAGGCGTACGCGCGCGCCTACGGCGACGGGCGCCGCGCCGCGGAGCTGGTGGGCACGCCTTACGCAGCGCTCGCCGAGCAGGCGTACCGGGCCGAGACGGGCGCGGCGCCGCACCCCGCGCCGCGCGAGGCCTGGCTCGCCGAGCACGCCAGCCTGCATCGCGAGGGCCGCGGCGTGGTGCGCGAGTTCCAGCTGCGCGACGGGCGCTGGATGCGCGGCAAGACGATGCGCACCCGCAAGGGCGGCGCCGTGGGCGTGCTCGCCGACGTATCCGACCTCAAGCGTGCGCAGCGGGACTACGAGGCGGTGCTCGCGGAGGAGAACCTGATGCTCGACGTGCTGCCGGTCGGCGTCGCGTTCGTGCGCGAGCGCGTCATCGAGCGCTGCAACCGGCGCCTCGAGCAGATGCTCGGCTACGCGCCCGGCGAGCTGGCCGGAAAGTCGACGCGCATGCTGTTCCGCTCGGAGGCGGCGTGGCGCGCGGCGGGGCGCGACGTGTACGCGCAGCTGGGCGAAGGCGGGATCGTGGAGCGCGACGCGCGCGTGGTCCGCAAGGACGGCTCGCAGCTCTGGTGCCGCTCGCTCGCGCGCGTCATCCGGCCCGAGGCGCCACAGGAAGCGGCGATCTTCGTGTTCGCGGACGCCGACGCGCGCGTCGCCGCCGAGCGCGCAGTGCGCGCGAGCGAGGCCATGTACCGCAACCTGGTCGAGACCTCGAACGACCTCGTCTGGTCGGTGGACGCCGCCGGCCGCTGGACGTACCTCAATCCCGCGAGCGTGCGGCGCATCTACCGCTGCGAGGCGAGCGAGCTGCTCGGCAGGCCCTTCGCGGAGGTCCTCGCGCCCGAAGTCCGGGAGCGCGACGACACGGTGTTCCGCAGGCTGCTCGACGGCGGCGCGGTCTTCAACCACGAAACGCGCCACCTGCGGCGCGACGGCACCCGCGTGGACCTGGCGTTCAACGCCATCCCGCTGCGCGACGCGCAGGGCGCGGTCGTCGGCACCACGGGCACTGCGCGCGACATCACCGAGGAGAAGCAGGCTGCCGCGCGGCTGCACGAGAGCGTCGAGAAGCTGCGCCTGGCGGTCGAGGTGGCCGACCTCTACCACTGGGAGTGGGACGCCGCCACCGATCGCGTGCACTGGGGCCGCAACCCCGAATCGCTGCTCGGCGCGCCGGACGGCCCGGGGCGCAAGTGGGGCGAGTACCGCGAGCTGGTCCACCCCGACGACCGGGAGCGCTATCTCGCCGCGAGCGAGCGCGCGGTGCGGCGCGGTGAGGTGCTCGAGCTCGAGTACCGCGTGATCGGCCGCGAGGGCGGCGTGAAGTGGGTCTCGGCGCGCGGCAAGCCGCTGTACGACGCCTCCGGAAACGTGTACCGGGTGATCGGCGTGTCACAGGACGTCACCGAGCGCAAGCGGCGCGAGGACGAGGTGCGCTTCCTCGCCTACCACGACACGCTCACCGGGCTGCCCAACCGCCGCCTGCTCGACGACCGGCTCGCGCAGGCGGTGCACCTCGCGCAGCGGCGCGACCGCAAGGTCGCGGTCATGGTGATCGACCTCGACCGTTTCAAGGAAGTGAACGACGCGCTCGGGTACCGTGCCGGGGATCTCGTGCTGCGCCAGGTGGCGGACCGGCTGGCGGGCTGCGTGCGCAAGGCCGACACCCTGGCGCGCCACGGGGGCGACGAGTTCGTGGTGGTGATCCCCGACCTGCAGCTCGAGTCCGACTGCAAGGTGGTCGCTGAGAAGATCCTGGCGGCGCTGCAGTCCGAGTTCCGCAGCGACGGCCGCATCTTCGGCCTCGGCGCGAGCATCGGCATCTCGCTGTACCCGGACGACGCAGGCGACGGCGAGGCGCTGCTGCGCAACGCGGACGTCGCGATGTACCGCGCCAAGCAGCTGGGGCGCAACCACTACCTGTTCTACGGGCGGTAGCGGCGGCGCGGTCTTGCCTTTCCCCGATCTCCGCCTTTTGCACGGGTCGTCTTGTGACCCGTGCAAAAGGCGGAGACCCGCGAAGCGGTGCGGACAGGGCACGGTGATGCAAGCAGCCGTGCAGGTTCTGCCGCCCCGGTTTCTCCTGTTTTTCGAAGGGGTCAAAAAGCGACCCCTTCGAAAAACAGGAGATCGAATGAGACCCGGTTTGGGGTTGCTTTTCCCCGATCTCCGGCTCTTGCACGGGTCGTCTTGTGACCCGTGCAAGAGCCGGAGACCCGCGAAGCGGTGCAGGCATCGCGCGATGCGGAGAAAACGCCCGCTGCGGGCATCGGGGTAGCAGTCGATCGCCAATGCGTGAGTGACGGCCTGGGTGTCTCCTGTTTTTCGAAGGGGGTCAAAAAGCGACCCCTTCGAAAAACAGGAGATCGAATAAGACCCGAGACGGATCGCGCCGTCGCTCGGCCTCAAGTACAGTTCGCGCCGTGGCGCTCTTTCGGCAACCCCTTCCGGACCACCGGGGCACGGTGAAAATCGTCCTGCTCGCGCTCGCGCTGCTTCCGCTGCTCGCGCGCGCCGAGGGCGTGCTGCAGATCGGCTCCAAGCGCTTCACCGAGTCCTACGTGCTGGGCCAGATCCTCGCCCAGAGCGCGCGCGCCACGGGCACGGCGGTCGACTACCACGCCGGCATGGGCAATACGGCGATCCTGTACCAGGCGCTCAGGAGCGGCGCTATCGACGTCTATCCAGAATACACCGGAACCATCGCGCGCGAGATCCTGACGAGCGACGCGCCCCTGGACCTTGCAGCGCTGAACGCGAGGCTCGCGCCGCTCGGCCTGCAGGCGGGCGATCTGCTCGGCTTCGACGACAGCTACGCGCTCGGCATGCGCGCGAGCGAGGCCGGGCGCCTCGGCATCCGCGACATCTCGGACCTGGCCCGCTACCCGAAGCTGCGGCTGGGGTTCTCGCACGAGTTCCTCGGGCGCGCGGACGGCTGGCCGGGGTTGAAGCGCGCGTACGGCCTGCCGCAGGCCACCCCGCTCGGGATCGACCACGGCCTCGCCTACGAGGCGCTGCGCAGGGGCGAGGTGGATGTGATCGACCTCTACTCGACCGACGCGAAGATCGAGCGCTACCACATCGCGGTGCTCGCCGACGACCGGCACTTCTTTCCCTCCTACCAGGCGGTGCTCCTTTATCGCGCCGACGCGCCGCGCCGCTTTCCGGCGGCATTCGCCGCCTTCGCGCGGCTCGCGGGCACGATCGACGCGCAGCGCATGGTGCGGCTCAACGCGCGCGCCGAGCTCGATCACGTGCCCTTCGCCACGGTGGCCGCGGAGTTCCTCGGCCACAAGGTGGCGCCGCAGCCGCGCGGGCTATGGGCGGCGCTGTTCGCCCCCGACTTCGGACGCCTCCTCGTGCAGCACCTGGAGCTGGTGTTGTACTCGCTCGCGGCCGCGGTGCTCGCCGGCGTGCCGCTCGGCATTCTCGCCGGGAAGGTCGCGCGCGTGGCTCAGCCGGTGCTCGTGGCAACGGGGCTGGTGCAGACGATTCCCGCGCTCGCGCTGCTCGCGTTTCTGATCCCGCTCACGGGCACGATCGGCCTGTGGCCGGCGCTCATTGCGCTGTTCCTCTATGCGCTGCTGCCGATCGTGCGCAACACCCACGCGGGCCTCGCGCAGACCCCGCTGGGCCTGGTGCAGGCGGCGCGCGCCCTCGGCCTGCGTCCGGGAACGATCCTCGCGCGGATCGAGCTGCCGCTCGCCGCACGCACCATCCTCGCGGGCGTGAAGACCTCCGCGGTGATCAACGTCGGCACCGCGACCATCGCCGCGTTCATCGGCGCCGGCGGCTTCGGCGAGCGCATCGTGCAGGGCCTCGCGCTCAACGACGACACGCTGCTGCTCGCGGGCGCGCTGCCGGCGGCGGCGCTCGCGCTCGCGGTGCACGCGCTCTTCGAGCTGCTCGAGCGCGCGCTCGCGCGCGGGCGCTGAGCGGCGGCCTGCGGTAGAATCGCGCCTCGGTAAGCAATGCCGCCGGCCTTCCGCCGGCGCGCTCCCAGGGAGACCGTCGCTATGAGAATCGGCGTGCCGGCCGAGATCCTCGCGGGCGAAACGCGCGTGGCCGCGACCCCCGAGACCGTGAAGAAGCTCGCCGCGAAGAACGAGGTCCGCGTGCAGGCCGGCGCGGGCGCCGCCGCCAGCTACCCGGACCGGGACTACGAGGCGGCGGGCGCGAAGCTGGTGGCGGGCGCCGCCGAGGCCTACGACGCCGAGATCGTGCTCAAGGTGCGCGCGCCGCTCGAGGCCGAGCGCGCGCTGCTCAAGCCGGGCAGCGTGCTCGTCGGCCTGCTCAATCCCTACGACGCCGCCGGGCTCGAGGCGCTCGCCAGGCGCGGCGTCACCGGATTCGCCATGGAGCGGCTGCCGCGCATCTCGCGCGCCCAGTCGATGGACGTGCTCTCCTCGCAGGCGAACATCGCCGGCTACAAGGCGGTGGTGCTCGCCGCCGCGGAGTTCGGCAAGTTCTTCCCGATGCTGATGACCGCCGCGGGCACGGTGAAGGCGGCGCGCGTCATGGTGCTCGGCGCAGGCGTGGCCGGGCTGCAGGCGATCGCCACCGCCAAGCGCCTGGGCGCGGTGATCGAGGCCTCGGACGTGCGGCCCGCGGTGAAGGAGCAGATCGAGTCGCTCGGCGCGAAGTTCATCGACGTGCCCTACCTCACCGACGAGGAGCGCGAGATCGCGCAGGGCGTCGGCGGCTACGCGCGGCCGATGCCCGAGGACTGGATGCGCCGCCAGGCCGAGGCGGTGCACCAGCGCGCGCTGCAGTCCGACGTGATCGTGACCACCGCGCTCATTCCCGGGCGGCGCGCGCCGGTGCTCGTCAAGGAGGACACCGTAAGGCAGATGAAGCCCGGCTCGGTGATCGTCGATCTCGCGGTGGAGCAGGGCGGCAACTGCCCGCTCACCGAGCTCGACCGCACCGTGGTCAAGCACGGCGTGAAGCTGATCGGCATCGCCAACCTGCCGGCGACCGTGCCGACCGACGCCTCGGCGCTGTACGCGAGGAACCTGTACAACTTCCTCGCGCTGATGCTCGACGCCAAGACCGGGGCGTTCAAGATCGACCGCGAGGACGAGATCATCGCCGGCACGCAGGTGTGCGCCGACGGCGCCCTGACGCAGAAATAGCGACGAACGACGCGGGCGCGAGCGGCGCCCGCACTCCCAGAGAGGCCGAAATGTCCGGAACCGTAGACCCCACCGTCATCAACCTCGTGGTGTTCGTGCTCGCCGTGTTCGTGGGCTACCACGTGGTCTGGAACGTCACCCCGGCGCTGCACACGCCGCTGTTCAGCGTGACCAACGCCATCTCCTCGGTGATCATCGTCGGCGCGATCCTCGCCGCCGCGCCGGCGAGCTTCAGCTTCGGCACGGTGCTGGGCGCCGTCGCGGTGGGCCTGGCGGCGGTCAACGTGGCGGGCGGCTTCCTGGTCACACAGCGCATGCTCGAGATGTTCAAGAAGAAGCAGCCCAAGGCGAAGCCGGGCGAATGACGGGGGCAGCATGACCGCGAACCAGATTACGCTGCTGTACCTCCTCGCGTCGGTGTGCTTCATCCTCGCGCTGAAGGGCCTGTCCTCGCCGGCCACCGCGCGGCGCGGCAACCTGCTCGGCATGACCGGG
>JAKALD010000227.1 GCA_021813275.1 Pseudomonadota bacterium | reverse complement strand
GTGAGGATGCGCACCTTCTTGTTCACCGGCACGACCACCGGGTTGTCCACCTCGAGCAGGTAATGCGCGTCCTTGGGCGCCTTGCCGACGATCTGGTCTTCCGGCGTGGACAGCGTCGACAGGAAGTGGATCCCCTTGCCTTCGCCCTGCACGTAGTCGTAGCCCCACTTCCACTGGTAGCCGGTGGCCTTGATCGTGAGGTCCGGATCGGAGGTGTCCTTCTGCCAGATCACCGTCTTGGTCGCGGGCAGCGCGATCACCACCAGGATCACCGCGGGGATCACCGTCCACAGGATCTCGGCGGTGGTGTTCTCGTGGAACTGGGCGGCCTTGTGCCCCTTCGATTTGCGGTGCGCGAACACGGAGTAGAACATGACCCCGAACACGCCCACGAAGATCACGATCACCAGCAGCATCACGTAGTTGTGCAGGGTGTGGATCTCGGCCGCGATCGGCGATGCGGCCGGCTGCAGATCCCACTCCGCGGCCGTCGCCAGGCCGGAAAGCGCCATGCCGAGCATTCCGGCGACCCAACTGGCGCCCCTTCGTGCCCACTTGCTTGCCATCGCTGCTCTCTCCCGATTCAAATCCGCAATCTTCTTGTCAGCTCGGCCGCGAGCTCCACGCGCGTCCCGGCGTCGAGGTGGCGTCCGATCTCAAACTCCCCGTCCGGCGCGCGCAACAGCACGCGCTCCCGGCCTGCTGCCCCCTCGAGTCGCACCCGCGCGAGGCGCGCGTCGAGCTCGAAGCGCGCGGTGCGCTCGGCGACTGCCTGCTCCACCGTCAGGCGGCCACCCGAGAGCTCGATGCGCTCGTAGTCGGGCGCGTGACGCCCGTTCAGCACGAACGCCGCCCCGAGCGCGACGACCTCGAGCCCAGCGAAGGGCAGGATCAGCCACGCGCCGAGCAGCGCGAAAGCCGCCGCGATGCCGATCGCCGCGCACGCCAGCAGCGCGAACACGCGCAGCAGGCCGTGCGGAGAGATCGAGCAGTTGCGCTTGACGAGCAGGCTGAACCCGGGCCCTCGCCCCATGAACGCCAGTTCGCGCCGCGGGGTTTCGATGCTCACTTGCTCGGGACGGCGTAGTCGCAGACTCGACGCGTAAGGCGCGCTAAATTACCATAAGTCAACAATTCTGCGCCACAGGCGGCGGGTCCCGCGCGGTCCTCGCGCTTGGGCTGCTGCCGCGCTTAATTGCGCTTATGGCGGCGCAAAGCGGTGCGCACGATCGCGCGCCCGTCGGCGGCGCGCCGCGGGATGCCCTTCCAGGCGTGACCGTAGACCACCTCGAAGCTCGCCTCGAAGTGCGCGCCGCGCGTCTGGCGCGCGAGCGCCGCGTGCAGGCGCCGCGCGAAGCCCTTGCCCGCGAGCCCGCGCGCGCGATCCGGGCGCGCGAGCGTCTGGCCGCTCGCGCGCAGGTCCTCGAGCAGCTGCTGCGGGCGCGCGTAGCGCAGCGTCACCATCTCCATGTCCATCACCGGCGACGAGAAGCCGGCGGCCACCAGCATGTCGCCGAGGTCGTGCATGTCGGCGAAGCGGTGCACGCGCTCCTCGCCCGCGGCGGCGCGCAGCTCGCGCAGCGTGTCGGGCCCGAGCGTGCTCAACATGAGCAGCCCTTCGGGCGCGAGCACGCGCCGGAGCTCGCGCAGCACTGCGAACGGATCGGCTGCCCAGTGCAGCGCCATGTTCGACCACACGAGCTCGACGGCGCCGTCCGCGAGCGGCAGCCGCTCGAGCAGCGCGCACACCGCGAGCGGCCCGCTGGGCCCGCCGAGCAGCCGGGCGCCGAGACGCGCAAGAGTGCCCCGGCCCTCGCGCGCCGCGCGCAGCATCGCGAGCGAGAAGTCGAGCGCGATGACGCGCGCCGCGCGGTAGCGCGCTGTAAGCGCGCGCGCTTCGCGCGCCGGCCCCGCGCCGGCATCGAGGATGCGGCGCGGCGCGAGCTTCACGTAATCGAGCCGCTCGAGCATGCGCGCGCCGATCTCGGCCTCGAGCCGCGTGGCCGCGGCGTACGTGGCGGCCGCGCGCTCGAAGCGTCGGCGCGCCGTGCGTGGGTCGATCGCCTGCGCGCCGCGCTCAGCCACGCGGGCCGAGTGCCCGCTCGATCGCGGCGGCGACCGCGAGCACGTGCCGGTCCGCGCCCGCGACGCCGCACACCATGAACCCGACCGGCCCGCTGCCCGGCTCGTGGCAGGGCAGCGTCGCCGCGCAGCCGTCGAGGAAATTGACCAGCCCGGTGTTGCGCACGACGCGCGCGTTCCAGCGGAAGTAGGCCTCGTCGCTCGCGTCGGCCTCGGCGATCGTCGGCGCGAGGCACGGCACCGCGGGCATCACGATCGCGTCATACGGCGCCGCGAGCGTCCCGACCTCGCGCACGTACGCCTCGCGCAGCAGCCCGATCTCGACATACTCCGCGCCCGAGAGCTCCTTGCCGAGGATGACGCGCTTGGCCACGCGCGGGTCGAATTCGGCCGGCCGGTGTAGGCGCGCGCGATGAATCGCATACGCCTCGGCGCCCTGCAGCCCGCCGGACTTGAAGTACTCGCCCTGGCGGTCGAACGCCGGCACCGCGACCTCGGCGAGCGCCGCGCCGGCGCGGGCGAGCTTCGCGAGCGCGGCCTCGAACGCCCGCGCGACCGGGGCCTCGAGCTCCTCGAGCGCGCCCGATTTCGGCACGAGCAGCCGCAGGCCCTTCGCGGGCAGCTCGGGCAGCGGCGCCTCCGGCTCGCCGGCGAGCAGCGCGTCGTAGGCGGCGCAGCAGTCGATCGAATTGGCGAGCGGGCCGATCGAATCGAGCGTGAAGGACAGCGGAAAGGCCCCCTCGCGCGGCACGCGGCGCGCAGTCGGCTTGAAGCCGGTTACCCCACACAGCGCCGCCGGGATGCGCACCGAGCCGCGCGTGTCGCTGCCCAGCGCCATCACGCACATGCCGTCGGCCTGCGCGACCGCCGCGCCCGAGGAGGAGCCGCCGGGCACCCTGCCGAGGCGCCGGTCCCAGGGATTGCGCGGCGTGCCGTAGTGCGGGTTGAGGCCCACCGCGCCGAACGCGAACTCGACCATGTTGGTGCGGCCCAGGATCACCGCACCGGCGGCGCGCAGCCGCGCCACCGCGGGCGCGTCGCGCGCCGCGGGCGGTGCGTCGGCGAGGAGCCTCGAGCCCGCGCGCGTCACGTCGCCGCCCACGTCGAACAGGTCCTTCACCGCGACGGGCAGCCCTTCGAGCGCGGAGCGCACGATCCCCGCACGCCGCAGCGCATCCGAGTGCTCGGCCTCGGCACGCGCCGTCTCGGCATAGGTCTTGAGGAAGGCGCGCCCGCCCTCGCCCGACGGGGCGGCGATGCGCGAGAGCGCCTGCTCGGTCAGCTCGCGGCTCGAAGTCGCGCCGCGCGCGAGCGCCGCGGCGAGGTTGCGGACGGTCCACATGCGTCGCAGTCTAGCGCGCCGCCCCCGCCGGAGCATAATCGGCTGCACCGGCGGGCGACGGGCGGCGCAGGGCCGGCCCGCGCCGCGCGGGCCGTCCCGCAAGCGCACATGCTGAGCCGCACCGCGAAGAGCCTGGCGAGCCATCTGTTCGGCGGCACCTGCTACCTGTGTCGCGGCGCCGCGCCCGTCGAGCGCCTGCTGTGCGCGGCGTGCGACGCGGACCTGCCGCGCCTCGAGGCGCCGGCGTGCCCGCGCTGCGCGCTCGCCTCGCCGGCGGGCGAAGTCTGCGGGCGCTGCCTGGCGCACCCGCCCGCCTACGACGCGAGCGTCGCCGCGCTGAGCTACGACTTTCCGGCCGACGCGCTCGTGCACGCGCTCAAGTACCGCGGCGAGCTGGCGCTCGCGCCGCTGCTCGCGCGCCTGCTGGCGACCAGGGTCGAACGCGGCGAGCGGGCGGGCTTTCTCGTCCCGGTTCCCCTGTCGGCGCGGCGCCTGGCGCAGCGCGGTTACAACCAGGCCGCGGAGATCGCGCGCCCGCTCGCGGCGCTGCTCGGCGTCGCGCTCGCGCCGCAGCTGTGCGAGCGCCTGCGCGACACGCCCGCGCAGTCCGAGCTTCCGTGGGCGGCGCGCGCGCGCAACGTGCGCGGCGCGTTTCGCTGCCCGGCCGCGCTCGACGGCGCGGTCGCCGCCGTGCTCGACGACGTGATGACCACCGGCGCGACGCTCGATGAGACCGCGCGCGCGCTCAAGCGCGCCGGCGCGGCGCGCGTGGTGAACTGGGTCGTGGCGCGCACCGCGCCTCCCCAGGACGGCCCGTGATCGACATCGTGCTGTGCCAGCCGGAGATCGCGCCGAACGCCGGCAACGCGATCCGGCTCGCCGCCAATACCGGGGTGCGCCTGCACCTGGTCGAGCCGCTCGGCTTTTCGCTCGAGGACCGCAAGCTCAAGCGCGCCGGGCTCGATTACCACGATCTGGCGCAGGTCACGCTGCACGCGGACTGGGAGGCCTGCCGCGCCGCGCTCGCCGGCCGCCGGTTGTTCGCGCTCTCGACGCGCGGGGAGCGCAGCGTCTACGAGCAGAGCTACCGCGACGGCGACGTCTTCGTGTTCGGTGCGGAAACGGCGGGCCTGCCCGAAAGAATCCTCGAGCGCTTTCCGGCCGACGCGCGCCTCAGGCTGCCGATGCGGCCCGCGAACCGCAGCCTGAACCTGTCGAACGCCGTCGCGGTCGTCGTCTACGAAGCCTGGCGCCAGCTCGGGTTCAGCGGCGCCGCGTGAGGCCGGGCTCAGGCCTCGCGCTTGGGGTCGCGCGCGAGCAGCCGCTCGGCGGCCCCCTGCGGCGTGAGCCGGCCCTCGAGCACCGCGCAGACCGCATCGGTCACCGGCATGTCGACGCCGTGGCGCGCGCCGAGCCGCGCGACCTCGGGCGCCGAACGGACTCCCTCGGCGACGTGCCCGAGCGCGGCGAGGATCTCGTCGAGCCGGGCGCCGCGCGCCAGCTCCAGGCCGACGCGCCGGTTGCGCGACAGATCGCCGGTCGCCGTCAGGATCAGGTCGCCCGCGCCGGACAGACCCATGATCGTCTCGGCGCGCCCCCCGAGCGCCACCCCGAGCCGCGTCATCTCGGCGAGGCTGCGGGTGACGAGCGCCGCGCGCGCGTTCTGGCCCAGGCCGAGGCCGTCGCACATGCCGGCTGCGATCGCCATCACGTTCTTGACCGCGCCGCCCACCTCGACGCCGATGACGTCGTCGCTGTAGTACACGCGCATGCGCCCGCCGTGCAGCAGCGCCGCGGCTTCGCGCGCGAAGGCTGCGTCGCGCGAGGCGAGCGTCAGCGCGCACGGCAGCCCCTGCGCGACCTCGAGCGCGAACGACGGGCCCGAGAGCGCACCCCCAGGCGAGCGCGCGCCGCGCACCGCCTCGACCACCTGGTGCGGCAGCAGCCCGGAACCCTGCTCGAAGCCCTTGCACAGCCACACGAGCGGCGGCGTCGAACGCGCCGCGGCGAGCCGCAGGAGCAGCTCGCGCAGGCCGGCCACGGGCGTGGCGACTATCACCAGCTCGGCTTGCGCGAGCGCTGCGTCGAGGTCCGCGGTGACGCGCAACGCCTCCGGAAGCTCGATCTCGGGCAGATAGCGCGCGTTGCGGCGCGTGCGCGCAATAGCCTGTGCCTGCGCCGGGTCGCGTGCCCACAGCGTTACCCGGTGGCGCGGCGCCAGCACGCCGGCGAGCGCGCTGCCCCACGCCCCGGCGCCGAGCACCGCGAGGCGGCCCGGCACCACGGCCTACGCGCCCCAGACCGCGCCGATCTGCACGTAGCCGTCCGGTCCGCCCGGCAGGCGCACGTGCAGCCAGC